>CALWOP010000070.1 GCA_944383195.1 uncultured Oscillospiraceae bacterium
GATTCCCTCCGGGCGGATGTTCAGCGCCTCAATGCACTCGTCCAACAGGACGGGGCGGTGGGTAAATTCACTCATATGTCGCCCCTCCTTCCCGAAGTCTCTCAGAGCCTGCGCCCCCGGCGCATAAAAAATGAAGTTCCGTTTTTGGAGCGGCTTTGCCGCTTCAAAAACACCTCTCGGCCCGCCAGTGTGCGAACAAAGTGAGTGCACGCAGTCGGGCCGCAATCCCTTCACGGAAAAAAACGAAGATTTTTTCGTGAGTGTTTTAAAATCCCAGCTCCGCCATACAGGCGGCCATCTTCTCTGGGGTCATCTCTTCCTCTTCCTGGGCGTTCCAGGCATCGGCAGACCAGATCTCCGCCCGGTCATTGACCCCGATGATGACCACATCCTTCTCCAGCCCCGCATACTTGCGCAGCTTCTGAGGGATGACGATACGCCCCTGGCTGTCCAGCTCGCACTTGGCGGCGTTGGCAAACAGGGGGCGCATGGCTTTGGACTGGCTCATGGGCAGGGAGGCAAATTTTTCCGTGAAGCGGTCCCAAGTGGCCTGGGGGTAGATGGCAAGGCAGGCATCCACGCCCATGGCCAGGTAGAAGGTGACGCCCAGTTCCTCCCGGAGCTTGGCAGGGATAAAGAGCCGGCCCTTGGCATCGATGCTGTGCTCATATGTGCCGGTCATATCCTCACCTCTTCCCCACATTCATGGCTTTTTCAGGGATTTTACTCCATTTTCCTCCACCGTGTTTTTTAGTATAAAGGCTGTTGACATAAAATGCAAGAGTTTTTTTCCTCGCATTTTGTAGAAAACCCACTGATTTCAGGCAAAAAATGGTCCTTTTTTGCGTAAAACATTTGTTCTATTTCTTGTTTTATTTCAACCATTTTTATCTTTTTCCCTATATGTTTCGGCGCTTTTGGGAAAACACCACTATATTTTGTGACTACTTTGTCTTTTGATATGGAAAAATTTGGACTTCTCAACGAAGAAAAAATTTTAAAAACTTTCCACACCTAGTGTGGAATATGTTATACTTAACCCACCAAGCAAGAAAGGGGGCGGCGCATATGGCCAAGAGCTGGGAGGAACTGGAGCGGGCGTGTCTCAGCTGTCAGAAGTGCGCCCTGGCGGACACCCGGCACAACGTAGTCTTCGGGGTAGGGCCCCGGGATGCGGAGATCATGTGCATTGGAGAGGGGCCGGGGGAAAACGAAGATCTCCAGGGGGAACCCTTTGTGGGCCGGGGCGGCAAGCTGCTGGACGATATGCTGGAGCTGATCGATCTCAGCCGGGAGAAAAACGTGTACATCGCCAACATCGTCAAGTGCCGTCCGCCCCAGAACCGTGACCCTCTCAACACCGAACAGGATGCCTGCATCGACTATCTCCGTACTCAGGTGGCCCTCATCCGGCCCAAAATTATCGTGTGCCTGGGGCGCATCGCCGCCTGCCGCCTCATCCGGGAGGACTTCAAGATCACCAAGGAGCACGGCACATGGGTGCAGAAGTCGGGGGTGTGGATGACCGCCGTGTACCACCCCGCCGCCATTTTGCGGGACCCCTCCAAGCGTCCGGACACCTTTCTGGATTTAAAGGCCATTGAAGAAAAAATTCGGGAGGTCTGCACCCGAACTTATTAAAAGCAACAAAGTGGAAAAGTCACTTTTAAAAGAGAATGCCCGCGCCGGATTTCGGCGCGGGCATTTTTCAAGCCTTTGTTTAAATCGGACAGTCAACTTGGCAAAAGCGTAACATAGATTTTGATTGAAAAAAGCTTCCCGTTTGGAAAGTCTTTTTCGTTGGGCCTTGTCCATAGTGCGCCGTCCGGCTGGAAACAGGCCCCTCTCCCGGCGCGCCGCGCCGGGAGAGCAAAATGAACAGAGGTTACAGGTTATCTAGGTAGAGCGAGATCACTATGCACAGCAGGCACAGGATGATTGTGACCGTATGGAACCGGTTCAGGGTCACTTTTACACGGCCCGGGATATCGGGACGAACGCGAAGCAGAGACCGGTCCACCAAGAAAAGTACGACGGTCAGCAGGAGCGCCAAGCAGGCTGCGGCCTTCCAGGCCCAGGACAGAACTATGGCCGGTCCGACCAGCTCGAAATTGTCCAGGAGCAGACTGAGACAAAACAGGAAAAGAACCAGCTGTACACAGATGGAGATCAATAAAAACAGTAAAGTACCTACTTTTTTCGATATATTCATGACATAATTTTATAAAAATAATCAATAAGTCCTGATATCTTTTATATAACTACTCCATCCCATTGTCAAATCATTTGTTAATCCATAACGCCATTCGATTACAAGCTCAATCCCGTCGAACGAAACATTATCTTTGATTAGATTTGCCACAAATACTCCAACTAAAACTGCAACCGAAATCGGGATGGATGTTATATTAGCTACTTTAAGTGCAATATCTGCTGCTGAAGTTCCTCCCACGATTAATGTATCCAAAGAAATTTTTAAGGTGTCAATATAAACGTCACCGTCTTTTGGGTTTGATGGCAAATCAACTAAGGGTCTGATAGAGGGGGCACAGTTGTCGTGTGCCCGTTCGTACTCTAACAATCTCGCAATATCTGATTCAGTAAAGTTTAATGCTCGCAATTGATCAACATCAAGCTTTTCTGAAAACACGTTTTCTGCAGTAGATATCCTATTCGTCATAGCAACCGCAGATATTGAACATAAATTAAAAAGTAAGCATATCGTTAAGGCAACCAGACTTCCATGTTTCAAAAATTTCTTCATTTTTCGTCATATATAAAATATAATAATTTACGAGTTCGATTGAGAATTTTTGGAAAGTAGCCTAGTTTGAGTGTTTCTGTTTAATATAACGAACTAGAACCTTTACAAAATTAAGGGCCCATGGGACTCATTCCCCCCTCTTTAAATAGTCTTGGTACAATTACCAGTTTTATTATATCATCTCGCTAACGCATTAGTCAATACGCTTTTATTTATAAAGTAATATTTCCAATTTATAATATGATCGCGGCGTTTAGGACCAAATACGGCACTGTAAAAAGGCCCCACTTAGGCGGGCGGTCATCCCGTCAGCATCAATACAGCGCTGAAAAAGGCCGCCAGCAAACTGATCATGCTTTACTCTTTCCGGGAATATCATATGTACACCTGCGAATGATGCGTGACGTCGCCGGAATGAAGTGGAAATAGCCCAGGCGCCGCTCACCGCGCCGGTCGCTGTGCTGGATCACTGGTCGCTGAACTACGTTCCCCTGCGCACCGCCGACAACGAGCTGGCCGGGCAGATGCTGGTGATTCCGTAACTTGTTTGCGTGTGGGATAAAACCCGCTCCACCCCGGCATACTAAATCCGAGGTGATACCATGAATCAAGCAAACAATCAACTGGCGGCCTTCGGGGTGCTCCTGCGGCAGAACCCCCAGTCCTCCCGCTTCTATGACAGCTGTAACCCCCAACAGCGACAAGCCATTCTGGACCAGCTGCCCAAAATGACCTCCCAGGCCCAGCTTCAAGGCTTTGTGGACCATCTTCCCAGTGCAGCACTATAATCGAAAAACAGCAAGCTCCTTTTTCAAGAAGTTGAACACCGGCCATCTCCATGGAGATGGCCGGTGTTTATTGTGTGACCTCCGACCACTTAAAGCTGGCCTGAGAGTCAGTGTGGTCGAAGAGCAGCTTTTCCCCCTCCCACAGCCGGTACCGGACCGTGGCAAAGAGGCTTTCGTGGATGGTGCGGGTCATCGCTCCCCCGGCGGGGGCCTGGAGAGGCATAGGATGGCGCTCCAGCACCTCCACCAACAGACGAAGCCGCCCTTGACGAATCTCCGCCCCATCCTCGCCCCACCGCACCGCTCTGCCCCCCCGGTAAGTGGCCAGTCGGATGGGACGACCGGCAAAAAGAATCTCACAAATAACTCCGGTAAAGGAACCAAGCCCCACCGGAATATGGGCGATGGCCAGCATCAAGCTCACCCGCTGCCGCTGCTGCCAGGAGCACTGCGTCCACAGATATCGTTTTGGGAAAGACCGGCCCCGGTCTGTCTCCCAGTACCCCCGGCCCTTATCAAAATACAGCGTTTTCCCGTTGAGCTCCACTTCCCCGTCCACCAGGTGGCCCATGGACAAAATGCCATGGACACACTGCATATGGGGCACATGGCGAAAGGGGCCCATAATATCCTCGGCCGGGACAGCCAGGGGGCCGTACCGCAACTCCCCCTTTAGGGAAAAGTCCGGCTCCTCCACCTCCAGGTACACTCCATCTTGGGAAAACCAATTCTCCCCCAGCAGCAGCTCCACTCCATCCCCCCACCGGGAAAAGGCCCCAATGGGATAGGAAATCATTCGGCTCTCCCAGGGGGTGATGATCTGGAGGGAGGCGGTCCACTCCCCCCTTTTCTCCCGGTGAATGGCAGGGATGAGGGCCAGGCCGCCCTCCTCCCCCTGGTGTTTGAAATACCAGCCCTCAAACCAGGCTCCCCGCCCATGAGGCAGCGGCTGCTCTTCCATATCCGTCTCTCCCTGCTTTCTCTTTAGTGGGAATAGTATGGGCAGGCGTCGGGGGGCTTATTCCAAGGGCGCTGTTTCCCCCTTGTCGCTATCCCCAGCCTTCGGGAAACTGCGGCCGCCCCTCCAGCTCCCGGACCACAAACACCTCATAGAGCCGGCTCAGGGCATCCCAGGCGGAGCGGTCCAGGGTCCCCGTCTCGGGCAGGCCCGCCGCCTTTTGCAGCCAGCGCACATTGGCGGCCGATGCCGGGCCGTGGATGCCGTCTGGGTCGTGGGACGCAATGCCCTCCAGCTGTCGGGAGAGGACCTGGAACATGGTCTGGGGCAGCACCATATACTCCCGCGTCTGGCCCTCCTGCACTTCGGTCCCCTCAGAGGGGAAAATCTGAGTGCCCCTGGCCTCTCCCGCCCGGTCTTCCAAGCTGAGCCAGCGATCCCGAATGGCATCCCAGGTGTTCCGATCCACCACCCCTGTCACGGGGATGTGAAATTCTTTTTGGAAGCGCATCACCGCCTCCAGGGTCCGCTCCCCAAACACCCCGTCCACCATCAGGTGGATCAGCGACGGATACCCGGCGGCCAGCTGACCCAGCATATACTGCAAGCTGGACACGGGCCTGGCCAACAGATCCCGCTCCAGCATCTCCCGCTGGGAAAAGGAACCGTTCATACCATCACCTCCCCCTGCCGCTTGGGGGCTTCATCCCGCTGGCCCAGGCGCAGGTCCTGTCCCGGAAACTGCCCCACCCGCGGCGTCTGGGAAAAATCCTGCCGCTGGGACTCTTCCGGCGTTCCCATCACCGGGACGGCATCTTTGCCCAGAGACTGGGCCCGCACCGTATCCCGGCGCAAGAAGTACTCCGCCCGGGCAAAGCTGTCGTAAATGGAGTTCCAGGTCTCCTCGTTCACCACGCCATCCGGGGTCAGGTTCACCAGACGCTGATACTCCCGCACCGCCTGGGCGGTGGCAGGCCCGAAGATGCCGTCCATGGCTGGGGCCTGGATGGTCTGGGTAAACTCCGCCAGCAAGGAAAGCATATATTGCAGCACCTCCACCTCTCCTCCCCGGTCGCCCTCCCGGAGCACTCCGGGGTACTGGAACTGCACTCCAATGAAGGTCTGCCCCTTGCTCACCAGCTCGGAGAGCTGGAGCACCCCCACATAGAGGTAGACCATTTTATACCAGGTAGCCTTGCCCACGATGCCGTCGGCGGTAAGGTTGAAGATCCGCTGGAAGGTCTTGACCGCATCCCGGGTGCTCTCATTGAAGACCCCAGTGGCGGGATAGACCTTGGGAATGGCGGGATAGTTTTGTGAGATACGGTTGAGCATGGCCTGGACGATGACCACATCAGGGCCGGTGTCCCCCAGGCGCAGGGGGCTGCCGGGATAGGAGAGCGTCAGGTCCTTGATGGGCGCTTCCACCACCAGTTCGATGTCTCTGCCGTAATAGTTTTTCAAAATTTCCACCGAGTTATAACCCTCCTGGGCCAGATACTGGCTGCCCCACTGGGACAGTCCGTCGCAGGTGGAGGTGGTGCCGTTGCAGAATTTGGCGGCAAGGGGCTCAATAAAGCCCTGTCGGCGGATGTAGTCGTTGAAAATCTCGTCTACGATCTGACTGATGTTTTCAAAAATATTCCGTCCCCGGATAAATTTCTGGTCATACTGGGTGGTGGATGTGATCTGGAAGTCATAGCCCCGGCTGGGGTAAAACTCTGTATAGACCCGGTTGAGGGCAAAGGAGATGATGGCCAGCACATTGGCCCGAATGGCAGCCGGTTCCCAGGTGGGGTAGATCTCGCTGGAGGCTACGTTTTTCACATACTCCGGAAAATCCACCGTCACATTTTCCGCCCACTGGTCGGGCAGTCCCAGGTGGACGGTGATGGTCCGGGGGATATAGGGGATGATCTCAGCCATGGCCCACCTCACAGACTCTGGGGCGGGATCTCCCGCACATCCAGGTGCTGCAGGCTGCTCTGTCCCCGGGGCAGCGGGGTGAGCTCCATGTCCTGCACCGTCTCCACCCCGGGAAAGATCTGAACGCCCTCCGCTTCCAGCATGGCATACCCCGGGTGCTCCGCCCAAACATTGCACACGGTAAAGGGCGCCTCTCCTCCCGGCAGATGGGGCGAGGTGCTCTCCTCCGCCTGGGGCGTGGGAATCTGGATGGGGCGGATCTCTCCGCTGCGGTCGGTGGCCTGAACGGAGAGGAGCCTGCGTTTTCCTTGTTTGCCGGGTGCGGTGACCACCACGGTGGCCCCCGCAACGGGGATCTGGGCCTGGGAAGTGTACACCCGGACCGTCAGCTTCCCCGTCGCTTGCTCTGATTGCATAGAATCGACCTCCTGGGCGGGGCGTGCCCGCCGGTTTTCCCCATCCTATGCGCCAGCGGACCAAAGGGGCCCATAAAAAATGCCGCCGGTCTTTTGACCAGCGGCAGACTTGTTAAAAGCTCTCCTGCAAGGAGTTTCGCCGCCCGTTGGCAGCCCAAAGCCCTCCCGCAAAAAATTTCGCCACCCGCAGGTGGCGAAATCAAATGAAATCCGTTTTTGGGGCGGCTCTTCCGACCCCAAAACACTTCTCACGGAAGATTTTCCGACAATTTCAAAGAAATCGAGGAAAATCTTCCGTGCAACCTGCCTCAACTCAGTGCCTCCGGCACTGGGTTGACTTATCCGATTCCGCCCTTCACAGCCCCCAGCACCAGCACCAGCAGGGTCACCCCGCAAAACAGGTACTTGGCCATGGGATAGAACCAGGCACCCAAGGGCTTCTGCCGGGCCAGGTTCACCTGCTCCAGCACATAGTCCTTCCCGCATACCCAGAAGAACATGACCCCGGCCAGGAACGCCCCCACAGGGCAGATGTAGATGGAGCACACGTCCATCCACTGCGACACGATGGGGGCGATGACCAGCCCCACGCCCAGGCCCAGCACACCGATGATACCCACCGCCGCCGGACGCTTTAAATGAAACATCTCCTGGAGGGTAGCGGTGGGGGCCTCAAAGAGGTTGACCAGGGATGTGAGGGCGGCGAAGACCACCGCCAGGAAGAACACGATCATAATGACCGGCCCGCCGGGGATACCGGCGATCACGTTGGGCAGATAGATGAACATGAGCCCCGGGCCGCTCTCGTTGAGCTGCTGCCCGGCCACAGCCATGGCAGGAATGATCACCAGGGCGGCCAGCACGGCGGCGCAGGTGTCGAAGATGGCTACCATCCGGGCATCGGCGGGCACATCAGAATCCCGGCTGAGGTAGGAGCCGTAAATCAACGTGCCGTTGCCCGCCACAGACAGGGAGAAGAATGCCTGACCCAAAGCGTAGACCCACACCCAGGGGTCCAGCAGACCCTCAGGCTTCAGGACAAAAATGTACTCATACCCCGCTCCGGAGCCAGGCAAAGTAAAGAGGTAGACGGCCAGGCCGATAAACAGCAGGAAAAACAGGGGTGTCATCACCTTATTGGCCTTTTCAATACCTTTGCCCACACCGAACGCCATAATGAGAATGGTCACTCCCATCCCCACTGCCTGCCACAGGGTATTGCCCCCGGCGGTGGCGCCGAAGTTGGCACTGAACGCCTCCACCCCCTGCATATTGGCCAGGGTGCCGCTAAGGGACTGGGCGGTGTATTTGAAAATCCAGCCGGTGACCACCGAGTAGCCGATGGCCATAGCCAGAGAGCCCAGCACCGGAATCAGGCCCAGCAGCCGCCCGGGCTTGTCACTGCCAAAGCGCATCTGGGTGGCCTGGCCAAAGGCATGGATGGGGCCGGACCGGGTGGCACGGCCAAAGGCCATCTCCCCGATGACGCCGGTGGAGCCGATAATGACTACAAAAATCAGATACGGAATCAAAAAGGTGGCCCCGCCGTACTTGGACACCCGGGCCGGGAACAGCCAAATGTTGCCCATACCCACCGCCGAGCCAATGCAGGCCAGGATGAAGCCCCACTTGGAGCCCCAGGAATCTCGCTTGGTGCTGTGTGTCAAACCAATCACGCCTCTCTCAAACGCGGCTTTTCCGCGTGGATGTAGCATACCATATTATTGAAAAATTGCAAAGGGTTTTCCTGTTTTTCCCCGAAATCCCTCGCAAAATTCTCCGCCCCCTTGCAATATGTCGGAAGCTATTGTACAATGAATCGATATGGCAAAAGAAAGGCGGAGGACGGCATGAGCATGACGGCCATTCGGTCGGTGGAGCCTCGCAGCCCCGCCCACCGGGCGGGAATCCGGGTGGGCGAGACCCTTACCCACATCAACGGCCACCCCATTTTGGATGTGCTGGACTATAAATTTTACAGCTATGACCCCCGCCTGGAGCTGGTACTGAAAGAGACAGACGGCTCCCAGCGCACCCTTCGGGTGAAAAAAAGCGAGGGGGAGGACCTGGGGCTGGAGTTTGAGACCTACCTGATGGACCGGGCCCGGTCCTGCGCCAACAACTGTATCTTCTGCTTTGTGGACCAGATGCCCCCGGGTATGCGCCCCTCCTTATATTTTAAGGATGACGACGCCCGCCTGAGCTTCCTCATGGGCAACTACCTCACCCTGACCAACCTCTCCAAGCGTGAGGTGGAGCGGATCTGCGATCTGCGCATCTCTCCCATTAACATCTCCGTCCACACCACCGACCCCCAGCTCCGGGTGGAGATGCTGAAAAACAAGCGGGCCGGTGAGGTTCTGGAGCTGATGGAGCGCTTCGCCCAGCACCACATCACTATGAACTGCCAGATCGTCTCCTGCCCGGGGATCAACGACGGCCCCGCCCTGGACAAAACCCTCCGGGACCTGGCTGGGCTCTATCCGGCCGTAAACAGCGTCTCAGTGGTCCCCGTTGGGGTGACCAAATTCCGGGATGGCCTTTACCCCCTGAAAACCTACACCCAGAACACCGCCGCCGCCCTCATTGACCAGGTGGAGGCCTTTGCTGGGGCCCATCTGACAGAAAAGGGCACACGGCTGGTATGGTGTTCAGACGAGTTTTATTTGCTGGCCGGCCGGGAGCTGCCCCCAGAGGACTACTTTGAGGAGTTTACCCAGCTGGATAACGGGGTAGGTATGCTCACTCTGCTCACCCAGGAATTTCGTCGGGCTTTGGGCCTGATGGAGCGGTCAGAGATGGCGGGCGCCACTCCCTTTTCCATCGCCACCGGGGTGTCCGCCGCCCCCTTCCTGGAAAAACTGGTGGCACTGGCCAAGGACAAGTGCGGCAGCATTCAGGGAAAGGTGTACCCCATCCAAAACCGCTTTTTCGGCGAGACCATTACCGTGGCCGGACTGGTCACCGGCGGGGACCTGATCGACCAGCTCCGAGGGAAAGAGCTGGGGCAGCGCCTGCTGATCCCAGCCCATATGCTTCGGGCCGGTGAGCGGGTCTTTCTGGACGATGTGTCCCTGGACGACGTGGAGCGGGAACTGGGCGTACCTGTTACATCAGTGGAGCAGGATGGATATGAGCTGCTGGATGCCATGTGCGGTCTGGCGCTCCCTCCGGAGGATGTGCGGCAGAAGCGGGAAGAAACAGAATACTTCCAGTATCGTTAAGCAAAAATATTGCTATTAATTTTTAATATTGACTGAAAATTTGCGGAAAGTGAGTGTGATCTCACCATGAAACCATTGGTTGCCATTGTGGGACGGCCCAACGTGGGCAAGTCCATGCTGTTTAATAAGCTGTGCGGACAGCGCCTGTCCATTGTAGAGGACACCCCCGGCGTCACCCGGGACCGGCTGTACGCCCAGTGCGAGTGGAGAAACCGGGTCTTTGACATTGTGGACACCGGCGGCATTGAGCCGGGCACTGACGATCAGATCCTCTCCTTTATGCGGGAGCAGGCGGAGATCGCCATCTCCACCGCCACCGTCATCGTCTTCGTCTGCGACATCAAAACCGGCATGACCGCCTCCGACCAGGAGGTGGCCAATATGCTCCTGCGCTCGGGCAAGCCCGTGGTGCTGGCGGTGAACAAGGCCGACCAGACCGGCCGGGAAAATCCGGATATCTATGAGTTCTACAACCTGGGCCTGGGCGACCCCATCGCCGTCTCCGCCGTCCACGGCCACGGTACCGGCGATCTGCTGGATGCCTGCTTTGAATACTTCCCCCCGGAGCAGGAGGAAGAGGAGGACGACGACACCATTAAAGTGGCCGTCATCGGCAAACCCAACGTGGGCAAGTCCTCCCTCATCAACCGCATTCTGGGAGAGGAGCGGGTCATTGTCTCCAACGTGGCGGGCACCACCCGGGACGCGGTGGACAGCTCTTTTGAAAACGAGCACGGCAAATACCTCTTTATTGACACCGCCGGTATGCGGAAAAAGTCCAAGGTGGATGACCGGATCGAGAAGTTCTCCGTGCTGCGTTCCACCATGGCCATCGAGCGCTGTGACGTGTGCCTTATCATGATCGACGCCCAGGAGGGGGTCACTGAGCAGGACACCAAGGTGGCCGGTCTGGCTCACGAGGCGGGCAAGGCCTGC
>CALWOP010000071.1 GCA_944383195.1 uncultured Oscillospiraceae bacterium
GATTAAATTGTCATTTCCTCGCGTTGAGGGGTCGTCACATGCGGTTGCTGGCGCTCCCAGCTGAGCTATACCCCCAGATAAGAGGGTGCGCCGGATATTACTTATTTAGTTATGCACCGGGTGGGAAACCCATACCTGCGGAGCGGTCATCGCGCTAATAATCAGCGCTCAACTGAATGACATTATATCACCAGTGGTGAGAGCTGTCAACAGATTTTTTTCATATTTTCCACATTTTTTTACATCGGCCTGTGTGCTCGGTATTTATCGGGACAAGACGAACAAGTTCTGGTCTGTGGTAAAGTTTTGGAACGAATAGAGGACCACCACAGAGTCAATGTCGTTTTGCGCCACATAGTCTTTTACGCTGGTGAGGTTGTACCGGGGGTCGAAGAGGTGGATTTCAGAGAAGCGCTCAGTCAGGAAGGGTGCCAGGGAGTCGGAATAGGAGTCCCGGATGACAAGGACCTTGGGGGCGTCGGTGTGCTCTGTCTCGATGACACACAGGGACTGGTTGCCTCCCAGGAAGTAGGAGTATTTGTCCTTCTGGTTCAGGTAGCTGTCCACGTAGAGGCTGCCCTCCTCAGGCGAGCCGGTAAACCAGGAGGTCACCTTCACCCCGTCAGCAGGGATGTAGGTGTCGATGGAGTCGGGAGCCACCCAGCGAACGCCGGAGGTGGAGAATGTGGTGCCGTAAAACTCGGTGGTAACGGTGGTCTTCTCATAATCGCTGAGATTCAAAGGCTCCAGTCCCATGGCCTCAAAGAGAACATTGGCCCCGTAATAGGCCCCCAGGCTGGTCCAGTGGTGGTCAGTGCGGTAGTAGAGGTCCTCGTCCTTGTGTTCCAGCAGCGCTCCAGCCATGTCCAGAGTGCTCGCCCCGGTGTTGAAGTAGAGCTCATCAATGAGAGACAGCTCGTCGGCGGTGGGGGCGCCGGCGGGAAGCCGATCGGACCATACGGCGGAGGAGGAGGGGATCAGCCCCAGATAGACGGGCACCGACACGTTGCCAACCAGAGTGTCTACAAAGTTCAGACGCTTTTGCAGCTCCTCCTGTGTGGGGGTGTTCACTCGGTTCAAAAGGGTGTCTTCCTTGCCAAAATAGACCCCGTTATTCTCCTGCTTGCCGCTCAGACGCTCGCACCAGGCTTTCAGCGCCACCCAGAAGTCCCGGCCGACGATTTGGTCTGAGGCATACTCCTCCGCACCCTCCATAAAGGAGCCGTTTGTCAAAGTTTCCAGGCTCAGCTTGGGAGGCTTGGCCAGGTAGCGATTTTCCAGGGGGGAGAAGCTTTGATCCGGCAGGATGGTACTGACTACCAGCATTCCGCCAAGGAACAGGCAGAACAGGGCGGAGAGGAAACGGTTAAAATTTTTCATGACGTACACCTCCTTAGAAGCGGAAATAGAGGAAGGGATTGTAGGTGCCGTCCACCAGGTAGGCAGTACAGATCACAAGACCTGCCACGACCAGTACCGTGCAAAGGCACCGGGCCGCCCACTGGGGGAGCTTGCGGTAAACCGTCACGCCCAGAGGGGTGGAGGCCAGGGCCGCCATGGCCAAAATGGGCAGATAGCTGGTAAAATAATAGCCCAGGTTGTCATTGACCAGGGGCACACCGCCCAGACCGAACATGACTTTCAGATATCCGGTGAGGTGAGAGAAATCCTCCAAAGCGAAGATGGCCCAGCTCACCAGGACGAAGAACATAGTATAGATGTGACCCACCAGGGCTGGGGCCTTGTCTAGAACCTTTAAGAGGAAAAATTTCTCCAGCATCAGCAGTACGAAGAAGTAAAGGCCCCAGAGCAGATAGTTCCAGCTGGCCCCGTGCCAGATGCCTGTAGCGGCCCACACCACCAGCAGGTTAAACATCCACCGGGGCTTAGAGCAGCGGTTGCCGCCCAGAGGGATATAGAGGTATTCCCGGAACCAGGTGGAAAGGGAGATATGCCAACGCCGCCAGAATTCGGTGATGCTCTTGGAGATATAGGGATAGTTGAAGTTGGGCAGGAACTCAAAGCCCAGCATCCGTCCAAGACCGACGGCCATGTCGGAGTAGCCGGAGAAGTCGAAGTAGATCTGGAACGTGAACGCCAAGACGCCAAGCCAGGAGCCGGCAACCGTCAGATCGGAGAGGGCCATGGCCTTGTAGCTGTCCCACAGCATACCCACATTATTGGCAATGAGAAGCTTTTTCCCCAGACCGACCATAAAAATCTGTACGCCGGAGGCAAACTTGTCTGCGTTACAGGTGTGCTCGTCGATCTGGTCCCCCAAATCCTTATATTTAATGATAGGACCGGCAATGAGCTGGGGGAAGAGGGTGACAAAGGTGCCGAAGTTGATGATGTTCCGCTGGGCACGGGTGTCGCCCCGGTACACGTCGATGGTGTAGCTCATGGTCTGGAAGGTGTAGAAGGAGATGCCGATGGGCAGATGGATGCCCAGCACCGGCATAAAGGTAAGGCCTACAGACTGGAGGGAAGCGGCAATAAAATCCCAATATTTAAAGAAGAACAGCAGGGCCAGATTAAAGAAAATGGACGAGGCCACCGCCATCCGGGCGCCTTTGTCGTTGCCGTTTTTCTTACAGCGCTCCACCAGCCAGCCGTGGGTGAAGTCGATAAAAGTTGACAGGAACATGATGGCCACGTATTCCTGTTCGCCCCAGTAATAAAACCACAGGGAAGCGCACAGCAGAACCAGATTCCGCAGCTTTCTGGGCACCAGGTAGTAGACGAACAGGGTTATGACCAGGAAATAAAACATAAAAATGGGAGTGGAAAAGACCATGGGCTTTCTCCTTTGCGTTAAAATTGGCGGGAAAAAGGGGCCGCCGTTCAGGCGGCCCCTTTGATATTACCACATTTGTGGAGGGTTTAAAACAGATCGTTGAACGCGGTGACGATGTCGTCACAGTTTTCGTGGACCACCATCATCACATAGTTGCCGTTGGAGGTCACACGGGAGTTGTTCTTCCACTGCTCGGTGGGGCCGGGGTACCAGGCTCCGCCGGGGTTTTCTCCGTCGCCGGCCATATAGTTGATCCGGGCCTGGAGGATGCCCTTCACAGTGTCCACATCCTTGCTATCCTTTACCTGGACCAGGACAAACTCCCCGTTGTTCATGGTCATCATGGTGCAGTAGACCAGGCACTGCTCAGTGCTCACCCCGGACAGGCCGCTGTAGAGATCGTCCATGAGGGAGGCATCGGCCAGCTGGAGGTGGGAAAATTCATAATCGGCCATCACCTGGTTGGCGAAAGCGGTCAAATCCACATTGGAGCTCTGAGAGCCGTTGCTGGAAGAACCGCCGGAGGAGCTGGAGCCGGAAGAGGAAGAACCGCCGTTGTCGGGCTTCTGATCCTCGATGCGCACCCGGACAATGCAAGAGGCAGACAGGCCAGTGGCCTTATCGGTGACCGTAATGGTGGAGCTGCCTTCGCCCACAGCAGTGACCACGCCTTTTTCATCCACGGTGGCGACCTTCTCATCGCTGGAGCTCCAGCTCTGCTCGCCGCCGGCGGGATCGGCTTTCGCTTTCAGCTGCCAGGTGGCCCCGGCCTTGAACAGGGTAAAGTCGCTCTTGCTCAGGGACAGGGAGCTCTCGGCTACAGGCTCCTCAACGCTGCCGGCCGAACCATCGGGGAGGGAGGCGTCAGGCAGCTGGGAGGAATCGGGGTTGGAGCTGTCCGGGAGGACCAGGCTTCCCTGAGAAGAGGAGGACCCTTCAGAGGAGGCGCTGCCCTGGGAAGAGCTGCTTTGGCTGGAAGAGGACTGACTGGAGGAGGAAGTGCTGTTCCCTCCGCCGCAGGCGGTCAGCAGAATCATGGCGCAGGCCAGAGCGGCCGCAAACATACGTCTTTTCATCATCAAAAACTCCTTTTTTAGGGGCTGTCTTGGTGCAGCGTTTTTTGTGTACGGTAGGTTGGACGAGAACTGGAAAAAAAGGTTCCCAAAGTTTGAAATTTTTTTATGACGGGCGCTGCTTGTGGACTGTGTGATATTATACTGTGCACTTCTCTTTGTGGCAAGGAGAATCTGTTGGCTGAAAAATGTTTCCTTTCCCTTGACAGAGGGAGACGCTGGTGCTATATTAAAAACAACAAATGAATAAATGTTCATATGTAGAAAGGAGATGGAAGGATGGAAAAAGAAGCGGCCCCCTGCTGTCAGGAGAAGGAGATCCATCCGGAGCGGTTGGAGCGGGTACGATCTCTGCTGCCTCCGGATGAGGAGCTCTATGATCTGGCGGAGCTGTTTAAGATCTTTGGAGACAGCACCCGCGTCAAGATCCTGTATGCCCTGCTGGAGGGGGAACTGTGTGTGTGCGATCTGGCAGGCCTGATGGAAGTGACCCAAAGCGCCGTATCTCATCAGCTTCGTGTGCTGAAAAACAGCAAGCTGGTGAAGTTCCGCCGGGAGGGGAAGACCATCTACTACTCCCTGGCCGATGGCCATGTGGAAAGCATTTTGAACCAGGGTATGGAACATATTGAAGAGTGAACGGGAGGTATCACCATGAAAAAGACCTTTCAGCTGGAAGATTTGGACTGCGCCAACTGCGCGGCTAAAATGGAGCGGGCCATCCGTCAGATCGACGGGGTGACTGGGGCCACGGTAAGCTTTATGACCCAGAAGATGACCATCGAGGGGGCAGACGACCGTTTTGAGGAGATCGTTCGCCAGGCGGTGAAGGCCTGCAAAAAGGTGGAGCCTGACTGCCGGGTTATTTTAAAGTAAAGGAAGGGACGCTGCCGTGACCAGAAAGCAGAAAAAAACGCTCTGGCGCATTTTGGGAGCTGGGGTCCTCTTTGCCATTTTGTTTGCAGTTCCCGTGCAGGGGCCTTTACGGCTGGGTCTGTATTTGATTCCTTACGCCCTTGTGGGTTGGGACGTATTGTGGAAGGCTCTGCGAAACATTAAAAACGGCCAGGTCTTTGACGAGAATTTCCTCATGTCGGTGGCCACCATTGGGGCCATGGCAGTGGGGGAATACCCTGAGGGCGTGGCGGTGATGCTCTTTTATCAGGTGGGAGAACTCTTTCAGAGCGTGGCAGTTTCCCGAAGTCGGCGCTCCATTGCCCAGCTCATGGACATCCGTCCGGACTGCGCCTATGTGGAGCGGGAGGGCGAGATTGTGGAGACAGACCCGGAGGAAGTCGCGGTGGGGGAGATCATCGTGATCAAACCTGGAGAGCGGGTGCCCCTGGATGGCCTTGTGCGGGAGGGAAGCTCAGCCCTGGACACCGCCGCCTTGACCGGGGAGTCTCTTCCTCGGGATGTGGGCCCTGAAGAGGAGGTCATCTCCGGCTGCGTCAACCTGTCCGGCGTACTGCGTGTGGAGGTGAGCAAACCCTACGGCCAGTCCACGGTGGCCCGGATTCTGGATCTGGTGGAAAATTCCAGCGAGAAAAAGGCCAAAGCGGAACATTTTATCACCAAATTTGCCCGGTATTACACTCCCATTGTGGTCTTTGCCGCACTGGCGCTGGCTGTGATCCCCTCGCTGCTGGACGGGCAGTGGGGCGTTTGGATGCCCAGGGCCCTCAACTTCCTGGTGGTGTCCTGCCCCTGTGCCTTAGTCATTTCCATCCCTTTGAGCTTCTTTGGAGGGATCGGAGGCGCGTCCCGGCAGGGAATACTGGTAAAAGGCAGCAACTATCTGGAGGCCCTGGCCCATGCTGGGGTAGTGGCCTTTGACAAAACCGGAACGCTTACCCAGGGGTCCTTTTCCGTTACTCAGGTCAAGGTATGGGAAGGAAAGGAAGGGGACCTGGTGGAGACGGCTGCTCTGGCGGAACAGTATTCCTCCCATCCCATCGCCCGCGCCATTCGTTCCGCTTGGGGAGGTGCCCAGACCCAGGGCCGGGTGGAAGAGGTGGAAGAGATCGCCGGCCGGGGCGTTCAGGCCAAAGTGGACGGGAATACAGCCCTGGTGGGCAGCCGCAAGCTGCTGGAAGAGGCGGGGATCACCTTGCCCGAGCAGGAGGAGCTGCCTGGAACCGCCGTTCATGTGGCGGTTCAGGGGCGGTATTTGGGATATCTGCTGGTGGCCGACCAGGTGAAGCAGGGCGCAGCCCAGGCGCTTCAGGAGCTGAAGCGC
The DNA here is from genome assembly GCA_944383195.1 of uncultured Oscillospiraceae bacterium. Classification (GTDB taxonomy): domain Bacteria; phylum Bacillota; class Clostridia; order Oscillospirales; family Oscillospiraceae; genus Lawsonibacter. The sequence goes on from CALWOP010000071.1 coordinate 6,110, forward strand.
TCTGGGGTCCGGGAGACGGTGATGCTCACCGGCGACAACCAGTATTCTGCACAATACGTGGCCGGAGAACTGGGGATCGACCGCTTTTACGCCCAGCTGCTCCCTGGGGACAAGGTGGAAAAAGTGGAGGAGCTTTTGAAAGAAAAGCGGCCCGGGGAACATCTGGTTTTTGTGGGGGACGGCATCAACGATGCCCCTGTCCTCTCCAGGGCGGACATTGGGGTGGCCATGGGGGCCCTGGGCTCCGACGCCGCCATTGAAGCGGCTGATGTGGTGCTGATGGATGATGATTTGCGCAAGCTTGCCGCCGCCGTGTCCATTGCCCGAAAGACCCTGACCATTGTGCGGGAAAACGTGGTCTTTGCCCTGGGGGTGAAATTCCTGGTGTTGGTACTGTCTGCCCTGGGCTATGCCAATATGTGGGCGGCAGTCTTTGCCGATGTGGGAGTATCGGTGATCGCCATTTTGAATGCCTCCCGGATGCTTGGGGTCAAGTAATTTGCGGTGAGGACCAGATCAGAGAAACAGATAGAATAACTCCGCCCGGCTTTGGTAGAAGCCGGGCGGAGTTATTCTGTTCAGGTGTGGTCGGAGGAGGTTTGCGTACTCCGAACCCAGTCCAAATACCAGGCGCAGCCGTCCTCATCCTCCTGAGGATAGGGGAAGTCCAGGGCCTGTCCCACAAAGCAAGCAATCTGATGAAACAGAGACCGTGCGGTATCCATGGCCTGATGGAGATGTGTATAGTCTCCGCTGGAATAGGTATTTACATAGGCCCGGTACACATCCTGAGGCAGGAGGGATTTAAAATATTTATTGAGCTTTCCGCAGGACAAGGAAAAGTTCGTGGTTACCCCGATATACCAGCAGAGCATCTGTTCCAGCATATCCCGTACCAGGGTGTTGTACGTGGTCATAGCAAAGGGGAGCTCGTCCCGGGCGATGCCTTTTTCCACATCACACAGACACCAGAAAAATTCCTTGCAGCACCCTTGAAACTGTGCCTGGGTGGGCCGTTTGACGTGGAAATCTTCGTCAGTGGACGCTGGCAGATCGGGCAGACAGCAGACCTTATCCAAAAGCGGGAGGAAGAGCTTGTTGCGCCAGGCGCCACGTTTCATGGCTTCCCGTGTCTCCACACCCACGTCGATGCGGCTTCCATCGGCAAAGAGCAGCAGCCAGGAGTAGCCATCCTGATAATTTCCCTGGATGCCGAAGCGTTCGCCATAGCCAAAGGCGTCATCCTGCTCCTGTTTAAGGATAATAGGGCCAAACTCCTCCAGCCAGGAGGGGTTTGCACGAAAGCTCTCCGTTTCCGTGACCACATACATCAGGTCAAAGTCCTGATAGATATCCTTGGGCACGTTTGGGTTGGTGCGGGAGCCCTTTAAATAGGCCGCCAAGATACGAGGGTCAGACTGGGCCCGGTGAAGGATCAGCTCCATGATCTCCTGATCGCTGCGCATATGGATTCCTCCCTTATGGGAAGCGTCAGCTTTCCCATTTCCAGTTTCGCACCTCGGGCAGGTCCTGACCGTGGGCGTTGATATACTGACGGTGCTCCACCAGCTTGTCTTTCATCTCCTGAATGAGATAGGAGGCGCTGTTGCCCAGCTGAGGCAGGCGCTTCACCGTGTCCATGACCAGATGGAAACGGTCGATGTCGTTGCGCACCCGCATATCAAAGGGGGTGGTGATGGTCCCCTCCTCCTTGTACCCCCGGACGTGGAGCTTTTTGTTGTGCCGGCGGTAGGTGAGCTCATGGACCAGGGTGGGATAGCCGTGAAAGGCGAAGATGATGGGGGTGTCGGTGGTAAAGAGCGCATCGTAGTCCTCGTCGGTGAGACCGTGGGGGTGCTCGGTGTGGGGCTGGAGCTTCATCAGGTCCACCACGTTGATGAAGCGGATCTTCAGTTGGGGCAGCCTGCGCCGGAGGATGGTCACTGCCGCCAGAGCCTCCAGGGTGGGGGTGTCCCCGCAGCAGGCCATGATCACGTCGGGCTCGCTGCCTTGGTCATTGGAGGCCCACTGCCAGATGCCAATGCCGTGGGTACAGTGCTTGATGGCCTCGTCCATGCTCAGCCACTGGGGCCGGGGGAGCTTGGAGGCCACGATGACGTTGATATAGTTCCGGCTTTGGATGCAGTGGTCGAAGCAGGAGAGCAGGCAGTTGGCGTCGGGGGGCAGGTACAGGCGCACCACGTCTGCCTTTTTGTTGGCTACATGGTCCAGAAAGCCCGGGTCCTGGTGGGTAAATCCGTTGTGGTCCTGCTGCCACACGTTGGAGGAGAGCACATAGTTCAGGGAGGCGATAGACGGCCGCCAGGGCAGCTGTCGGGCCACCTTCAGCCACTTGGCGTGCTGGGAGACCATGGAGTCCACCGTGCGGATGAAGGCCTCGTAGCTGTTGAGAAAGCCATGTCGCCCGGTGAGCAGGTAGCCCTCCAGCCAGCCCTGGCACAGGTGCTCGGACAGGGCGGCGTCCATCACCCGGCCGGTATGGGACAGATGCTCGTCCTCAGGGCGGATCTCGTCTGACCACCGCCGGCCGGAGGCCTCAAACATGGCGCTCAGGCGATTGGAAGCGGCCTCATCCGGGGCAAATACCCGGAAATTGGCCCCCTCCCCATTGAGGTGGATCACATCCCGCACATAGTTTGCCAGCACGGCCATGTCCACCGCATCCGCCCCTCCGGGCCGGGGAACGTCCACGGCATAGGTACGGAAGTCAGGGACCCGGAGATCCCGTAGGAGAAGCCCGCCGTTGGCGTGGGGGTTGGCTCCCATCCGCTGCTCCCCCTTGGGGGCCAGGGCCTGGATGCGGGGAAGAAGGGTCCCGTTTTCATCAAACAACTCCTCAGGATGGTAGCTGCGCAGCCACTGCTCCAGTGCATCCAGCCGTCCGGGAGCGCCGTCCCACAGGGGGATGGGGGCGGTGTGGGCACGCCAGCTGCCCTCCACCGGCTTGCCGTCTACCTCCTTAGGCCCGGTCCAGCCCTTGGGGGAGCGCAGGACGATCATGGGCCACCGGGGCCGCTCCATGTCCCCGGTGGAACGGGCGTACTCCTGAATGCGCTGGATTTCCCGTACCGCCCAGTCCAGAGCGGCGGCCATGGTCTGGTGCATGAGCTTGGGGTCCGCCCCCTCCACAAACCGAGGCTCCCAGCCGCAGCCCTTGAAGAACATCTCCAGCTCCTCATGGGAGATCCGGGAAAAAATGGTGGGGTTTGATACCTTGAAACCATTCAAATGGAGGATGGGCAGCACCGCCCCGTCTGTGACAGGGTTCAAAAACTTGTTGGAGTGCCAGGCGGCGGCCAGGGGGCCGGTCTCCGCCTCGCCGTCGCCCACCACGCAGGCGGCGATGAGATCTGGGTTGTCCATCACAGCCCCGAACGCGTGAGCCAGGGAGTAGCCAAGCTCGCCCCCCTCGTTGATGGAGCCGGGGGTCTGGGGGGCGGTGTGGCAGGGAATCCCGCCGGGGAAAGAAAACTGGCGGAAGAGTTTTTTCAGCCCCTCGGTATCACGGCTGACATTGGGGTAGACCTCGCTGTAGGAGCCGTCCAGGTAGTCCTGAGCCACCACGGCGTTACCGCCATGGCCGGGGCCGCAGATGTAGATCATATTGAGGTCGTAGCGGACGATGGCTCGGTTCAAATGGGTGTAGATAAAATTCTGCCCCGGACAGGTGCCCCAGTGGCCCACAATGTTTTGCTTCAGATGCTCGGGACGCAGGGGCTCCCGGAGCAGGGGGTTGTCCAGCAGATAGAGCTGACCGGCGGACAGATAGTTGGCTGCCCGCCACCAGGCATCCAGCTCCTCCAGCTGCTCAGGGGTGAGGGGATCTTTTTTGGACATACGGGCCGGAGCCTTTTGCGTGGCTTTGGGTGGCAGTTCGGGAGTTTTCGGCATGGAACGCGCCTCCTGTCAAAATGTATGTTCACTTATTTCTTATCTTAACCCTTTTTCATGGGGGAGGCAACGGGTCAAGGAAAAGATTAAAGGAAAATTTATACCTTTAAGAGTAAACTAAAACCGGGCTTTCCAAAATTGGAAAGCCCGGAAAAGTATAAGGAAAAACCCCAAAGCCTCGCAGAGTTCCGCCGCCCCAGGGGGCGGAATAAATTGAAATCTGTTTTGGGAGCGGCTGTGCCGCTTGTTTGAAGTTTTACCCCCGTTTGGCCCGGTTGATGGCGGAGAGAATGGCCCGGAGGGGAGCCAGGTTGATGTTGTGGGACAGGCCCACGCCCCAGTACTCCTTACCGTCACGCTGGTCTTTGAGCAGGATATAGGCCACGCCCTGGGAGTCGGAGCCGTTGGTAATGGCGTGGGAAGCATAGTCCAGGAAGGAGAAGCGGGCCATCTTCTCGTCCTTGATGGCGTTGAAGAAAGCGTCGATGGGACCGTTGCCCTCGCCGGACACTTTGAAAATGGTGTCGGTGTGCTGGAGGGTGCCCCAGAAGGTGACATGGGAGTGGCCCTCGCTGTCCACGCTCTCCTGGAAGGCGTGCTTGAGGAGCTTGTAGGGCTCCTTCACATCGATATACTCTTGGTGGAAGAGCTCGTTGATGCGCTCGGGACTGATTTCCTTGCCCACCTTGTCTGTCTCCACCTGGACGATGTGTCCAAACTCCGGATGCATGGCCTTGGGCAGGTCAAAGCCGAAGTTGTGCTCCATAATGTAGGCGGCGCCGCCCTTGCCGGACTGGGAGTTGATGCGGATGATGGGCTCGTACTCCCGGCCCACGTCGGCGGG
>CALWOP010000072.1 GCA_944383195.1 uncultured Oscillospiraceae bacterium
AAGCAGGGCCGTCATAAGAAGCAGACCGGCGGCTCCGGCCAGTTTGGTGACGTGTGGATCCGCTTTGAGCCCAACCCTGAGGAGGAGCAGATGGTCTTTGCCGAGGAAGTGTTCGGTGGCTCCGTGCCCAAGAACTTCTTCCCCGCCGTGGAAAAGGGCCTGCGGGAAGCCTGCGTCCATGGTCCTCTGGCTGGCTACCCTGTGGTCAACCTGAAGGCTGTGCTGTATGACGGAAGCTACCACCCCGTGGACTCCTCTGAAATCGCTTTTAAGACTGCCGCTCAGCTGGCCTACAAGGCCGCCATGCCTGAGGCCAACCCCGTTCTGCTGGAGCCTGTGGGTGAGCTGAAGGTCACAGTGCCTGACTCTTACATGGGCGACGTGATCGGCGACCTCAACAAGCGCCGCGGCCGCGTCATGGGCATGACTCCCACTGACGATGGAGAGCAGATCATTGAGGCGGAGGTGCCTATGGCTGAAATGACCTCTTATGCCATTGATCTGCGGGCCATGACCCAGTCCCGCGGCTCCTACACCTTCCACTTTGTCCGTTACGAGGATTGTCCTCCCGCGGCCCAGGAAAAAGCCATTGCTGCTGCCAAGGCTATGGCTGAGGAATAAGCTTACTGAAATCCCGCCCCATACAGGGCGGGATTTTTTATGGGGACAATCCGAGTGGGCGCGGAAACGCCCCGGCGCTTTTGCGCCGTAAATTCGAAGCGCAGCGAAGAATTGCGCAGGCGGAATTCACTTCCGCCGATCATTTGAAAGGAAGGGGACCCGTCCGGCCCGTATGGACCGGGCGGGAGGGATTGTCCTCCCGCGGCCCAGGAAAAAGCCATTGCTGCCAAGGCTATGGCCGAGGAATAAGCTTACTGAAATCCCGCCCCATACAGGGCGGGATTTTTTATGCAAAATTTTCCCACCCTTTCCCCAATCGCTTTACCCAAGGAGCGATCTGTGCTATACTAGCTCTAACTGAACCTGAACTTCCCAAGGAGGAGATATCATGGATCTGACCGAACAGATGGTAAGCAGCCAAACGATTTTTGAGGGGCAGATCGTGAAACTGACCCTGGACCAGGCACGGCTGCCTGACGGCAATCTGGCCAGCCGAGAGGTCGTCTATCATCCCGGCGGTGTAGCGGTGCTGGCTCTGGATGAGGAGAATAACGTCTTTTTGGTGCGGCAGTACCGCTATCCCATCCAGCAGCTGCTGCTGGAGCTTCCCGCGGGCAAGCTGGATCATGGAGCTGAAGAGGATATCCTTTTGGGCGCCAAACGGGAGCTGAGTGAGGAGACTGGCCTGAAGGCGGAGGAGTGGACCTATCTGGGTTACACACTGGCTTCTCCGGGCTTTTGTACCGAGGCGCTGCATATGTATCTGGCCCGAAAGCTGACAAAAAAGCAGCAGCACTTGGATGCGGACGAATTTTTGGATGTGGTTACCATGCCCTTTGAGCAGTTGGTGGGGCAGGTGATGGATGGAACGATCACCGATGCCAAGACTGTTTCCACTGCACTGAAAGTAAAGGTCCTGCTGGGGCTTTAAGAAGAAGGAGGTTCCCCATGGGAAAGACTGTTTTGATCGTGGAAGATGAGCAGAATATCGTGGATATTCTGTCCTTTAATCTGAGTCGGGAGGGGTATGACACCCTGGAAGCTTATGATGGCCCCACGGGTCTTCAGCTGGCCCTGGAGCAGAACCCGGATCTGATCCTGTTGGATCTGATGCTGCCGGGCATGAATGGCTTTGATGTGTGTGCCAAGATCCGGGAGACGGGGAATGCGATCCCCATCCTTATGCTCACAGCTCGGGAGGAAGAGGAGGACAAGGTACTGGGCCTGGAGCTGGGGGCGGACGACTACATTACCAAGCCGTTTTCCATGCGGGAGCTTCTTGCCCGGGTCAAGGCGAATATCCGACGGGTTGGAATGGTGCCCCTGGCTGGTGGAAGCATTGCGGCCCCTGTCCAGGATGGCAGACGGGTGAGCATTGATGAAGAACGGGCCACGGTCTATAAGGACGGCAGCCCCATGGATCTGACCCAGCGGGAATATGACCTTATCCGTTACCTGGCGGCGCAGCCTGGCAAGGTGTTCTCCCGGGAGGCCCTGATGGAGCACGTGTGGAAGGGCGAGGGCTGCGTGGGAGATGTCCGGGCAGTGGATGTGGCTGTGCGGCGCCTGCGGGAAAAATTGGAAGATGATCCCGCCAATCCCCAGTTTATCAAGACAAAACGGGGGATGGGCTACTACTTTGGGGAATAAACGGACTTGATTCCGACGAGAAGGGAGGTGCCCCCATGCTGCGCAGCTTACATACAAAACTGGTCATGATCATGGTCCTGCTCATCCTGTCGCTGATGCTGGTGGTTGGGGCGTTTCTCATCAATTCCATTACCGCCTTTTACCTGGAGGACTTTTATACCCAGGTGTCGGATGTATTTAAGGATCCTCTGCTGTGGCACGATCTGGAGACTGAGGCGGAGGGGGAAGAGGATGATGCCGCCCAGCTGGCTTTGGTGCTGAATTCCGTGGCCGGCGAACTGGGAGTAGACAGCCGAAACCGGAAGCTATATATCCTGGATGGCAATGGCGAGTGTCTGGTCGCCCCGGAAGGGGAGGAGGAGCCGCTGGAGCTTACGGAAAATCTGATTTTTGCCCTGACCACCGGAATGGAGACCGGAGAAGCGGGGGATGAGAGCAACATGGCCCTGGACTATATGGATGTGGCCATTCCCATCCACCGGGGAGAGCAGTCATATGTGATATACATTCTGGACAATAAAACCACCGCCAATAATCTGACCAATCAGATGTTTATTCTGATCGTAGAGGCGCTGGTATTCGGTTTGGTGATTTCCATCCTGCTCTCGTTCCTGCTGTCTAAAACCATGGTGATCCCCATTCAGCGGCTGACGGAGGGCGCGATGCGCCTGGCCGAACGGGACTTTTCCCGAAAAATCGAAGTTCAGTCTCAGGATGAGATCGGCGTGCTCACGGAGACGTTCAATGACATGGCCGGTCAGCTACAGGACACCCTGGGCCAAGTGGAAAATGAGCGAAACAAGCTGGATACCCTGTTCCTCCATATGAATGACGGCGTTGTGGCGTTCTCACGGGAGGGAACCGTGATCCATTCCAACCCCGCCGCCGCCCAGATGCTGCTGCGGAGGATCAACAGTGACACGACCTATGATCAGCTTTTTGGAACCGTGGCGTCTCTGGATCAGGTGCTGGTGGCTCCGGACCATTTGGAGGGAGAAATGCGGGTGCGGGACAGCTTTCTGCAGCTGCTGATGGCCCCCTTCGACCGGGGACAGGCAAACGGCGGTGCCCTGGTCGTTATCCATGATGTGACGCAGCAGCGGAAAAATGAGGAGATGCGCCGGGAATTTGTGGCCAATGTGTCCCACGAGCTGCGTACCCCCCTGACCAATATCCATTCTTACGCCGAGACGCTGACGGAGAGTGCCGGAGATATTTCCCCGGAGATGGAAAAGAAGTTCCTGGGAGTCATTCTCAACGAAAGTGAGCGGATGACCCATATTGTGCAAGATCTGTTGACCTTGTCCCGGTTTGACTCCAATCGGGATGAGATGAAGCTGGGCTGCTTTGCCTTTGGCGACGCGGTGCAGGATCTTTACAATGCCGTCTATATGGAAGCCCAGCGCCATAGCCATACCCTGACCCTGGACATGGACCCCGACCTGCCCGATATTGTGGCGGACCGGGAGCGAATCGTTCAGGTCATGATGAACATCGTCTCCAATTCGATCAAATATACCCCGGATGGGGGGCACATCACCATTGCGGCCGGGCGTAGAAACGACCGGGTTTGGCTGGTGGTGGATGACGATGGCATCGGAATTCCGGAGGAAGATCGACCCCGGATCTTTGAGCGCTTTTACCGTGTGGATAAGGCCCGCTCCCGCCAGTCCGGCGGCACCGGCCTGGGCCTGTCCATTGCCAAGGAGATCGTGGACCGGCACCAGGGCAAGCTGAGCTTGCTGAACAAGCAGGGCCCCGGCCTTGCCGTGAAGCTGGAGCTGAAGATCGAGGGACCAAGCCATGAAGCAAGAACGTAAGCATCGGGCCATAGAGTTGTGTAAGGATGCGCTCATCCTGCTGCTGACCGGCTCCGCCCTGTGGCTGGCGGCCCAGACCCAACTGCTCGCTCCGCTGAACGGCCTGCTGCATGAGGACCGCCCCCAAGCGGTCACCGGCCAAGTACAGGGGAGCGGACAGACGGGGAGTGCCATCCCGTTGACGATGGTAGTGAACCTTCCCGGCGGCGAGGGTATGCCGGAGGGAACGGAACTGCCCAGCCAACGGGAGAGTATCCGGATGGGGATCGCCCATGACCAGGCGTCCTGTCAGAATTTGTTTCAGCAGGTAGCTGGTGTGCTGGTTGAGTCTATGTCCGGCGCCGGAGCCCCGGAAGTCATCAGCCGTGAGCAGTGGGAAGAAGCGCTGACCCAAAAATTGAGCGTATACATGGATTTTCAAGGGGAACTTCCCGCATCTGTGCTGGCGGCCTGGTTGTCCGGAGGCGATACGCAGCTGCAGGGAAACATACGGTGTATGGTGCTGGCTGCCGAGGAAGAGGCAGTGGTACTCTATTACCGGGATGAAACAGACGGGACCTATTACCGATTCCAGTCCGGAATGGGGGAAGCGGATGTTCTGAGCGAGGTTTTATCTACGTATACCGAGAATGGGGCATTTTATGCCTTTGAATCGGAAGAATATTCCACCTTGGCGCCAGATACCCTGCTGTTCCCGAGCAGTCCGAGCCTTGGCGTTTATACTGTTTCCAATCCAGTGAATGATGGGGAGGATTCCTTGCGGGCGTTGGTTCAGGATCTGGGTTTTTCCCTGAATTCCACCAATTTTTATCCCACTGATGACTGGGTGGCTCGCAGCGAAGACAACAGTATTCGTCTGTCTGAGCGGGGAACGGTAGAGTTTACTGCCGGGGATGACAAAGGGGGCCTTCCTGTGTTGGCGGGAAGCGGGGACAGCGTTTCCCGCGGCGTGGAAACCTGCCGGCAGTTGGCCGCGACCCTGCTGGGGAGCCGCTGCGGAGAGGCCCAGCTCTATTTGAGCGCGGTCCGTGAAACCGGCGGCACGTTGGAGGTCGAATTTGAATACAGTCTGAACGGAGTCCCTGTCTGCTTTGAACAGGGCAGCGCCGCTTCCTTTGTGGTATCCAACGGGCAGATCACGCAATTTACCATGCGCTTTCGCAGCTATGCATCCAGCGGTACCACATCGGCTGTGATGCCGCCCAAACAGGCTCTGGCGGCTTTTTCGGCGCTGGGCCTGGAGGGGCAGGAGCTGATGCTGACCTATAGTGACAACGGGGGAGACACGGTGACAGCGGGCTGGTCGGCCAGAGAATGGGAGGCCGGGGAGGAGTAGTGCCATGCCTTGGACAAAGCTGAAAAATATGATCTTATTGATCCTGGTGGTGGCAAATATCTCCTTGCTGGGGCTTGTGGTCAGCCAGAATCTTCAGAGCAGTCGGCAGAGCAGTAAGACCTGGGAGAACACCCTCCTTTTTTTGAGCGAACGGGGTGTGCAGGTGGATGAAGAAAAGATCCCCCAGTCCATAGACTTGCTGCCGCAGACAGCTGAGCGGGATTTGGAGGAAGAACAGCAAGCCGCGGCCGGACTGCTGAGAGGAGATGTGGAAACCGAGGCCAGAGGCGGTGAAATTTATCGCTATTCCAACGGCCAAGGCTGGGTCCAGTTTCACAGTGACGGAACGTTTTCTGCCCAACTGGAACCCGGAGTTTATTCGGCGGGGGAAGAACAAACGGCAGGGTGTCTTGCTGCATTGGCGGCCATGGGCTTTGCAGGTACACAGCTGAAAGAGACGGAGGATGGAATCATCGTCCAGCAGACATGGGACACAACTCCTCTGTTCGGGCAGCAGGCAAATGTGGTGTGCGTGGATGGAAGTGTAAGCACCATCACCGGACGCCGCCTGGTGGGGCAGCCGAAGCCAGACCCCGCCCGGGAGACAATTACTGCCCCCACCGCGCTGATTCGCTTTCTCAATGGCATCAGTGCTTTGGGCGATGTGTGTAACCGGATCGACACCATAGAGACAGGATATCTATGTGCGGCATCTCTGTCTGGCTCTATGACGCTGACACCTGTGTGGCAGATCACCACCGACATCGGGACCTACCAGCTGGACACTGTCACTGGAAGCGTCTGGCGGGTGGAATGAGACAGGAAGAGAAACCGATACATATACCGTATATTCTTCCGGCACCTTTGGGCGCCGGGACCTTTGGGAGGAAGTTCATGTCGAAACGTAATAACCCCGTGGGCATTTTGGATTCCGGTATTGGGGGATTCAGTGTCGTAAGACAGGTGCAGCGCCTGCTGCCGGAAGAAGATATCCTCTATTTTGGAGACGGGGCCCATGTTCCCTATGGCAACCACCCAGAGAAGACCATTGTCGCCCTGAGCCGGTATATGTTTGAGTTTATGGAACAGCGGCAGGTCAAAGTGCTGTTGGTTGGCTGCAATACCATCTCCTGCGTGATCGAACAGTGCAAGGATTTGGTCTCTTGCCCGGTCTTCAATGCAGTGCAGGCGGGGGTAAGCGGGGCACTTGCGGGAGGCGGAGACCGGGTAGGGGTCATTTCCACCGTTTTTACCCATCATTGCCAGACTTATCCCAGACAGATCCAGGCGCAAGGCTCGCAAGAGCTCAGGGTATTTAGCCGGGGCTGCCCCAACCTGGCCAATCTGGTGGAACATAATCTGGGCAGCGGAGCTGGGATGTCTCAGGTGGAAGCGGAACTGCGCCGAGAGTTGGACGAACTGGTGAAAACAGAGGGAGTTCAGTGCTGCGTGCTGGGCTGTACCCACTATTCTCTGGTGAGTGACCAGATCCAAAAGCTCTATCCCCAGCTGTCTCTGGTGGACCCGGCTCAGGAGATGGCCCGGAGCCTGAGGGAATATCTCAAAGAGAACGACCTAAGCAGAGAAGATGGTCGAAAGGGCCAGGTCACAATTTACACCACAGGGGACGTAAAGGAATACGCCTTGCGGGCGGAACAGACGGGGCTGGAGCGTGTGGAGCAGATCGTTGCCTATCCCGCCCTTGAGATTTGAGAAAAACGGGGACGAAGACCGGAGGCCTTTGTCCCTGACTTTGTGCAGACGCATGGGGGAGCCCCAGTTTGAGAAGAGGGATGAAATGAAACAACTGCAATTTGCCGTGCCCACGCTGTTTGGGCTGGAGGGGCTGTGTGCCGAGGAAATGAGAAGACTGGGACTATCTCAGGTACAGGCGGAAAACGGAAGAGTGCTGTGTACCGGAAGCCCGGCTGACTTGACCCGGTTAAATTTGAACCTGCGTACCGGGGAACGGGTGCTGCTGGTGATGGGCAGCTTTCCAGCCGATGATTTTGATGCCCTGTTTGAGGGGACCAAGGCCCTGCCCTGGGAGGAGTTTATTCCTCGGGAGGGGCAATTCCCGGTGAAAGGGCATAGCCTCAATTCCGCCCTGCACTCGGTGCCCGCCTGTCAGAGTATTGTGAAAAAGGCCATTGCCGCTCGTCTGGGAGGGAAATATCACCTCAATACCCTGCCTGAAACAGGAGCGCTTTGCCAGGTGCAGTTTTCTATTATGGGTGATATTGCCACACTGATGCTGGATACCTCCGGAGCAGGACTTCACAAGCGAGGCTACCGGGCGCAGGGGGTGGCGGCCCCGCTGCGGGAGACCTTGGCTGCCGGGATGGTACTTCTTTCACGGTATAAGGGCCGCGACCCGCTGTGCGATCCCTTCTGCGGCAGCGGCACGATCCCCATTGAGGCTGCCCTGATTGCCAAAAACCGGGCCCCAGGCCTGAACCGGAGCTTTTCCGCTCAAAAGTGGGCCTGGCTGGACAAAAAACTGTGGATGTCCGCCGCGGACGAGGCCATGGACAAGGAATTTGATGGGGACTATGAGATTTGGGGTGGGGATCTGGACCCGGAAGCGGTGGCTCTGGCCCGCCACAATGCCCAGCTGGCCGAGTTGGAGGATGTGGTGCGTTTTGAGGTCTCTGACGCCCGAACCTTCCACTGGGGAGGGCTTTATGGCCGTGTGGTCACCAATCCACCTTACGGAGAGCGGATCATGGAACGCCGGGAGGCGGAAGAACTTTACCGGGCGTTCGGTCGGGCGTGGAACAAGTTTCCGGAAAGTTGGAGCTTGTATCTGCTCTCGTCCCACACGGAGTTTGAACGGACCTTTGGAAAGAGAGCGGACAAAAAGCGCAAGCTTTATAATGGGATGCTCAAGTGTGATTTGTTCATGTATTTGAAAAAATAATAAAAGACGGTCTGGACGTGTCCTGTGCGGGCCGTACAGAGCGAAATGGAGTGCGTGAGGAACTATGCGCCATCTCTTCATCATTAACCCCGCAGCGGGGAAAAAGGAGAGTACCGCTGAGTTGGAGGGATTGCTCGCCCAGCTCAGTGTTCCCCATACAGTCGTCTATACAAACGGAGCTGGAGATGCCCAACGGCTGACCAGACAGGCCGCCATGGAATCGGAGCCTCTGCGGGTCTATGCCTGTGGAGGAGACGGCACCCTTAATGAGGTGGTCAACGGGGCTGCGGGATTCAGCCATGTGGCTGTCACCAATGTACCAAAAGGGACGGGGAACGACTTTTTAAAAATATTTGGGCCGGATTACCGGACACAGTTTTATGATCTGGAGGCGCTGGCGGTAGGACCGCAGAGTGCTTTTGATCTGATGGATTGCAATGGCAAACTGGGGATTGACGTGGTGTGCGCCGGGGTGGATGCCCGCATTGCCGCTGGAGTCCATCGGTATAAAGATCTCCGCTTTGTGTCCGGAATGGGGGCATATACGTTATCCCTGTTGGAAAACATCTTTTTTAAGGGCATTAATCGCCCTATGACGGTACAGATGGGAGAACTTTCCTGGCAGAACCGGCAGACGGCCATTTTGTGTATCTGCAACGGTCGGTACTATGGGGGTGGCTTTATGCCGGTGGCGGAAGCCATGCCGGATGACGGGATTCTGGATATGCTTCTGGTGCGGCAGGTAAGCTTGTTCACCTTCCTACGCCTGGTGGGCAAATATGCCAAAGGTCTTTACCGCCGCTACCCGGAGTTGATTTCGGACTGCCATGGGCAGCAGGTGTCCTTTTCCGCACAGCAGCCTATTACTGTGGTCGTAGATGGAGAGGTGATGGTGGACACACAATTTACCGTCTGCCTTTCAGAAAAAAAAGTGAATTTCTTTTATCCGGCGGGAAGTGACTACCGAATTGGCAAGAAAATTAGCACTTGATTGATCTGTTTGTGAACAAAAAGTAAATTCTAAAAAATCAACCCTCAAATTTTGAAAATTGGGGGTTGATTTTTTACGGGAAAGCGGTTATTATCATAGTTAGATTTAGCACTTGAATAAAAAGAGTGCTAAGCCACGACTTGGTTAATTAAAACATTTACATCATATAAGGAGGAACCTGTTATGAAACTCAAACCCCTGGCTGACCGTGTGATCGTAAAACTGGTAGAGGCTGAGGAGACCACCAAGGGTGGCATCATCCTCACCGGCGCTGCCAAGGAAAAGCCCGAAGTGGCGGAAGTCATTGCTGTCGGCCCCGGCGGCATGGTGGACGGCAAGGAAGTCGTCATGACCGTGAAGGTGGGCGACAAGGTCATCACCAGCAAGTATGCCGGTACCCAGGTGAAGCTGGACGGCGAAGAGGTTACCATTGTCCGTCAGAATGACATTCTGGCGGTTGTCGAGTAATGATTTGATTTTGATTTGGAGGTAATGCTTTATGGCTAAGATTATTTGCTATGGTGAGGAAGCCCGCAAGGCTCTGGAAAAGGGCGTCAACCAGCTGGCTGATACCGTGAAGATCACCCTGGGCCCCAAGGGCCGGAATGTGGTGCTGGACAAGAAGTTCGGCGCTCCCCTGATCACCAACGATGGTGTGACCATCGCCAAGGAGATCGAGCTGGAGGACCCCTTTGAGAACATGGGCGCTCAGCTGGTGAAGGAGGTCTCCACCAAGACCAACGACGTGGCCGGCGACGGTACCACCACTGCAACTCTGCTGGCTCAGGCCATTATCCGTGAGGGCCTGAAGAACCTGGCTGCCGGTGCCAACCCCATGATCATGAAGAAGGGCATTGCCAAGGCTACCGAGACTGCCATTGAGGCCATCAAGGGCAACAGCCAGAAGGTCAATGGTTCCGCTGACATCGCCCGGGTCGGCGCCGTCTCCTCTGGTGACGAGACCATTGGCAAGCTGATTGCCGAGGCCATGGAGAAGGTTGGCCACGATGGCGTGATCACCATCGAGGAGTCCAAGACCGCTGAGACCTACTCCGAGGTTGTGGAAGGTATGCAGTTCGACCGGGGCTACATCACCCCCTATATGGTCACTGACACTGAGAAGATGGAGGCCAACCTGGACGATGCCCTCATCCTCATCACTGATAAGAAGATCTCCAACATCCAGGAGCTGCTGCCTCTGCTGGAGCAGGTTGTCCAGTCCGGCAAGAAGCTGCTGATCATTGCTGAGGATGTGGAGGGTGACGCTCTGTCCACCCTGATCGTCAACCGTCTGCGCGGCACCCTGAATGTAGTGTGCGTCAAGGCTCCCGGCTTCGGCGACCGCCGCAAGGAGATGCTCCAGGATATCGCCATCCTCACCGGCGGCCAGGTCATCTCCTCCGA
>CALWOP010000073.1 GCA_944383195.1 uncultured Oscillospiraceae bacterium
TTTTTCTACCGCTTTGGCCAGTTCATTGAGCTCGTAGATATCCTCATGCGGAAAGTCCAATGCCACATCGATTTCCATAGGGAAGAGGCTATCGCCCATTCGAAGAGATAAATCACCTGGATCAGTAATGCCAGCTCGCTTCATTGCTCGCTCAATCTGGCAGTTGGATGTAGGAAGGTAGACCCAAGTAATATTCTTGGTATCTCTCGGTTCCAGTCGGGAGGTCAAGCCTACAGAGATGCAATCATTCTCATGGTGGTAGCAGGGCAGGTTCTTTCCGTCGTAGAGCTGTGAAAGCTGCATACCGTTGTCGTAGACTACACCGTAGCGGGTAATGGTCCCTTCATTGTCCTCAATCAGCAGTATGGCGGTTT
The DNA here is from genome assembly GCA_944383195.1 of uncultured Oscillospiraceae bacterium. Lineage (GTDB taxonomy): Bacteria > Bacillota > Clostridia > Oscillospirales > Oscillospiraceae > Lawsonibacter. The sequence continues at coordinate 375 of CALWOP010000073.1, forward strand.
CCTCGCCATCTAAGTTGTCCAGCTCCTCCGCAGAGGCACATCCGTCGTGGGTATTCATGTAATGTGCCCGACCGACACTTTCCAAATCGGAAAAATCTGCGATGACTGTTGCCTGTTGGCAGGAGAAGGTCAGGTTGATCAGGTCTTTCATATCCGTGAGCTTCAGCTTATCTGCCATAGCCTGAAACTGGGAAACCTCGACAGCATCAAATCCGTCCAGACGCTTTGCCAGGTAGTCCAACTCATCAATGTTGACCTTGCTGCCTTCCAGACACCGGAGGGTCGGGTATGCCCTCGTAAGTTCTTCAACCTGGCAGTCTTTGTTCAGAGCATCGCCAATGCCCAGGGAAGAGAGCAGTTCCATACAATGGCCATATTCACTGGCCTTGATGGGAAGAGGCATGGAAACCTCTCCGTATTCAGGGTGGTCATCGTTTTTCAGGATTGCTACCATTCTCACATTTTCACCTCATTTCAATGGTGTTACATGGTCTGCTCGAAGCTAGGCCCCGTATTGTTTTCCAGACTTTGAGTCACTCGTTCTTCACAGTCTGGAACCAGTTCCTGTATCCGCTGCTGAATTGCGTCTATGGTTCGTTCCTGTTCCTCTGGGAGAGAACAGCTAAAGCGGATATAGGCGCTCTGTTGATAGATCTCGACGAGCTGCTCAGTTGAAAACTGCCGTTCATCCGGTATCAGGCCGGACCGGATTGCAAAGTCCCGTTTGGCTCCTACATAGTTTCCCTCGTAATAGTGACCATGATTCAGGCCGGTGTGATTGAAGTCCCAGTCCCAGGTTACAAACTTTGCACCCGAGCTAGTTAGCCGCCCAGCCAGCACTGTGCCGTTAAACTCAGCAAGCGTTTGATACGGCTCCGACAGCCCTCTCGCCTGGAGAACTGGGGCGTGTTCCAAATGGCTCATATATTCCAGAACTGTTCCGGCCATATCTGTAACTTTGGCAAGTGCCTGTTCCCGTTCAGGCAAGTTCACCTCCTCCTGACGGTAGAATACATTGCTCTGATCGTTGATCCGGCATAGTCGCTGGCCTTGATACTCCACTGGCAGGGAGTCGTTTTCCTGGGGCAGTGAAGTGAAACCGACCCGCCCCAAGACGAGGGCCAGTTCCTTAAAATACAGATCTCTTTTCATTTTTTACCTCCTTGGGCCGGCGCCCTTTTTGATTTTTGAGAAAATAAAAAAGGGCGCTGCTCTGGTGGTATCAAAACCAACAAAACAACGCCCTAAATTTTGTAAATATTTTTTCTAAAAAAATAGCGCCCTTTTTGAAAAAACAGCCTTCAAAAAGGGCGCCAGCCACTTCTAACAGGTCCATACCACGAAAAAAGGAGCTCAAATCTCTGTCCGTGGCTCAAAATACCGCTTGGCATCTATGTTCGACATAGAGATTTTTGATGACTCAAATTACCCGGAAACGGTTGATGCCGTAGGCTTACAGCCTACGGCATCTATACCTTTTCTACAATATGGCACGCCCGAAGGGACTCGAACCCCCAACATTCAGAACCGGAATCTGACGCTCTATCCAATTGAACTACGGACGCACATCTCATTTGCGCTCCGCTATTATAACAGAATTTTTCTCCTTTGTAAAGGGGAAAAATCATTCCTTCTCAAATTCTTCCGCCCTTCTCCAGGCTTCAAAGCCAGCGGTGAGAAAAAATCGACGGCGTCCCCACACTTGCGGGGACGCCGTCTGCCTTTACCGATAGGAGTCCGCCAGAGCCTTGAACTTCGGCAGGGCCCGCTGAAGCATCTCAGTCTGGACGCAGTAGGAGATCCGAACATGGCCGGGGGCGCCGAAGCCCGACCCGGGGACGATCAGCAGATCAAACTGTTTGGCCCGTTCACTGAACGCCACATCATCCGCCTCCAGGCTGCGGGGGAAGAGATAGAACGCCCCCCCGGGCTGCACCACATGATAACCCATTTCCCGCAGCGCGCCCACCAGCAGCTGGGCGTTGTGCTCGTACACCTTGAGATCAGAGGTCATATCGCAGCACAGAGAGGTGACCTGCTGGAACAGGCTGGGGGCGTTCACATAGCCCAGGGAACGCCCGGCCCCCGCTACTGCCGCATAGACGTCGTTTCCATCGGTCACACTCTCCGGCACCAACACATAGCCCAGGCGCTCGCCAGGCAGAGACAGGGATTTGGAGAAAGAATAACACACAATGGTATCCCGATAAATATGGGGAATCCACTCCACCTGAAATCCCGCATATACGATCTCCCGATAGGGCTCATCGGAAATGAGGTAGATGGGATGGCCGTATTCCTCGCTCTTGGCCGTCAAGATCTCCGCCAACCGCTCCAGAGTTTGCTTGGAATAGACCACACCGGAGGGATTGTTGGGGCTGTTGACCACCACGCCCTTGGTGTGGGGGGTCAGCGCCTGCTCAAATGCCTGAAAATCAATTTGGAACCCCTCGATCTCCGGGGGGATCAGCACCATTTTGGCGCCCGCTCCCTCAATAAACACCTTGTACTCCGGGAAATAGGGGGCAAACACGATAAATTCATCCCCCGGGCAGGTCAGACCGTTGAACACGCAGCACAGAGATGCCGCCGCGCCAACTGTAATATACAGCCGGTCCGGTGAATAGCTTGTACCAAAGCGGCGATTGAGGGAATCCGCAAACCGCTGCCGGGCCCCCAAGTCACCCTGAGCGCTGGTATAGCAGTGGATCAGATCCGGCTGCTCCCGCAGCAGGCGAATGGCCGTTTCATTCACCGCCTCGGGGGCGGGCACACTGGGGTTGCCAATGGAAAAGTCAAAGACATTTTCCGCCCCCACCTGGGCCGCGCGGATCTTCCCATACTCAAACAATTCACGAATCACAGACCGGGCAGTCCCCAGCCCTTTCATCCGTTCCGAAACCATATTCTCGACCTCCTGACAATCCAAACCGCTGAAAAGCGGCGCAAGTTGATATGGGCACATTATAACATAACAATTTATTGTAGTAAACCAGAAAATAAGTTTCCTCCCCCCAGGGCAACCGGCCCCAATGTCTTGCAAAACTGCGGCCACGCCCGCCAGTTACGCCTGGAAGTTCTGGAAGAAACTGACCTTTACAAAACCGAATCCAGCGACTATAATTTATCAAAATGTAATTCTCTGCCGCGCTAGGGGGTGTTGCGATGCAGGTGTTGACCGGAAAACCTATCATGGAACAAATTGTTGCCGGGCGTCTGTGCTTCTACCGGCGCCCCATGCCATCGCCGCAGCTCTACACCCAAGATAACTGGCGGCGGGAACTCACCCGTTTTCACCAGGCGCAGCAGGCCGCCATTCAGGAACTGGGATCTTTCTATGCCAGAGCCAGGGATCAGGTGGGAGAAGACGTCGCCTCCATTTTCCACATTCACAGCCTTCTTCTGGAGGACCGGGACTATGTGGAAACGGTAGGCCGTCTGATCCAGGGGCGTGGTGTCACCGCTGAATACGCCGTACAGATGACAGAGCTGAGCTTCTCCTCTGCCTTTTCCGCCATGGACAGCCCCTATATGCAGGCCCGGGCCTCCGACATCCGCGACATCTCCCAGCGGGTCATCCGCGCCCTGATGGGAGACCGGCAGGAACTGAGCATGGAATCCTCCGCCATTTTGGTTTCCGATGATTTTCTCCCCAGTGAGGTGATGGACTTCGACCAGAATCGTCTTCTGGGGTTGATTACCCGGAAAGGGAGCCTGGACAGCCACACCGCCATGCTCATCCGCGCGTTCCACATTCCCTCCATGGTGGAGGTAAATCTGACCCCGAAATGGGAGGGCCACCTGGCCCTGATGGACGGGTATGCCGGACAAATCTATCTGGACCCGGAACCGGCCCAGCAGGACAGGCTCCGCAAGCTCTATCAGGCCAACGGCTGCCCGGTGGAATACGCCGCACTTTAAGTCATATACAACAAAGGGACAGGCACCCAATCGCGCCTGTCCCTCTTTTTATTATACCTGTGTACCTGTGCGTGCGGGGTGATAGGTATGGCAGCTCTCTTCCCCTCGAAGAATACGCAAGGTTCCAAGGGCCAGCGCTTCCATCTCATTTTCTCCGGGGATCACCACCACCCGGCAAAGGTTATGGAGATAGTCAATGACCATTCCGGTGAGCTTCTTGGAGTTTGCCAGACCGCCGGTGAGGATGACCGCATCGATCAGCTCGGTAAAGCACCCCAGCATGATGCCAACCCCTTTTGCGATCTGAAGAGCCTGCGCCTGGTAAACCAGCGCCGCCCACTCGTCTCCCTGGGCGATGCGCCGCTCCACCTCCTGGCAGTCGTGGGTCCCCAGCAGCGCGGACATCCCGCCCTCGCCCCGGAGTTTTTTCAGCATCTCCGCCTTGGTGTACTTGCCGGAGTAGCACAGGTCCACCACATACAGCATATTGAGGCTCCCCGCCCGGTCGGGTGAAAAGGGGCCCGCGTCGTCGGACACCGAGTCGATGATCCTGCCATGGCTATGGGCGGAGATGGAGATCCCGCCACCCAGGTGGGCCACCACCAGGTTCATGTCCTCATACCGCCTGCCCATAGCCTGGGCGTATTTGTGGCCGGTGGCCCGGGCATTGAGCACATGACAGAAGCTGGTACGGGTCACTTCTCGGAAGCCGGTCACCTTGGCCTCGGGCAGCAGTTCATCACTGGTCACCGCATCATAGATATAGGCGGGAATGTGGAGCGGCTTGGCAAAGGATCGAGCCATCAATCCACCCAGGTTGGAGGCATGGTCAAAGACTGTATGGTGCAGCAGGCACTCCTCCAGCTGGTCATCCACCAAATAGCCTCCAGCCACGATATTGGGAATGATCCCGCCCCGGCCTACCACCGCGGACAGGCCCTCCAAAGCGAAGTTTTCCTGGGCCAGCCACCCCCGCACCAGGGCCACCCGATAGTCCAGCTGATCGTTCAGGCTGGGATACGGGGCCAGGTCCTGATTGGTATGGGGAAAGCTCTTTCCCATTAAAAGCTGCTCATCCCGGTAGACCGCGGCCTTGGTGCTTGTGGAGCCTGGATTCAGGACCAAAATATCATAGGACATGGGGAACCTCCTACTTGTTTTCTTGGGATTCACGGCCCATGGCCGCGCAGATCAAAATGGACCAGTATTTTTCCTGGGCACTGGCCCCCCGGGAATTGACAGTAATGGGAACCGACGCGCCCAAAACTACACCTGCCATCTCCCCTCCTGCCAGACCGTAGAGCGCTTTGCCCAGCACATTTCCCACTGTAATGGAGGGCACCAGCAGGATATCCGCATCCCCGGCCACCGGGCTTTGGTAGTGCTTGGTTCGGGCCGCCTCCGGGTCGGTAGCCAGGTCCAGGGAGATAGGCCCCTCCACATCACACACTCCAAATGCCCCCTGGCTGCCCTCCTGCTTCAGCTGGGCGGCCTCCTCCGTCTCGGGCATTGTGTGGGTCACGTTCTCCACCGCGCAAAGCACCGCCGCTTTCGGACGGTCGTACCCCAGAAAGCGGCAGAACCGCACCGCATTGTTTAAAATATGCCGCTTCTGCTCCAGATCGGGGGCTACCACCATCCCGCCGTCTGTAATAAACAGCAGTTTATGGTAAGTGGGTACGTCCAAAATCGCCACATGAGACATCACTTGGCTATGCCGGATGCCCTGCTGCTTGGAAACGGCAGCTTTGAGCATGGTTCCCGTCTGGAGCATTCCTTTTACCAGCAGATCTCCTTTTCCCGCCCGGATCAGGGCCACGGCCTGCTCGGCGCAGGCCTGCTCTCCGTCCGCCTGGATCACCTGTTCCTCCTCCAGCGCTTCCCCAAGCTTATGGGCAATGGAGAAAATTTCTTTCCGGTCCCCCACCAAAATGGGGTGGATAAACCCATCCCGCTTGGCGGCAAATACCGCCTGAAGGGTGTGCTCGTCATGGGCAGCTGCCACGACCGCCCGTTTGACAGGCAGGTCACGCAGCTTCTCTTTCAGTTCTCCAAATCCTGAAATCACCATCGTCTTCCACCTCTTTTTTCTTTGCTCCATTGTACCATGTCCATTTTTAAAAGTATAGCCGAAATCCCCACTCCGCTCTGGGGAGTTTTGTGGCAATCTCCCCTCTTGACGAACACCGGGAAAGCCGGTATAATGTTAATCACTCTATCTGCTAGTGTGGCTCAGGGGTAGAGCAGCTCACTCGTAATGAGCAGGCCGTGGGTTCGATTCCCACCACTAGCTCCAGCTCGTCGCAGGTGTTTTCGCCTGCGGCGAGTTTTCCTTGCGTCCGGAATTTTTCCATGATTTATTAACATTTTTTTAATTTCGACGGTTTTTTTGGTTTCTTGCTTGCAAATAAAATCGTCATCTGGTACAATAATAAATTGATTGAATATGTCGCCGCGGGCGGCACACTCTTCGGACCAGGTCGGTCCGCTTCAAGGAGATTGAATACGCATGGATAAAAAACAGAGAGAAGCCCGGCGCCACCAGGAAGATGTTGCCCTGACCCGCGCGTTGCTCTGGATTGCTGCGGCTGTCGTTTTGGAGGGGCTCCTGGTCCTTGTCAACCGGTTTTATATCAATTACTACCTGGATGAGATCGAGATCGTGGTGGTGCTTCAGAGCGTGCTGAAGGGCATCCGCATCGGCGGACTGGTCCTTGCCGCCGGCGCCCTGGTGTGGGCCGTGCTTCGGGCCAGACTGGCACAAAAGGTAGTCCTCCCCCTGCTGCTGGCCATGGCTGGCGGTGCGCTCACCATTTGCTCCCATGTGGTACTGAAGTATAAGTCCACCGGGATGTCTATGCTCTTCTGGCTGGTGGTGGCCTGGGCTGTGCTGGGTGTCATCTATTATATCTACCAAAAAGAGTTTTTCCTTTCCGCCACTGCCACGGGAATGTCCGTGCTGGCTTTGTGGTTTGTCCGCTATGCGAATGGGGCGAGCTATGAAGTGGCCTTGATCTTGGTGGCCATCGTTCTGGTTTTGGCGGTTGCCCTCTTTTTGAAGAAGAAAGATGGCGTTCTCCCCTTTAAGACTCCCGTTCAGTTCCTGACGCCCGGCTGTTCTTACGGTGTGGTTTTGGCCAGCTGTCTGGCCAGCTTGGTCGTGGTCATCGCCGCTTTGGCGGTAGGTGCTACGGCGGCTTATTACCTCATCTTTGTTATGCTGGCCTGGATTTTTGCCCTGTTTGTTTACTATACCGTAAAGATGATGTAAGAATAAAATCAAGCGGTTCCGCAGCTGCGGAACCGCTTTTTTATGCCCGGACGGTTTACTCTTTGTATTCCCGCCGTGGAAGTACCTTCTCTTGAGGCGTTTGCCAATAAAAAAGGCCGCTTACGCGGCCTTTTTTGAGCTCGTCTAAGTATCAGACCAGGTTCTTCTCCGTCTCCTTGTCAAAGAGGTGGACCGCCTCAGGACGGAAGGTAAAGTTCATTTTGGTCCCGTAGGTGATGCCGCCCCGCAGCTCAGCGGGAAGGTCGGCGGTGGGTACCCGGAGCACCACGTCCTTTTCGTTGCTGGTCACATGGAGGTAATACTCACTGCCCATCATCTCGGATACTTCCACGGTACCGCTCAAGATGCCGTCGCCGCTTTCCGCGGTAAAGCGGATATGCTCAGGACGGATACCCAGAATGATATCCTTGGCAGGCGTGCCCGTCAGCGCCTTCTGCACCTCAGGCGTCAGAGCAATGTAGGTGCCGAACACATCGGCATGGTAGGCGCCCTCGCCGTCTTTCACCAGCTTGGCATCGAAGAAGTTCATCTGAGGCGTGCCAATGAAGCCGGCCACAAAGATATTGATGGGGTGATCGAACACTTCCTGGGGCGTGCCGATCTGCTGGATATAGCCGTCCTTCATGATGACGATCCGGTCAGCCAGGGTCATGGCCTCGGTCTGGTCGTGGGTCACGTAGACAAATGTGGTGTTGATGCGCTGGCGCAGCTTGATGATCTCCGCGCGCATCTCGTTACGCAGCTTGGCGTCCAGGTTGGACAGCGGCTCGTCCATCAGCAGCACCTTGGGCTCACGGACAATGGCGCGGCCGATGGCCACACGCTGGCGCTGACCACCGGACAGGGCCTTGGGCTTGCGGTCCAGATACTGGGTAATTCCCAGGATCTCGGCGGCATCTTTCACCCGCTTGTCGATTTCCGCCTTGGGGACCTTTTTCAGCTTCAGGGGGAATTCCATGTTCTCTTTGACCGTCATGTGGGGATACAGCGCGTAGCTCTGGAACACCATTGCGATGTCCCGGTCCTTGGGCTCCACATCGTTGACCAGCTTGCCGTCGATGTACAGCTCGCCCTCGGAGATCTCCTCCAGACCGGCCACCATCCGCAGGGTGGTGGACTTACCACAGCCGGAAGGACCAACCAGCACGATAAATTCCTTATCGGCAATGTCCAGATTGAAGCTGTGCACTGCGGTCACTGCGTTGTCATAGATCTTCTTCACATTGGTCAGGGTAACAGTTGACATGTATTCAGGCCGTAGTTCCCGGGCCTCCGCCCAGGTCCCTCCCCGACGGGGGAGTATGTTTACCCCCGTGGGTTTACGACAGGTCTCCACACTGCCGCACCGCCGGCCGGCGGAAATTCCTCCTTTTTGTTTTGGTATCCGCCCCTATAAGAATGGAGTAGGAAACGGACCCTGGATTATATTGCGAGGTCGCGGCTTACAGCGCGCCGGCGACCACTTCGCCGTGATAGAGGACTGCTTTCAGGTCCAAATGCTCATCCAGCACAGCCACATTTGCTTCTTTCCCGATGTCCAGGCTGCCCAAACGGTTGTAAATGCCCAGCACCTTGGCCGGGTTCACCGCCGCGGCGGTCACTGCATCGGCCAGGGGAATCCCAAAGGACACCGCCGTCTTCAAGCAGGCCATCAAATCGGAAACAGAACCGGCCAGCGTATTGGGATCGTCTGCCATAGTGGCACGGTTCCCATGCACCTCGATCTCCTGCCCGCCGAAGGGGTAACGCCCATCGGGCATCCCCGTGGCCCGGAGGGAATCGGAAATGAGGATCACCCGATCGCTCCCAAACAGCTTGAACACCGCCCGTACCACCGAGGGGTGGATATGGACGCCGTCACAAATGAGCTCCACCTTCACCTCCGGATAGTCAAAGGCCGCACCCACCACACCGGGGGCCCGGTGGGTAAAGGGAGGCATGGCATTGAAGAGGTGGGTGGCCTGACGCGCCCCAGCCTTGTAAGCGGCGGAGGCGGTGTCGTAGTCGGCCGTGGTGTGGCCCAGGCTGACGGTGACGCCGTCCTGCCGGGCGCTCTGGATAAACTCCAGGGAATTGGGCTGCTCTGGAGCCAGGGTCACCAGCTTCACCAGGCCGCCTGCCGCCTGCTGGAGGCGGTGGAGCATGGCGGCATCCGGATCATGGATATAGGCGGCATTCTGCGCCCCCTTCTTGGCCATGCTCAGGAACGGCCCCTCCAGATGGAGGCCCACCAGCTCCGCACCGCCGGAATTTTTCTCCCGGTGTGCGGCGGCATTCTGGCAGATCTTTGTGAGCTGATCCTCCCCCAGGGTCATGCCCGCGGGGCAGATCTGGGTAATGCCCCGGCTGAGCTCATAGTCGGCCATCTTCTGAAGACCGTCCGGCGTGGCATCGGAAAAATCCTCACCCACACAGCCATGGAAGTGGAGGTCCGTCAATCCGGGGATCACATAGCATCCATGGGCAGAGACAGGACCCAGCGCGTCCTCGGCGATCAGACCGTCTTTGACACAGAAATCCCGTGCCACAAACCCCTCTTTGGGGTCAAATACCAACGCATTGGTAATTTTCATGGGTCGTTCTCCTGTCTTAGCAGTACTTGGCAATGGCAGCGCGGATCATCTCAGCGCTCTCCTCCACCACAGCTTCATCACCGCTCTCCAGAGCCGCCAGAGGCAGGCGCACACCGCCGCAGTCAGGGCCGCCCTGCTTGACCAGCACGGCCTTGATGACGCCGTACATATTGCCCTTGGCAGAACACAGCTTGTAGATGATGCGGCAGCACTCGTTCTGGATCTCCCGGGCCTGCTCCATCTTCCCCTCCAGGAACAGCTC
>CALWOP010000074.1 GCA_944383195.1 uncultured Oscillospiraceae bacterium
TCAATAACTGCCGGTTTTTTTAATGATACGGCGACCCCCGAGATCTCCGCTCGTTCCCTACGCGCCGCTCTCCCGATCTCGTTCAGCCTCGTCCATCTCCAGGGAAGCGATCTCCCGGCGCAGGCGGGCCACCTCTCCAAATGCCCGGCGATAACGTTCCAGCAGTCCGCCCGTCTTTCCGAAGCGATCCAGATAGCCCAAATGGCTTTCCGGGTCCAACAGCTGCTGGCCATCGTGCTGGCCATGGATATTCAATAACTGCCGGCCTAACTGCCGCAGCTGAGCAACCGTGATCGGCCGTCCGTTTACCCGGCACCCATTCCGACCGTCCCCATAAAGCTCTCGCTGCAGCATGAGCTCCTCTCCCGGCGCAGGAAATCCGTTTTCCTCCAGCCACTGCTGGGGAAGCGTTCCGGTAAACACAGCGGTGACCAAAGCGCTCTTTGCCCCTGTCCGGATCAACTCCCGGCTGGTCCGCTCTCCCAGTACAGCGCCAATGGAATCAATCACAATGGATTTACCTGCGCCGGTTTCACCAGTGAGAACGTTAAACCCGGCATCAAACGTAATGTCCGCCGATTGGATGATGGCAATATTTTCAATATGAAGCAGTGAAAGCATCCTTCCGCCTCCCTCGTTCCACCACAGGACTCACTTGAGCAGAGTGTGGATCTCGGCACCAAACTGCTGCGCGGCAGCATTGTCCCGCATAATCAAAATTCCCGTGTCATCGCCGGCCAAACTGCCCACCATTCCCTCAATGTCCATTCCATCCAGTGCCGAGCACGCAGCGGAAGCAAGCCCCGGCATGGTGCGCACTACCACCAAATTCTGGGCCACCTCAGCGGATACCACACCCTCCTTGAAAATAGTCCTAAGTCTGGCATCTACCGCCGCTGAAGGTTTCCGCTCCGAAAGCGTATATCGGTAACCGCCATTTTTAGACAGCTCCTTCACCATGCGCAGTTCCTTGATATCACGGGAAATCGTAGCTTGTGTGGTGGAAAACCCCCTTCTCCGGAGTTCTTCCAGCAGTTGGTCCTGCGTCTCAATGTCCATCGATTGAATAATCCTAATGATCTCGCCCTGACGTGCATTTTTCACGGAACCAGCCCTCCCAATTTCTGATTGATAATTTCATAAAAGCTACGGTCGGCTAAGCGTGCCAGCCGGGTACAATGTTCAGACTTGCTGATCTCCACCCGGTCTCCACTGTTCAGTCGAACTGCCTTACCCCCATCAACTGACAAGTATAAGTACTTGCGGGTCGATTTTGGGATCTGGGCAGTGACGACCCGCCCGGAATCCAACACCATGGCGCGTGCCGCCAGCTGGTGGGCACATACGGGCGTAATGATAATACACTGGGAGGTCGGTTCCACAATGGGGCCGCCTGCAGACATGGAATAAGCGGTCGAACCGGTAGGGGTCGATACGATCACCCCATCTCCCATAATCGTAGAGACTTTCATGTGGTCTGCCATGACCTCCACCTCTGCTACCCTGGCCATGGACCCCTTAGAGATCACCGCATCGTTGAGCGACAAATCACGGCTGATTTCTCGGCTGCCGCGAAGCACCCGTACGTCCAGCATCATCCGCTCCTCAATGGTAAACATTCCGTGGGCCAGCGGGGCCAGCATAGACAGCTCTCCCCGTTCCAGTTCAGCCATAAACCCCACACTGCCCATATTCACCCCCAGAATTGGGACTTGGTGAATCACTGCATCCCGGGCAGCGTGGAGAATGGTACCGTCCCCGCCAAAGCAGATGAGCAGGTCGGCGCTGGGCAGTTCCTGTTCCATCAGGGACAAACTAACTTGCTTTGGCAAATCCAGCCGATCTCCGCGCTTGGGCTGGAACGGCAGACACAAGACAGTCTGTGCGCCAGCGTGTTCCAGAACCCGCTTAGCCTCCAGCGCAGCCCGCAGTCCGCGATCTCGATAAGGATTGGAGCTGAGCAAAATTTTCACGGCTCCTCCTCCTTCCAGTTGCGGTGAGACTCCTCCACCAGCCCATTCAAATCGCCCGCATAGGCCGGTCCCTCTCCAGCAGACAGGTAACCCAGATATTCAATGTTGCCCTCCGGGCCTTTGATTGGTGAAAAGGTAATATCCTTTACAGTGAATCCTGCGTTCACTGCATGGTCCAGAAAGTGCTCCAATACCTCCAAGTGAACTTGAGGGTCCCGAACCACCCCGTGCTTGCCTACCTTGTCTTTTCCTGCCTCAAACTGGGGTTTGACCAGACACACCGCCTCTCCCCCCTCTTTCATCAGCGGACGAAGGGCGGGCAGAATAAGATTCAGCGAAATAAAGGAAACATCCACGGAGAAAAAGTCCAGCGGTTCTGGAATCTGTTCCCGGGTAAGATAGCGGGCGTTGGTGCGTTCCATGCACACCACTTGGGGGTGGGTACGCAGACGCCAGTCCAGCTGGTTATAGCCCACGTCCACTGCATAGACCAGCCTGGCGCCATTTTGGAGCATACAATCCGTAAAGCCTCCCGTAGAAGCGCCGATGTCGGCACATATGGCCCCTTGCAGGGCAATGGGCCAGCGGGCCATAGCTTTTTCCAGCTTCAGTCCTCCCCGGCTGACATAGGGCATGGCTTTCCCCCGAACCTCGATCTGATCCTCCGGCTTGATCGCAGCTCCCGCCTTGGTCTGTTTTTGTCCATTCACATAGACCAAGCCCGCCATGATGATGGCCTGGGCTTTTTGGCGGCTCTCTGCCAGCCCCTGCTCTGTCAATGCCACATCCAGACGCTGTTTAGCCACGGCCCAGCACCTCCCACGCTCTCTTTGTGATCCCGTCTCCGTCCAGAAACAGTTCTGTCTTCAAAAGTTCTGTCTTTCCGTGACGGACAAATCCTTCTCCGCAGTTGATCAATACCACTTTAGCCGATACGCCTGACGCTTCCAGCATAACCGCCAGTCGCTGTCCCACGCAGCCATGGGCAGCGGAGTCCTCTGCGACCAGAAGCACACCTGTCTTACTTACAGACTGAATTACCTTTTGCGGCTCAATAGGTGTAATCTGATTTAGCTTTACAACTTCCGCCTGGACGCCGCGTGTTTCCAGTTGACTTGCCGCCTCCAAAACCTGGTTAATTTCCGTTCCATAGCTCACCAGGGTAATGTCTTGCCCCTGGCACAATACAGTGGTAGGCTCTTCTCCACTGCTGCTCTTGTAGATGCCCTCTCCACCGCGGGGATATCGAACCGCCACAGGCCCCGTAAGGCGCAGCACTGCCCGTTCCAGCATCTCTTCCAGCTCGACAAAGCTTGCAGGAGCCAAAACTGTCATGTGAGGAATGGTATCCAAATAGGCCACATCAAATACGCCATGGTGAGTTTCGCCGTCCTCCCCCACTAAGCCTGCACGGTCTACGCCTAGAACCACGTGTAGTCCGCTGAGGGCTACATCATGAACCAGCATATCATAGCTGCGCTGAAGGAAAGTAGAATAGACCGCAAAAACTGGAACCGCTCCCTCCTTGGCCATACCCGCGGCCATGGAAACCGCACAGCCCTCCGCGATCCCCACATCAAAAAAGCGCTCCGGAAATGTACGGGCAAAGCCCTCTAACCCCGTGCCGCTTACCATGGCCGCAGTAATGGCACAAACCCTCCTGTCCTCTTGGGCCAGGCGGATCAAGGTCCTTCCGAACACAGCAGAAAAATTGTCTCCTCCCGCCTTTTTTGCTTTGCCTGTGATGGGGTCGAAAGGAGTTACGCCATGGAAAGCATCGGGATTTTCTTCGGCGGGTAGAAAGCCTTTTCCCTTTACAGTCTTTACATGGAGCAGCACAGGCTCATTCAGATCTCTGGCATACCTGAGAATGTCTGTCAGCTCCGTCAGATTGTGTCCATCCACCGGCCCCAGATATCGAAACCCCATGTTTTCAAACATACTGCACGGCAGCAAACTTTGTTTCAGAGCCTGTTTGATTTTATGGATGACCTTATAGGCCGCCCGCCCAGGAGGTGTGGCAGCCATAAAATCCTGATAGTGCTTCTTAAAAGCCCGGTATTGGGGGCGTAAACGCTGTCTGGCCAAATGATCCGCCACACCGCCTACATTGGGGGTAATGGACATTCCATTATCATTCAGAATCACCAGCAGCTGCTCCCCGCATTCTCCAGCATTGGACAGCCCCTCATAGGCCAAACCGCCGGTCAAGGCGCCATCGCCAATCAGTGCGATGACTTTATAATCCTCTCCAGTCAGGCGCCGGGCCCGGGCCATTCCTAAGGCAACTGCCACAGAGTTGGAAGCGTGACCGGCAATAAAAGCATCGTGAACGCTCTCCCCTGGCTTTGGAAAGCCGGACAGTCCGCCGTACTGGCGCATAGTGTGCATAGCCTCCCAACGGCCAGTCAGCATTTTATGTGGGTAGCACTGGTGTCCCACGTCAAAGACCAAGCGGTCTTTTCGGGTGTCAAACACCCGGTGAATTGCAACGGTCAGCTCCACTGCCCCCAGGTTTGATGCCAAATGTCCGCCTGTCTGGGATACACTTTCCACTAAATCATGGCGCAGCTTGGCGCAAAGCGCCGTTGCCTCCTGGTCGTCCATCCCTTCCAGCAGGGGCTTTATTTGATTGTCGTCTCTCTTTGTCAAGGTACAACCCCTCGCATCTCATTCAAGCTTACATTCCGCTCACAAAATCACTGGGCCTGCAAAACCGATAATACTGCCCAACAGCGCCCCCGCCAGGACCTGCGGAAGTGTATGGCCCAAGTTTTCATTGAGCTGCTTACGCCCTTTTAATTCCGGCGGGATCTCCTCCCAGTGTTCCAGAATAATGTTCAGAACCTTAGCCTGTTCCCCGGCGCACCGGCGCACATTGCAGGCATCGTACATGACGACCAGGGCCATGGCCGCAGACAAGGAAAACATTGGATCCCGCCAACCGCACACCTGGCCGATAGCCATGGTAGCTGCGCAGACAAAGGCAGAGTGTGAACTGGGCATATCCCCGCTGCCCACCATGCGTTTCAAGTCCAGGTTTCGGTTGACAATGAAGTGGAGGATCGTTTTTATCACTTGGGCCACAAACCAAGCGAAAATCGCCAAATCCAATGTAAGATTTCCCACCAGAAAACCAGAATGATCCATCATTACCCCACTTTCTCCTCACATGGAGGGCCGTTGGTTTTCCCTGTCGTTGTCTTCAGTTCGTCCGCTTGGCCAGCGTCTCTGCCAGCCAAATCAGAAATTCCGGCTGCTCAAAGCCCGTCAAAGCTTCTACAGCCTGCTTCGTCAATTCCTCTACCAGCGCCCTGCTTCCCTCCAGTCCCAAGGCAGTGACAAATGTGGTCTTCTCGTTCACGCGGTCAGACCCCACGGTCTTACCCAGCTGCTCATCCGTACTGGTCACATCTAAAATATCGTCCTGAACCTGAAATGCCCTGCCTAACGCCTGAGCATAGGCTCGCACCTTCCGGCGCTCATCTTCCGTCCCACCGGCGGCAATACAGCCCAGCTCCGCTGCCGCAGAGATCAAAGCTCCTGTCTTCAAGCTCTGGAGCTGTTCCAGCTCTCCGCGGGTCATAGACCGTCCTTCTCCAGCCATATCCAGCGCCTGTCCGCCTACCATACCTCCGGGCCCTGCGTTTCGAGCCAGGCAACCTACCGCTGCCACGACCCGTTCCGGGGGCAATTCCGCTTTGGAAAGCTGCTCAAACGCAGCCGTCAGCAGTCCGTCCCCTGCCAGAATGGCAGTCGCCTCTCCATATACCACATGGTTTGTTGGGCGGCCCCGGCGCAGCTGATCATCATCCATGGCAGGCAGATCATCGTGAATCAGGGAATAGGTGTGGATCATTTCCACCCCACAAGCAAAGGGCAAGGCTGACTGGAGATTTCCACCGCACATCCGGCATACTTCCAGCGTCAGCACCGGGCGAATGCGTTTGCCTCCCGCTAAAAGAGAGTACTCCATAGCCTCCTGAAGATCGGCGTAGCGGCTTTCCTCCCGAAAAATTTTTGCTAAATATTCTTCAATGAGTGTACGATCCCGAGACATCAATACTGTAAAGTCTTTTCCCATGTCAGTCAGCTCCCTGGAACAATTCTTCTTGAATCTGCCCATCTTGCCCCTGGGTCAAAAGGGTCACCTTCTGTTCCGCCTCATCCAGTTGAGCAGTACACTCCCGCAGAAGCTTGGCCCCTTCCTCAAACAGCTTCATAGCCTCTTCCAAGGGGGCGTCGCCGCGTTCCAGCAGACCCACGATTTCCTCCAAACGGGCCATAGATCCCTCAAAATCCAGCTTCTTCTTTGCCATTGGCCTTGCTCCTCTCTTATCTCCAAGTCATTCCTTGATCTCACAATGGAATTGGCCATCGGATACCTTTAAGGTAAATGTTTCACCCGGCCGCGCATCCTTTTCCGCTGCAATCACACTTCCGTCTTCTTTCAGGGCGATGGAGTAGCCTCGTCCCAACACTTTCAGGGGACTCATGGCATCCAGCGCAGCGCTCAGACGACCCAGCCGCTCCCTCTGCGAGGATACTGTTCGCTCCAGGCCATGGACCAGCCTGCGGTTCTCATAATCCAGCAGCAGCCGCTTGTCTTTAAAATAAGCTCCAGGCTCAGTCATCGCACGACTGGAAGCCAGACGGGCCAAATTCCGCCGTCTATTCTCCAACTGGGCAGCAACGCTGCCATAAAGCCGCTGGCCCAGAACTCCTACACTGCTTCGAATCTCCATCTGGTCTGGTACGGCAAGCTCAGCGGCATTGGAGGGCGTTGAAGCCCGCAGATCCGCTACAAAATCAGAAATCGTTACATCCGGTTCGTGTCCTACTGCAGAAATGACCGGAAGCTTTGAAGCATAAATGGCCCGGGCCACGATCTCCTCGTTGAACGCCCACAAATCTTCCATGGAGCCGCCCCCACGTCCCGTGATGAGGAGTTGGGCCACGTGCGTCTCATTGGCCCAGCGGATGGCGGAAGCAATCTCCTCTGCCGCTCCGACTCCCTGAACCCGCACAGGAAGGATCTTCACCTGTGCCATGGGCCACCGGGCGCGCAGAATGCGCACCATGTCCCGCACTGCCGCGCCTGCCGGCGACGTGATCAGGGCAATTGTTTGGGGAAAAGTCGGGACTGGCTTTTTATGCTGGGCATCAAAGAGGCCTTCCCGTGAGAGTTTTTCCTTTAACTGCTCAAAGGCCAGGTAAAGGTCTCCGACCCCCTCCGGGGTAAGCCGGGTACAGTAGAGCTGGTATTGACCATCTCGCGGAAAGACAGTAACCCGTCCGGCGGCGATGACCTGCATACCGTTCTCAGGACGAAAGCGCAGCGAAGCGGCATCTCCCCGGAACATGACGCACCTTAAGCTGCCATCCCGGTCTTTCAGGGAAAAATAGTGGTGCCCTGAGGGGTACATTTTGTAGTTAGAAAGCTCTCCCCGCACCAAAAGTCCGGAAAGCAGCCGGTCCTGATCCATAAAGCCCTTAATATATTGGCTCACCTGGGAGGGGCTGAGAATAGGGGCAGACGAATTCATTTGCCTCCCTCCCCCGCGTTCCATGCCCGCCAGGTGAGAATGGCGGTACCCATGGCATTATCTGTGGAATACTGTGGCTTGGCAAAGAGGGCTCCGCAGGCCTGCTCCATGGCCTGACGCAGATGGCTGTTGGAGGCCACGCCTCCAGAGCAAAGCACCGGATGACCAGGCCAGCGGCGCTGTGCCTCCTGCGTTGCCCGAAGCACTACATTGATGACAGTATCCAAAGTAAACCGGGCCACATTTTCCGGCTTCTCCCCAGAGTCTACTCGTTTCTTCACCTGATTTTCTATTCCAGACAAGGAAAAGGTGAGCTCATGAAGCTTTACCCGGTAGTCCTCACAGCGATCTGCCTTTGCATACAGCTCATCCAGCCCCTTGCCCGCGGGAAAAGGAAGTCCCATCAGCACCCCAGTGCGGTCGATCAGTTGACCTGCAGAAATATCGCTGGTCCCTCCCACCGCCTGGGCCCGGAGATTATATCCCTCCGGCTCCACATATAAAAGCTCCGTGGTCCCCCCGGATAAATGCCAGGCCAGGAACGGAGCGTCCAGAAGGTCCATTCGGCCCGCAGACCAAGCAGCTGCAGCCAGATGTCCCTGTTGATGAGAATTTTCATAAAACGGGACGCCCAGAGCGCTGGCCAGCCCCTCCCCCTGGGAGGCGCCCGCCAGAAAACAGGGCATATAGGAGCCTTCCACCGCCCTCGGACGGGTGCTGGCTCCTACCGCAATAATATTCTTTAGTTGCCCGCTTTGCTCTAGTTCACGCATCAGTTGAGGCAGCTGTCGGATATGCTGAAACAGCGCCTCACTCTGACGCAGCCCAAGCTCCCCAGGACGTACGGCCAGCAGTTTCCCTACGTTGATGCCCTCTCTCCCGTCAAAAACAGCCAGAGAGGTGGTATAGTTGCTGGTATCCAATCCTAATACAGCCATGCTTATGTCTCCGTCTCTTCTCGATTGGTGGGGGCAGACTGCTCCTGCTTGGCGGTCTCCTCCCCGCCCTCTGTTCGGACAAATGTGCCCAGAATACCGTTGAGGAAGGAAACGACCTCCTGAGGCTCATAATTTTTAGCAATCTCCACTGCCTCGTTGATCGCTGCGGCATTGGGGACATCCGGCATATAGAGCACCTCGTACATCGCAGTACGCATAATGGCCGAGGCCATACGGGGAATCCGGGCAAAGGACCACCCCTTGGCATAACGGCTGATGCAGTCATCCAGCTCAGGACCGTGGAAAAACACACCCTGAACCAGTTCCCGAATGTACCGTTCCTGCTTCTCATTGGGGTACTGAGCATAAAGCGGCATATCCTCCGCCAATTCCTGGAATCTTTCATGGGTCAGCTGACTGTCCAACAGCTCCTGGGCGCTCTGATTCCCAAAGCTCAGGGAAAAAATCATATGTACCGCGATCTCTCGGGCGTTGCTTCTTGTCATACTCTATATCCTCCTGCCCTGTAGTTAGGGTCATTCGTTCCTCTTAGATCATCTTCTGTTATTATATACATGAATATACAAAAAAGGAACCCCTAATTTATAATTTTCCTGTTCCTCCCATAAAAAAGACCGCCGAAGCGGTCTTTTTTTATTAATAATAAAATTTGTGTCCGCCCAATGTGGCTGCAAACTCCCGGTTTCGGGAGGCCCAGCTGTTAGAGCTGGAATCAAAATACAGCGCGCCGTCTGTTTCTTCAACTTCTCCGCCGTCCAAGACCAGCTTGGCGGCAATGACGCTGCTTTGGTTGGGCGTACGATTGGCAAGAGCGCCGGACTTATAAGTCGTGAACTGGTTTTTCTGCGCCAGAACGCCTTGCACGGTATTGGGATAAGCGGGGCTGGCTACCCGGTTCATCACCACATTACCAACGGCCATCTGTCCCTCCAGGGACTGATTACCGCTTTCCGCATAAATAATACGAGACAGCCAGAAGAGATCCTCCTGATCGTAATAACTGTCACCGGACTGAATACCGCCGCTACCTCGCTTGATCTGGATGGTGCCTGTTGATCCATTCCAGGACAAGGTCGCGTCAAATGCCTCTACCACAGCCCAGAGGGGAACGGTCACCATATTATTTACAATTTGAACCCCCTCAGGCAGATACAGATAACGGCCATTGGCCACCAGGTAAAGCTGGCCTACTTTCGCACTCAGGGACAGGCGGCTGGAATAAATATTGGCGGTAGAACCATCCCAGCCGATCTCTACGCTGGAATCCAAGGCCTGGGCCATGGGAGCCAGCGCCACGTAGGTAACGCCGTTTTTCTGGAACTTTCCCACATTTGCGGGAACTGCCACACCATCAATCAACAGTGTCTGGTCTCCGGCTACCGCATTCTGCTGCTCTTCCTCCAGTGTCTCCTCCACAAGGGGCTCTTCCGTTAAGGAAATGCTTTCGGAGGCCTCGGCCTCCCCCAGCTGGCCCCCGCCGATGGATTCCATCGACTCAGCGGAAACCTGGGACTCAGTATCAAGCGCCGCCTCATCGAGGACGGCGCTCTCCTCCTCTGCCAGCAGGGCGGTGGACTGCTGGGGGGCAGTCGACGCGCCCATCAGGAGGAGTAAGGCAAACGCACACATCGGTACGGAGATCAGCTTGCGTATCATTTGTCTTCACTCCTTTGCTTTAAATTTTTTACAATTTGGTGACACACAAAAGCAACCGTTGTTACTTTTGTTACCACATTGTAACCAATCTACCAGGTCAAAACAAGGGCAAAATTGCCCATAAATAATTACCAGTGCTTGTGCATTTTATATAATATATTCA
>CALWOP010000075.1 GCA_944383195.1 uncultured Oscillospiraceae bacterium
AGGGCACCAAGACCCGCTTCCGTCCCCACCACTTCCCCTTTACCGAGCCCTCCTGCGAGATGGATGTACAGTGCCACAAGTGCGGCGGCGTGGGCTGCCCCACCTGTAAGGGCGAGGGCTGGATCGAGCTGCTGGGCGCCGGAATGATCCATCCCCGGGTTCTGGAGATGAGCGGTATCGACCCCAACGAGTACTCCGGCTGGGCTTTTGGCATCGGCCTGGAGCGCACCGCCATGCGCCGCTTCAAGATCGCCGACCTGCGGCTGATTTTTGAAAACGATGTCCGCTTCCTGGAGCAGTTTTAAAGTTTTCAGGGGGAACGCTGTCCCCCCCTGGATACAACGCCTTTGCCCGCAAAGGCGGCCCTGGCCGCCCCGGCCAGGGGTTTTGGTGTCCTCCGGCGAAATCAATTCGCCTTCAGACCATAATTAATATTTTCCGATGAAAATTGGGAGGTTTTCATATATGAATTTATCCCGCAAGTGGCTAAGCGAGTTTGTCACCGTCGATGCCAATGATAAAGACTTTGCCGAGGCTATGACCCTCTCCGGCTCCAAGGTTGAGCTGACCCACGACCTGGGTGAAGAGATTTCCAACGTGGTGGTGGGCAAGATTCTGTCCATGGAGCGCCACCCCGACTCCGACCATATGTGGGTGTGCCAGATCGACGTGGGTCAGGCTGAGCCTGTGCAGATCGTCACCGGGGCCTGGAACATCCACCCCGACGACATGGTCCCCGTTGCCCTGCACAAGTCCACTCTTCCCGGTGGCAAGAAGATCGAAAAGGGCAAGCTCCGGGGCGTGGTGTCCAACGGCATGATGTGCGGCCTTTCTGAGCTGGGGCTTGACACCCGTGACTTCCCCTACGCCGTCATCACCCCCGCCGCTCTTTTGAACGACTACCACCCCCTGGACAAGGACAAGCCCTCCATTCCTGCGGACATTCAGCCCGGCCACAAAATCTTTGGCAGCGTAGTCGCCGCCCGGATTACCGCCGTGCGCTGTGACGGGGCAAACGCCTATACCGCCGCCTGCGAGGTGGGCAGCGGTTCTGTCTCGGTGGCCACCAACTGCGCCAACCTCCACGCCGGAGATCTGGTGGCCCTGGACACCAAAAAGGAGCACATCTGCACCCTGGAGGATCTGCGTGCCCAGCAGGCCGAGTTCCCCCACTGCATCCCCGACGGCATCTTCATCCTCCACGAGGATGGCGTGAAGCCCGGCGACGACCTGAAGCCCATCATTGGTGCTGACGACCATGTGGTGGAGTTTGAAATCACCCCCAACCGCCCCGACTGCCTCTCCGTCATCGGTCTGGCCCGAGAGGTGTCCGCCACCTACGACGAGCCCCTGCGCCTCCATGAGCCGGTGGTCAAGGGGGGCGCCGAGGGCAATCTGGTGGAGCTTCTGGACGTGGAAACGCCCGCCGACGACCTGTGCCCCCGGTACACCGCCCGGATGGTGCGCAATGTAAAGATCGCCCCCTCCCCCAAGTGGATGCGGGAGCGCCTGCGCGCCATGGGCGTGCGCCCCATCAACAACATCGTGGACATCACCAACTACGTCATGCTGGAGTACGGCCAGCCCATGCACGCCTTTGACTACCGCTATGTAAAGGGCGGCAAGATCATCGTGCGCCGGGCTGAGGAGGGCGAGGAGCTCACTACTCTGGACGGCCAGGTACGCAAGCTCACCGCCAACCATCTGGTCATTGCCGACGAGACCCGGGCCGTGGGCCTGGCGGGTATCATGGGCGGCGAGAACAGCGAGATCGTGGATGACACCACCGATGTGGTCTTTGAGTCCGCCTGCTTTGACGGCACCTGCATCCGCAAGGGCGCTCTGGCCCTGGGAATGCGCACCGAGGCCAGCGCTAAGTTTGAGAAGGGCCTGGACCCCATGAACACTCTCCCCGCCGTCAACCGCGCCTGTGAGCTGGTAGAACTGCTGGGGGCCGGCGAGGTTCTGGACGGGGTCATCGACATTCTCAACTACGTACCCCAGCCCCGCACCATCACCATGGACCCCGACCGGGTGAACGCCCTACTGGGCACCGACATCCATCCCGTGGATATGTACCAGTATCTGGAGCGGGTAGATATCTGCACCCCCGAGAAGGACTTCCCCAACGGCCCCGCTCCCGTGGTCATCCCCTCCTGGCGCGGCGACGTGGTGGGCATTGCCGACCTGGCCGAAGAGGTGGCCCGATTCTACGGCTACAACAACATCCCCACCACCCTCATGCGGGGCCAGACCACCCTGGGCGGCTACTCTCCCGAGCAGAAGCTGGAGCAGACCCTGGGCAGCGTGTGCCGGTCCTGCGGGTATGACGAGATCATCACCTACTCTTTCATCTCCCCAACCTACTACGACAAGATCCTCTGGCCCGCGGATTATGCCGCCCGGAAGAGCTTTAAGATCCTCAACCCCCTGGGCGAGGACACCTCCATCATGCGTACCACCACCCTGCCCTCCATGCTGGAGATCTTGACCCGGAACTATAACTACCGCAACAAGTGCGCCAAGCTCTATGAGGTGGGTCGTATCTACCTCCCCGGCGGTGAGGACGGCCTGGCCATCGAGGCCAAGGTCCTGTCCATGGGCGCCTACGGCGAGGACATGGACTTCTACACCATGAAAGGTGCCATCGAGGCCATTTTGAAGGAGATCCGGGCGGAAGACGTCCACTTTGAGGGCCCCACCGGCGCCCCCTCCGACGCCTCCTACCACCCCGGCCGCTGCGCCACTGTGTGGTCCGGCAGCGACTGCATTGGCATCTTTGGTCAGATCCACCCCCTGGTAGCCCGGAATTATGGCGTGGATGGAGAGCTCTATTGTGCCGAGCTGAGCTTCGACGAGCTGATGAACGCCCGTGGCGCTGATCCCGAGTACACTCCCCTGCCCAAGTTCCCCGCCGTCACCCGTGACATCGCCGTGGTGTGCGATGAGGCAATTACCGTGGGCGCGCTGGAGACCGCCATCCGCAAGGGGGCCCGGGGTCTGCTGAAAGAGGTCTCCCTCTTTGATATCTACCGGGGCAAGGGCATTGACGAGGGCAAGAAGTCCGTGGCCTTTAACCTGATTCTCCGGGCCGACGACCGCTCCCTTACCGCTGAGGAGGCCGATGCCGACGTGAAAGCCATTCTGGAGGTCCTGGAACAGGATTGCGGCGCTGTCCTGCGCTGAAAGGAGGAGCGTTCCCATGCGGCGTTTTGAATGCGACTATGCCACCGGGGCCCATCCCAAGGTGATGGAAGCCCTGGTGAAGACCAATCTGGAGGCCTGCCCGGGCTATGGGGTGGATGAGCACTGCACCCACGCCGCCCAGCTCATTCGGGAGGCCTGTCAGGCCCCCCAGGCGGACATCCACTTCCTGGTGGGCGGCACCCAGACCAACATGACGGTCATTGCCGCCGCCCTGCGCCCCCACCAGGGGGTCATCAGTACGGTGATGGGCCACATCAACGACCACGAGACCGGCGCCGTAGAGGCCACCGGGCACAAGGTCCTGCCCGTCCCCTCAGAGGATGGCAAGCTCACTGCCGCCCAGATCGAACAGCTCTGCCGGGACCACTACGCCGACCCCAGCGTGGAGCACAAGGTACAGCCCGGCATGGTGTACATTTCCCATCCCACCGAGCTGGGCACCGTCTACACCCTCCAGGAACTGGAGGCCATCTGTGAGGCCGCCCACAAATATCATCTCCCCGTCTTTGTGGACGGAGCCCGGATGGCCTACGGCCTGGCCGCCTCGGACGTTACGCTGCCTGACCTTGCAAGGCTTTGCGACGTATTCTACCTGGGCGGCACCAAGGCCGGCGCCCTCTTTGGAGAGACTGTGGTCATCACCAATGAGGCCCTGAAGTCCGACTTCCGCTACCTCATCAAGCAGCGGGGCGGTATGCTGGCCAAGGGGCGGCTCCTGGGGGTACAGTTTGAGGCCCTGATGGAGGACGGACTCTATCAGCAGATTGGCAAACAGGCGGTGGAGCGTGCCATGCGCCTGCAAAAGGCCTTTTTGGACAAGGGTTATCCCCTGCTCATTGCCTCCCCCACCAATCAGCAGTTCCCCATTCTTCCGGACAAGGATCTGGAGCAGCTCAATAAGAACTACTCCAGCTGCTGGTGGTGCAAAACGGACGAGAGCCACACCGCCGTGCGTTTCTGCGTGGCCTGGTCCACCACCGACGAGGACATCGACGCTCTGATCTCCGACATTCAGGCGCTTTGATCTCCAAATGATTCTTACAGACCGCCGGCGAACCAACGCCGGCGGTCTGCACTTTTTGAAAGGAGGAATGGCCGTGGCCCAAACCGAGCACGACTTTTCCAAGGGCAGTATTCCCCGCAATATCATGTCGCTGGCCGTCCCTATGACGGCCGCCCAGCTGGTCAACGTGCTGTACAGCGTGGTGGACCGGATCTACCTGGGGCGGCTGCCAGGCAGCAGCCACCTGGCCCTGACGGGCCTGGGCGTTACCATCCCTATCGTCTCCATTATCATGGGCTTTGCCAACCTGTGTGGCACCGGCGGCGGCCCCCTCTTTTCCATCTGCCGCGGGCGGGGGGATGAGACGGAGGCGGAACGGGTCATGGGCAACGCTTTCACCCTGCTCATTTTGTTGGGCACGGCGGTTACCGCCTTTTTTCTGATTTTGAAAGAGCCCATCCTCTATCTCTTCGGTGCCAGTACCAACACCTTTCCCTACGCCGACGACTACATGACCATCTACCTGCTGGGCACCCTCTTTGTGATGATCAGTCTGGGGATGAATCCCTTCATCAACGCCCAGGGCTTTGGCTCCACAGGGATGATGACTGTGGTCATCGGGGCGGTACTCAACCTGCTTTTGGACCCGCTGTTTATATTTGTGTGCAATATGGGAGTGAAAGGGGCCGCTTTGGCCACTGTCATCTCCCAAGGGATCTCGGCAGCCTGGGTACTGCTGTTTCTCACCGGGCGGCGGGCTTTGCTCCGCCTGCGGATTCCCTGTCTGCGTCTGGAACGGGACAGGGTGCGCAAGATCATCTCCCTGGGGCTGTCCGGCTTCTTCATGAACATGACCAACAGCCTGGTTCAGGTGGTGTGCAACGCCACCCTCCAGGCCTGGGGCGGCGACCTGTATGTGGGCATTATGACCATCATCAATTCCCTGCGGGAAGTCTTTTTGATGCCCGTCCACGGCCTGACCAACGGCTCCCAGCCGGTGATGGGCTTTAACTACGGGGCGGGCAAGCCCTCCCGGGTGCGCCAGTCCATCCACTTCACCGTGGGGGTCACGGTGGCCTATGCGGCCATTTTCTGGGCGGCGGCCATGCTCTTTCCCCAGGCGTTCATTTTCCTCTTCAATGACGATCCGGAGGTCATCGCCAAGGGCGTCCCCGCCCTGCGGGTCTACTTCGGCCTGTTTATCTTCATGTCCCTCCAGGTGGCTGCCCAGGCGGTTTTCGTGGGCCTGAGCCACGCTAAGCAGGCTGTTTTTTTCTCTCTGCTCCGCAAGGCCATCATCAATGCCCCCCTCACGGTCATTCTGCCCATCTGGATGGGTTCTATGGGCGTTTTTGCCGCGGAGGCAGTCTCCCAGCTGGTGGGCGGTCTTGCCAGCAGCCTGACTATGTACGTTACGGTATACCGGCCTCTGCGCCGTGAAATTTATATGGAAGAGAGCCGTCTATCCCATTAAGCACAAAAAGAGGACCGGGACTTGCAGCGCAAGTCCCGGCCCTTTGCTTTATCTGAATTTCTTAGAGGGGTACGCCCATCAGCGGGAACAGGAACCGGACCACCAGGACGGCCAGAATCAGGGAGAGGATAATGCGCTCCACCCAGACAATGAGGATATCCTTCAGGGAGATATCAATGTCGGTACCCAGCACACAGGGGATGGAGGCAGAGAAGAACAGGATCTCAGACACGCACACGATAGCAGTCACATACTGAGACATGGGAGAGCCGTTGGCCACGATATTGGCAGGCAGGAACATCTCCGCCAGGCTGATGGCGCAGCTCTTGCCCATCATCACGGCCTCAGGGCCGAAGCCCAGAAGCATGGCAAAGGGGACAAAGATGTAGCCAATGATGTCGAACACGGGGGTGTACTCCGCCAGCAGCAGGCCCAGGAAGCCGATGGACATGAGGGAAGGACCAATGCCCAGGGCCATGTTCAAGCCGTCGATGAAGTTCTTTACCACGCCTTCCACAATGCCGGGGGCCTTGGCGCAGGCCTCCAGGCCCTCGTCCAGAGCGGTGGAGAGCAGCTTGCCCTTCTCAGGGATAGGCTCAGGAACCACGGTCATACCGTTGTAGCCGGTGTCGGGCTTCTTGCTCAGGGGATAAATGCGAGTAGTCAGGGCGGTGACGATAAAGGTGATGATCAGGGTGGACCAGAAGTAGACATTCCAGTGATCCAGCAGGCCCAGGGTACGGGCCACCACGATCATAAAGGTGGCGGACACGGTAGAGAAGCCGGTGGCGATAATGGCCGCCTCCTTGGTGGAATAGAAGCCCTCTTTATACACCCGGTTGGTGATCAGCAGGCCCACAGAATAGCTGCCCACGAAAGAGGCCACCGCGTCTACAGCGGAACGGCCAGGGGTCTTCCAAATGGGGCGCATGACTGGCTTCATAAACACGCCGATGAACTCCATCAGGCCGTAGTTGATGAGGAAAGCCAGGAACACGGCGCCTACGGGCACCAGTGAGGTGACGGGCAGAACGACTTTGTTATAGATGAACGGCATCATGTCGCTGTCAAACCAGCGGGCGGGGCCGGTTTTGGTCAGCCATACGATCAAAAACGGAATGGCCAGCAGCTTTAAGAAGGAAAAGACCATGGTGACCTTGTCTTTGTTCCAGGTCTTGCGGATAAAAGGCAGCGCCGCGCCCACTACCACAATGACTGCGCCGTAAACCAGATCAAAATAGGGAATCTTACGGATGGCGGTCACCACATGGTCCACGGGGATGGAGCTGGTTTCGCCAATCTTTACCGTAACAAAGAACATAAAGATACCGATGAGATTGAGCACAATAAACTTCAGAATATTGGCTCCGCTTCTCGCGTTGGATTTTACGCTATTTTCCATTTCAAATTCCCTCCTAACACAGGTGGCTCAGTCCGGAACCGGAAAAGCTGGGGGAAAAGCAACAGGGCACCCAGCGCCCCAACTCATTCCAACGTCCAAACCAAACCTTCCGCCGCAAAGCTGTGAATTTCTTCTCCACCTCCTCGTTTCATCTTTGCGGCTTCTTAACGTAGTTAATTATACTCTTCACGAAGGTATAATGCAATGCCTCTTGCTATTCTTTGTCACATTGCCCAATTTTTTATCTACCAAATTAGCTCTCTAAATCACAATAACGCAGCTCTATTTTCTCCAAATTTTTACAAAAAAACAGAAAAGCGGCGATTATTCGCCGCTTTTTCAGTTTCTCATCGTTACTATCTTTCAGGTGCCCTGTGCCAGCCCATCTATTTTTTGACGTCTTACTGATCTTTATCTTTCATCAACAGGTACATGACCGCTTTCTGGGCATGGAGGCGGTTCTCCGCCTCGTCAAAAATTTCCTGGGCGTGAGCTTCAAACACCTCGGCGGTGATTTCCTCCCCCCGGTGGGCGGGCAGACAGTGCTGCACCATGCAGCCCTCGTTGGTCAGAGCCATCAGCTCGTCATTGATCTGATAACCGGCAAAGGCCTTGGCCCGGACGGCACGCTCCTCCTCCTGGCCCATGGAGGCCCACACATCGGTGATGACCACGTCGGCGCCCACCGCCGCCTCCTTGGGGGTGCGGAAGAGGGAGAACTTGTGGCTGGGGTCGCTCTTGGCAAAGTCCAGCACCTTCGGGTCGGGGTCATAGCCCTCAGGACAGGCGATGGACACCTCCATACCCATTTTCAAGCCGCCCACGATGAGGGAATTTGCCATGTTGTTGCCGTCGCCGATGTAGCACAGCTTCAATCCCTCCAGAACCGCCTTATACTCCCGGATGGTGAGCAGGTCGGCCAACACCTGACATGGATGGCAGAAGTCGGTCAAACCGTTGATGACGGGGATCTTGGTGTTCCGGGCCAGATTTTCCACTTCCTCCTGGGCAAAGGTGCGGATCATAATGCCGTCGCAGTAGCGGTCCAGTACACGAGCGGTATCTTCCACCGGCTCGCCCCGGCCGATCTGGCTCTCCTTGCCGGAGAGGAACAGGGCATGGCCCCCCAGCTGGAACATACCCGTCTCAAAGGACACTCTCGTCCGGGTGGAGTTTTTCTCAAAAATCATGGCCAGGGTCTTGCCCCGGAGATAGTCGTGGGGGATGCGGTGCTTTTGGTCGTATTTCAGCTGATCGGCAGTATTCAGGATCTGGACGATGTCCTCCTTGGACAGGTCCAGCAGCTTCAGAAGATCTTTTGTCATTGGGTATTACACTCCTTTGAACGAACTGAGAGTACGCTGGAGGATGGCCAGGGCCTCATCCATCTCCTCCTGGGTGATGACCAGGGGCGGCAGGAACCGCAGTCCCGCCCCGGCGGTGAGGCAGAGAAGACCGTTGTCGATCAGGGCGGCGGCCAGCTCCCGGTTGGTCTTTTCCCCCTTGACCTCCACGCCGATCATCAGGCCCAGTCCCAGGGTCTTGCCCAGGCAGGGCAGGTCCATTTCCTCCACCTTTTGACGGATGTAGGCCCCCTTCTCCTTCACCTGCTCCAGAAGCGCATCGTCGATGCGGTCCAGTACATAGCAGGCGGCGGCAGCGGAAACAGGGTTGCCGCCGAACGTGGTGCCATGGGTTCCGGGGGTAAAGACATCCCGGCACTTCTCATTGGCCATCACGCCGCCAAAGGGCAGACCGCCGGCGATGCCCTTGGCAAAGGACACCACATCCGGGGAAATGTCATACTGCTGGAACGCAAACAGGGTACCTGTACGGCCCACGCCGGTCTGCACCTCGTCAATGAGCAGCAGCCAGTCCCGCTTCTGGCACAGGTCGGCTACCCCCTGCACAAACTTTTTGTCCAGAGGCAGTACGCCGCCCTCACCCTGAACCAGCTCCATCATCACGGCGCACACATCGTGGCCCGCGACCTCCTCTACGCTGTCCAGGTCGTTGGCGTTGGCGTAGCGGAAGCCCTCGGTAAAGGGGAAGAAGTAGTCGTGGAACTTATCCTGGCCGGTGGCGGCCAGGGTGGTAATGGTACGGCCGTGGAAGGAGTTGCGCAGGGTGATGACGGTTCCACGTCCCTTGCCGTACTTATCATAAGAATATTTCCGGGCCAGCTTGATCATGGCCTCGTTGCCCTCCGCGCCGGAGTTGGCAAACATCACGTTGCTCATCCCGGTGCGGGTACACAGCTTCTGGGCCACCTTGGCATAGGGCTCGGTGTAAAAGAGGTTGGAGATGTGCCCCAGCTTAGCGGCCTGGTCAGCAATGGCCTGCTGCCAGCCCTCATCGCCATAGCCCAGAGAGCACACGCCGATGCCGGAGGTGAAGTCGATGTACTTCTTTCCGTTCACATCCCACACAGTGGCCCCTTTGCCGTGGTCCATGGCCACCTGGAACCGCCCGTAGGCGTGCATCACATATTGATCGTCCAGGGCTTTGATTTCTTCAAAGGTCATGTTGCGGACCCCTTTCTATGTATTCAGGCAAGCTTGCTTCAACGGACAAGCTCTCTTACTGGATGAGCATGGTGCCGATGCCCGCGTCGGAGAGCAACTCGATGAGGATAGAGTGCTCCACCCGGCCGTCCAGAATGACGGCGGACTTTACACCGGAGCGCACCGCCTCCACACAGCAGTCCACCTTGGGGATCATCCCCCCGGTAATGACTCCCTCCCGCACCAGAGCGGGGACAGAGGAGAGCTGAAGCTCGGAAATGAGCGTATTCTCGTCCTTTGGGTCCCGGAGCAGGCCCCGCACGTCGGTGAGGAGCACCAGCTTCTCCGCTCCCAGAGCCACAGCCAGCTTGGCAGCAGCGGTGTCGGCATTCACATTGTAGGACACCTCCGCATCCATCCCCTGGGCCACGGTGGACACCACGGGGATGTAGCCGTTGGCGAGGGCGTCGGTCACCGGACGGGGGTCCACATGGCGGATCTCCCCCACCAGGCCGTACTTCTCATCCAGCTTCTTGGCCTGGAACAGCCCGCCGTCCATGCCGCACAGGCCCAGGGCCCGACCGCCGGTACGGTTCAGGGTGGCCACCAGATCCTTGTTCACCTGGCCGCACAGCACCTGCTGAACGATCTCCATGGTCTCCTCATCGGTATAGCGCAGGCCGTCCACAAACTTGGACTCCTTGCC
>CALWOP010000076.1 GCA_944383195.1 uncultured Oscillospiraceae bacterium
CTGGCTCGAGAGAACATCACCAAGGGAGTCTTCCTCACGGGCAATACCGTCATTGATGCGCTCCAGACAACGGTTATGAAGGATTTTGCCTTTACAGAAAACGTACTGAATTGTATGGATTATGTAAATCGAAAAGTTATTCTGGTCACCTGTCACCGCCGGGAGAATTACGGCCAGCCCATGACCAACATCATGACAGCTCTGCGCCGTATCGCCGATGCATTCCCGGATGTTGAGCTGGTCTACCCGGTCCACCTCTCTCCTGTGGTCCAGGAGGCGGCCCATAAGTATCTGGACAACCATCCTCGCATCCACCTTATCGCTCCGCTGGCCGTGGACGAAATGCACAATCTGATGGCTCGGTGCCACCTGGTAATGACCGACTCAGGCGGTCTCCAGGAAGAGGCCCCAGCCCTGGGCAAGCCGGTGCTTGTCCTGCGCAAAGAGACCGAGCGGCCTGAAGCTGTGACTGCCGGTACCGTACGCCTGGCCGGTGTGGAGGAGGAGAATATCTTCTCTATGGCTTCGGAGCTTCTCTCCAACCAGGCCGAGTATGACAAAATGGCTCATGCTGTCAACCCATACGGAGACGGCCAAGCCTGCCGCCGCATCGCCGATGCCATTGCCTGGCACTTTGGTCTGCGGGAAACCGCCCCGGAAGCCTTTGGGGTATAAACCAACACACCGCAGTGAAAAGGGGGTGCTCAGGTGGAACAAAAAAACCGGCGGGTCATTGTAGTGGCCATCATTCTCTTGATCGCAATCGCCATGTTTGCCAGCTTTGGCCGCAGTCTATTCGCCCTGAACACCCCTGAGGTCATCCTCCCCTCCTCCAGCAGCGGAACAGAGAATCCATCCGGCTCTCTGTCCGGCTCCGGTCGTTATCACCGCGTCAATGTCACGCCGCAAACGGTCGGCAGTGTAGTAGCTACCCTGGTCCGTCCCGAGAGCTACTACCGTGAGCTTACCATTGAAACCTTTTGGGAGGGCGGATCTTCTTCCGCACGGGTCCAGGTTTGGCGGGACGACGGCTGGGCACATAGCCGCCAGACCCTTCCCTCCGGCGTGATCCGCCATGATCTAACAGGGGACGATACCCTATACTACTGGTACGAGGGTTCCAGCAAATATCAAACCGCCCCAGCCGACGAGTTTACCTCTGACCTCAGTCAGCACATCCCAACCTATGAGACGGTGGTAGAGCTGGAAAAGGACTGGATCACCGATGCGGGCTACGTGACAAAAGGGGATCTTCCCTGCGTCTATGCCCAGGTGCAGCTTCCCGATTCTTCCATCATTCAGCGCTATTGGGTCAGTGTGGACAGCGGCCTTCTGATAGCCGCCGAATCAGAGGAGGATGGACAGCTGATCTATCGCATGACCGCCTACTCCCCCGCTCAGTCTCCCTGTCCTTCGGATGGAGAGTTTGAGCTGCCGGACGGTACGGTGCTTCATACCTTGGATGAGCCTTAAATACTCAGTCCCCCTCATCCTCTCCCAATCCCATAATCAGAACCAGGCCCAGGGCGATGACCAGATCCAGGTCGTCGCCCTCCGCTAACAAATAGAGAACGATCAGCAGGAGCAGTATATCTCCAGTGTCGATTTGTTCCAAATGAAGCGCTTTCAGTACCCGCGACAGGCCGCCTTTTCCCTCGCTGTTTGAAAGGAAAGCGGAAATTCCCTCTTGACCGGACAGAAACGAAGGCAGGGAAATGCCCCGCTGCTGTCTTTTCCGTTCCGGGTTTTGGGACGTACCGGAATCTGTCCGAACCCAGGTGCATTCCTCCGGCTGTGGTATGTATCGGTTATACACCCTCCCCCGTCCCCCTTTCTCCCAGGGCGGTGATGACCGCTCGGATCAGTTTGGTCATGCGGGCGATCTGGAGGGCCCGGTCCAGTCGGCCTCTGCGTTCTTCCCGCAGGAAGGGCCGCAGTGCCGTAAGAAGAGCGGCACTGCGGTCTTCCGTGCTCTGTACCTGACGGATGACCTCCATCCCCATCTGCAACAGTCCTGGGTCCAGCTGACTAAGCGCATCAGAAAGGTTTGGCGAAGAATTGCTTGAATCTAGTGCAGACTGCTCGGAATGATCTTCCTCATGTTGTGTCTGTTCCTCTTCTTCCCCATGTTGAGTCCCATCCCCGGACAGGGAGCGGGCCAAGGCCATAATTTCCGCCATAGCTTGCTGATTTCCCAGGATGGAATTCAGTTTGTCTTCAAATTCCGCCACTGCCGGCCCACCTCCCTCCGGAAATGTCGTTCATCCCAATCCGGCTTTTTTTGCCTGGGCTTCGATCCGCCCTACCAAGTCGGCCCCTTCTTTGGAATTCATCAGCCGCTCCATCATTTCCATAAACTGCTGAGGGCTGCCCTGTGCGGCCTGCTGGGCCGCCTGGCGGACCTGTCCTCCTTGCTTTTCAAGCAGTTCCATCAATCGCTTGGCATCCGTAGAACCCGCCAGATTGGTGATGGACTGTTGGTTTTTCATCAATTCTGCCGGGTCAAAGATCTCGGACTGCGGTACGTTTCCCATGGCAATTCCTCCCCAACAGGACAGCCTGTGCCGCCCTTTTGATTTACTCCAGTATATGCACACCAAATCCGGAGGTGACACTTTTGAAGATTCTTGTCCTTTCCGACTCCCACCGCTCCATGGCCGGAATCTATTCCGCTATTGACACCGTCCAACCCGACCACGTCATTCACCTGGGGGACTTAATGGAGGATGCGGAGTATACCGCGCAAGTTTACCCTACCCTTCCTATCTGTATGGTTCCGGGTAACTGTGACGGTTGGACCAACGCTGATTGTGTCAAGCAAATCAAGCTGGGGGGACAGTCTATCCTGCTCTCCCATGGACATCTGTGGGGAGTCAAGAGCGGATATGACCAGGCACTGGCCCAGGCCCGGGCTGCCAAGGCAGACATTCGCCTCTTTGGGCATACGCATCAGGCCCTGGGCTGCCAGATGGAGGATGGTCTGTGGGTACTCAATCCCGGCAGCAGCCGCTCCACTTACGGGCTCATTACGTTGGAAGAGGGTAAGGTCTCCTGCTGTGTCCATCATCTGGCCTAACGTCCGCATCCTTGCGGGAGGTGATCGCTTTTGAAAAAACTGCTGTATATCCTGTTCCACCGCTCCGTATTTGTGGGATTGTCCCTGCTGGCCCAGATCGCCACTCTGCTAGTCATGGTGGTCACTTTTTCGGAATATACTGAGGTTTTTTACTGGTGTCTGGTTGCCATCAGCGTCCTGGCTGCTCTGGCCATCATAGGCAGCCGTATGGAACCCGGATACAAAATTGCCTGGCTGCTGCTGATCCTCCCCTTCCCTGTGTTTGGCGGAATATTTTACCTGATGGTAGGCGGTGGGGCCACCCCAAAACGAACCCGACGCCGTATGCAAGGGATGCTGCGAAAAACTGTCCAGGTCCTCCGAGATGATTTCAAAGCCGATGATCTGCTCCCACTGGGGGGCGATGCTGCCGGTCAGGCCAATTATTTGGAGCGCAGGGCGGCTTGTCCGGCCTACACCAATACAGAGACCGAATATTTCTCTTTGGGAGACAGCGCCTTTCCCCGTATGTTGGAAGAACTGGAAAAGGCGGAAAAGTATATCTTTCTGGAGTACTTTATCATCCAGCCCGGCGTTTTCTGGGACAGCATCCTGGCTATTCTGGAGCGGAAAGCCGCCCAGGGAGTTGAGATCCGGGTCATTTACGATGACATGGGCTGTATGTTCACGTTGCCCCGGGACTATAACGAAATTCTTACTCGAAAAGGCATCCAGTGCCGGGTCTTTAACCGCTTTCTCCCCGTCATGTCCCTGCGCCTTAACAACCGGGACCACCGGAAGCTGATGATCATTGACGGCAAAGTGGGCTTTACCGGCGGCATCAACCTGGCCGACGAGTATATCAATGTGAAGAAGCGCTTCGGCCACTGGAAAGACAGCGCCATCCTTCTTGAGGGAGACGCCGTCTGGTCCATGACGGTCATGTTCCTTACCATGTGGGACCATATCGCCTCCTGGGACGAGGATTTTGACCGCTTCCGTCCCCCTGCAGCTCCAGTCCGCCCCTGGACCGGATACGTTCAACCCTATACCGACACTCCTCTGGACAGCGAGACCGTCGGGCAGGCGGTGTATCTAAATATGATCGCCAAAGCACGGAAGTATATCTATATCACCACACCCTATTTGGTCATTGATGTGGCCACCAACACCGCCCTGTGCAACGCCGCCAAATCGGGCGTGGACGTGCGTCTCATCACTCCCCACATTCCGGACAAACAGTATGTCTTCCAGGTCACCCGCGCCCACTACCCTCCCCTGCTGGAAGCAGGCGTCAAGATTTACGAGTATACCCCTGGTTTCATCCACGCCAAAAACTTTGTGGTGGATGACCGCTTTGCCGTGGTAGGAACCGTCAATCTGGACTATCGCAGTCTCTTTCTTCACTTTGAAGACGGCGTATGGCTGTGTGAAGCGCCATGTATCCGGGACATTCGGCAGGACTTTGAGGACACCTTAAAGGTCTGCCAATCCGTCTCCCTGCGTAAGGCACGTCACCTCAATATTTTGCTCCAGCTCTATCGAAGCATCCTGCGCGTTTTTGCTCCACTGATGTAAAAATGGCCGCCCAAAAAAGGGCGGCCATTTTGGTTTACTGGCAGCAGCTTTGGTTGTGGTTGCTGCAGTTGGAGTTCTGGCTGCTGGGCGGGAAGAACTCGCCCACAGGGAACTGGACCTTCCGGAACATCTCGCAGGGGTCCTCCTGGCAGGGGTCCTCGCACCCGCCAGTGCAGCTACAATCCTTGGTGGGAATGCAGTAGTCATAGGCAGGGATCAAAAGCTGGGTATCCCGTTCCATGCGGATGATCGTAAACTGGCCCAAGGTAGCAAAGAGACGGTGCTGGTCTCCATTGGTGACCAGCTCATCCCCAAAGCAGGCGGCGATTCCCATGGGGATATCCACACAGGAGCAGTCACAGGGACGGCAGTGGCATACGTCCACCAGCTTCAGATTGAGAATCAGCGGGTCCACCGCTTCCACGACCGCCGTGGGTACGCTGGTCCGGGGCAGACACTGGATCTCAGCGCCATTCTCTCCTACCTGGGAAGAGAAAACCTTGGCGCCGCCATCACTGCCAAACAGGACCGCCCGTTTGTCAAAGACCGCCAGTCCGCAGACTTCCACAGGGCGGGCAGCCCCGACAAATGCATCGGCGGTGATTCGATAGAAGAAGCGCACGTCTACCGTATAGAATCCCCGGTTGAAGGTGACCGGCTCCACATCAATGTACGCATACAGCAGCTCAGCGCATTTCGCCTTCACAGACTGGGCCCGGTCAATGAGCTCTTGGGAGCACCGGGTGGGATAGACCCGTAAGTCCTCCACACAGTCTCGATCTTTGCAGGAATCAAAAATTTTCTTCGTGTGTATGCACACGGCCTCCCGGATATTGCGCTCGTCGCAGACGGGGCCGGGCACGACCTTTTCTGGCATATCGTTCCCTCCTAAATTTGGATGGTTATGGGCAGGCAAAAGGCCCATTTGGACTTTGCTTCCATCCCATCTTATGTGAGCGGCGAATTTTGGTGTACAGGATGAGCGGACTGGGCTTGCCCTTTTTTTGTTTTTTCGGTATAATAAAAAATTAGGAAATTCACAAGCGAAAGGAGCGTGTGCCTAATGTCCATTGGATTCATTCAGGACGATTTGGATCTGAAGCTGCTGGTCCTCTACATTATGGACCGGGCCGCAGGACCAATTACCTTTTTACAGCTGTTTGAACTTGCGCTGTGTGATGCGGGGGTAGATTACTTTTCCCTTACCCAAGCGGTAGAGCATATGGTGGCTACCGGACAGCTTTCCAAGGAGGATGAGCGCTACTCCATCACGGACAAAGGCCGGCGCAACAGCCAGATTTGTGAAAGCAGTCTGCCTTACTCTGTGCGTCTGCACTGTGATGAGAACTTGGTCAAGGTCAACGATGCGCTGCGCCAGGAGGCCCAGGTGCAGTCTAAAGTCACAGGCAATCCAGATGGGACAGCCACCCTCCACCTGGTCCTCAACGACCTGGAGACCCCTCTGCTCCGTATGGAGCTGTTCTCCCCTACCCCCGCCCAGGCCGATTCCTGGGGAGAGGTCTTCCGGGCCGACCCGGGCAAGTTCTACCTGGCAGTCACCAAGCTGCTGGAAAAGCAGGAGGATCAATAAGTATGGAGATGAGACGAAAGGACCGTGCCCGGGATGAGGCGTTTTCCCTGGCGCTCATAGACCGCTGTACCCATGGGGTAATGGCCCTTACTACCGGGACGGACACCCCCTACTGCCTGCCCTTATCTTTGGTGCGGGTGGATCGGGCTCTCTATTTTCATTGTGCCCATCAAGGGCGCAAGGTGGAGCTTATGCGCACATGCCCCAAGGTATGCGTCACCTTTGTTGGGGGCGACAGCCCCGCCTATCTGGACAAAGGCGAGTACACCACCTATTTTCAGTCCGCCATTGTCACCGGCACTGTACATGAGGTCACCAACAATGACGAGAAGATCCTGGCGCTCCGTGCCCTGTGTCAAAAGCTCACCCCACAGGCTATGGACGGGGATAAATTTGAGCAGGCCGTCCACCGCAGCCTCCAGGCCACTGGAGTCTGGCGCATCGATCTGGAAGACATCTCTGGCAAGGAAAAGGCTCCAAAGGCAATATGAATTCATAAAAAAAGACCGCCCGCAGGCGGTCTTTTTTATTCTTCTTCTGTGGGAAGGTGCACTTGGCTTAGTGGTTCCGTTTTTCCCAGGTAATCCTGTGTGTCCTGCGGCAGCTTCCGTTTGCCCAGCCCGTAGCGCACCAAACGGCTGACAGCGCTGTAGAACATGGCAAATACCGGCACCCCCAACACCATCCCGCCAAAGCCAAAGAGGCCGCCGAACAGCAGGATGGAAAACAGCACCCAGAAAGAGGCCAGGCCCGTGGAATCCCCCAGGATCTTCGGGCCCAGGATGTTGCCATCAAACTGCTGGAGCACCAGCACAAAGAGGGCAAAATACACGCTCTGAATGGGGTCGATGATAAAAATCAGCAAAATACAGGGGATGGCTCCGATAAACGGTCCAAAGAAAGGAATTACGTTGGTTACCCCTACGATGGTGGCCAGCAGGGCCGGATAGGGGAAATTGAAGATGTTGCAGCACACCAGACAGATGATGCCGATAATCAGGGAGTCCACGATCTTCCCGTTGATGAACCCGCTCATGATCCGGTAGGCGTTGCGGGTCTCCTCTACGATCAGATCGGCAATATCGGTGCGGAACACACTGTAGACGATCTTCTTGGACTGGGCAGAAAAAGTATCCTTCATGGCCAGCAGATACACCGAGACGATAATGGCAATAAGCAAGTCCTTGACCAGCAGCAGTGTGGCAAGGAGAATGGCGGACACCCCGGACACCACGCCCGTAATGTTGGGAAGCACCTCTTTATGCATCCAGTCCAGGGTCGCGCTGACCGACTGGAGGTTTGGCAGAATATCCGAGTTGAGCCACTGCTCCAGAGACAGGGCGGCCGACTCATAGCCGGACAGCACCGCCCCCTGAATCTCCGGGTTGTCCTCCAGGAAAGTCTTGAGCCACCCCTGTGCCTGTTCGATATAGCCGGGGATGGCGTTGATCAGATCCACAATGCTCTGCCACACCTGGGGGATCACCATGGCGAGCAGGATGTAGAGGACAAAAATCGCCAACAGTAAGCTGAAAAAGATAGCAAGGAAATTGAGAAACTTCAAGCTCCGCTTGTCCTCCAGCCGCTTATCCGGGGTCATGGAGAGAAAAAAGGCCAAAATCCGCCGGTGTACTGGCAGCAGCAGAAAGGCGATCACCGCCCCCATAAAGATGGGCCGCAGGATCTGGCCCATCAGCCCCAGAAAAGCAAACACTTCCCTGGCATGGAACAGGAGGAAAAACAGCAGCAGCGCCCCGGCGATCACCGCAAAGGCAGTCAGCCCCGCCGCCACATATGGATTTTTTCGGTGGTTGTGCAATGCCGTTCCTCCCCTCTCTTACACACTCAGCTCTGTATCCCGGCCCTCCAAAGCACGGGCGTACCGCTCCAGTACCGGCTGCACCTCAGCCTTTAAAAACTCCTCTACCTGCTCCGGACAGCGGCCGATATACCGGCTGGGCTCCAGATGGGCGGAGAGCTCTTCCTTTGTCATGCCAAAGGCAGGATCAGCAGCCATCAGGTCGATGAGGTTGTTGGGCTTACCCAACTCCTTCACCTGGTAGCCCGCCTCCTGGGACAGCACCCGGATGCGCTCATGGAGCTCCTGCCGGTCCCCTCCCCGCTTCACCGCGTCCATCATGATGTTCTCGCTGGCCATAAAGGGCAGTTCTTCCAAAATGTGCTTTTCGATGACCTTGGGATGGACCACCAGCCCGGCGGCCACATTGGCCCAAATATTCAAAATGGCATCTACCGCCAAAAATGCCTCAGGTACACTCAGGCGCTTATTGGCCGAGTCATCCAAGGTACGCTCAAACCACTGGGTGGAAGCGGTGATGGCGGGATTCATGGCGTCGGCGAGCACATACCGGGCCAAGGCACAGATCCGCTCGCAGCGCATGGGATTGCGCTTATAGGGCATAGCGGAAGAGCCGATCTGGTTCTTCTCAAAAGGCTCCTCCACCTCTTTCAGATGGCACAGAAGCCGCAGGTCGGTGGCAAATTTACTGGCGCTCTGGGCAATGCCGCACAGGGTAGACAGGACGTTGTAGTCCATCTTCCGGGAGTAGGTCTGGCCGCTGACCGGGACGCAGGCTGTAAAGCCCATTTCCTTTGCAATCTTTTCCTCCAGGGCCTTCACCTTTTCGTGGTCCCCTTCAAACAGCTCCAGGAAAGACGCCTGGGTGCCGGTAGTACCCTTGGAACCCAGCAGCTTCAGAGTGGAAAGGCGGTACTCCACCTCCTGCAGGTCCATCAAAAGTTCGTTCATCCACAAGGTGGCCCGCTTGCCAACAGTGACCAGCTGAGCGGCCTGGAAATGGGTGAATCCAAGAGTGGGCAGCGCCTTATACTCATCGGCAAATTTGGCCAGGTGTGAAAGAACCCGAACGATTTTGTCACGGCAGAGCTCCAGGGCCTCTTTCATGAGGATCACATCGGTGTTGTCCCCCACGTAGCAGCTGGTAGCGCCCAGGTGGATAATGGGCATGGCCTTGGGACACAGCTCACCATAGGTATGGACATGGGCCATCACGTCATGGCGCAGCTTCTTCTCCCACTGGGCGGCCTTCTCATAGTCAATGTCGGTGATGTGAGCCTCCAGTTCGTCCACCTGCTCCTGGGTCACCGGGAGCCCAAGCTCCATCTCTCCCCTGGCCAGCGCGACCCACAGGCGCCGCCAGGTGGAGAACTTCTTGTCTGAGGAAAAAATATACTGCATCTCGTCGCTGGCGTAGCGAGAGGACAGAGGGCTTTCATAACGGTTTGTAGACATGGGCATGACCTTCTCTTTCGACGATTTGATCGCGCTGTCCCACACTTCTATCGGGTACGCGGGTTTACAGGTTCCATTATAGACCAGATTCCCTTTTTTCGCCACTCCCATCGGTAAAATTTACAGAACTTTTGCAAACAAACAGCTCCCCAGGCCAAATGGCCCAGGGAGCTGTTTGAAAGATAAAAATCAGATGACCTCGCCCTTGAGGAAGCGCTCCAGACGATCCAGCCCCTCCTGGATGTTGGCCCGGGAGGTGGCATAGGACCAGCGGACAAAATTGGGAGCGCCGAAGCCGGTGCCAGGCACCACAGCCACCTTGCCGTACTTCAGGAACAAATTGCCGAAGTCGTCAGCGTCCTTGATGACAGTGCCGTGTACTTCCTTGCCGATGAGCTTTTCAATGTTCATCATCACATAGAAAGCGCCGTGGGGACGGATACAGCTGACACCCTCGATCTGGTTCATGCGCTCCACCATATAGTTGCGGCGGCGCTCAAAGGCCTTGCGCATAGTCTCCACCATCTCCTGAGAGGCGGTGTAGGCGGTGAGGGCGGCCTTCTGGGAGATGGCGCAGGGGGAACCGGCGCAGTGGCTGACATAGTTGGAGATGATCTTGGCCACCTGGGGGTTGGCGGCCACATAGCCGATGCGCCAGCCGGTCATGGCGTAGGACTTGGACACGCCGTTGATGATCAGGGTGCGCTCCTTGGCCTCGGGGCTGATGGAAGCAAAGCTCACAAACTTCTCATCGTCATAGACCAGCTGGAAGTAG
>CALWOP010000077.1 GCA_944383195.1 uncultured Oscillospiraceae bacterium
GCCTCCTGGCCCTGACGCACCGCGTCCTCCAGCTCGGCTACCTGTTTGCGCAGGCTGTCCAGCTCATCCTGGAGCTCTCCATAGTGAAACACATAGGTGTAGACCCCCTCCGCCCAGCCGGAAACGGTGGCGATGGCGCTGCGGATGGGGGCGGTCACCGTATTGGCCACGTTGGACAGAGGGTCGGCGTTCCCGCCCAGAAAGGCGGAGCCCACCCCAATGAGGATAGACAGCAGCAGGGCAATAATGAGCAGGAGGATTCCGTTTTTCCGCAGAAAATCTTTCACAGCTTAATGCTCCTTCTTCGCGGCCATAGCCAGAGGGGCGATCCCGAATCCGGCCAGGATGGCACTGAGCCGGCACACGGGCAGACCCATCACGTTGTAGTAATCCCCGGTGATGCCCTCCACCAGGGTGCAGCCGTAGCCCTGAATGCCGTAGGAGCCGGCCTTGTCCATAGGCTCGCCGGTGGAGACATAGTTGGCAATGTCCGCCTGGGAGAGAGGACGAAACCGCACGGCGGTGGCCTCATGCTGGGTGACCGACCGGCCCTGCCAACAGACGGTGAGCCCGGAGTAGACGGTGTGCTCCCGGCCGGAGAGCCGTTTGAGCATATCCTGGGCGTCCTCACGGCTGTGTGGCTTGCCAAGGACGCTCCCGTCCACCGCCACCACCGTATCCGCGGCAATGATCAGGGCATCGGGGTGGTCGGCGGCGATTTCCGCCGCCTTCTGCCGGGACAGCGCCTCCACCAGCTGCTCAGGGGTGAGATTGGGGTCGGAGCGCTCCTCCCCTTTGGCGGGGATCACGTCAAATTGGGAAATCCCCATCCGCTCCAGCAGCTCCCGCCGCCGGGGGGATTGGGAGGCTAAGATGATGCGCATAGCTCAGCCCTCCATCTGGGCCTCGTCCGGGCCGCCGGCCAGAGTGCCGCTGACCTGGATGGCG
Source organism: uncultured Oscillospiraceae bacterium (assembly GCA_944383195.1). Lineage (GTDB taxonomy): Bacteria > Bacillota > Clostridia > Oscillospirales > Oscillospiraceae > Lawsonibacter. The sequence continues at coordinate 949 of CALWOP010000077.1, forward strand.
TGGCCCCAGAACATCTCCCCGTCTTCAAACCAGAAGGTGAAGCCCCCCTGGTCATCCACCTGAATGGCATCCAGCTCCATGCGCTCCATAAAGTCCTCGGGGGTGATCTCCTCAGGAGCTTCATCTTCCCCGTCCTGGGCCCACTGGTTGGCAAGGTCGGTGAGCTGCTGGGCAGCAAAGGCGCGCACCCGCCCATCCCAGCTCTGGGCATCGGAAAGTAGGGCCCGGGCAGTATCCTGAGCGGCCTTCATGGCCTGGGCCTCACCCTTGTCAAAGTCCAGGTGGACCTTCCCGTCCAGCCAGTCCACCTCAGCCTCATACCAGCCCACCTGGCGGTTGAGGGTAAAGGTGCCAAGCCCATCCACATCGATGCTTTCCGGCTTTTTCTGCTCCTCCAGAATGGCTTTCAGGTCGGGGTCAAAGGCGGGCTGGGGCAGGTCTACCAGCAGCATCCGTCTCCCGTCCAGGGAGAGCCGGGCCCGGAATTTGATGATAAAGTCCGGGGGCACCCGCTGGCGCAGGTAGCCCCGCAGGGTGTCGTCACACAGGGCGACCAGCCCCACCTCTTCCCGGTGGATCTCCGGGGTGTCCTCCTCCATCCAGGCGGTCAGGCCGATGGAGGCCTCCCAGAGCCCGGTGTCCTCCTGCTGCACAGCGCCGAAGCCCATGGGGCCGGTGACGGCGAGGATGTCCAGCTCCTCAGCCAAAAAGTCAGCGGCAAAGGACCTGAGGGCATAGCCCTCGGGAGAGTGGCTGGGCTTCGGGGCCTCTTTTTTCTTAAACAGTCCAAACATGGCGTACTACTCCTTTATTTGCCGGTGGAGCCAAAGCCACCAGCCCCCCGCTGGGTCTCGTCCAGGTCGTCGGTCATCCGGATCTGAGCCTGTACCACGGGAGTGATCATCATTTGGGCGATGCGGTCCCCGGGCTGGACGGTAAAATCGTCCTTTCCGGAGTTTTGCAATCCCACCATAATTTCCCCCCGGTAGTCGCTGTCAATGACACCCACGCAGTTGGCCGGGGCGATGCCGTGCTTAATGCCCAGGCCGCTGCGGGCAAAAATCAGGGCTACATACTCCGGCGAGGGCAGAGCGATGGCAAGGCCGGTGGGGATGACCTTACGCTCCCCGGCGGGGATGACCACCGCCTCGTCCATGCAGGCGTGCAGGTCCATGGCCGCCGCCCCAGGTGTGGCATAGTAAGGCAGGGGGATTTCGTTCCCAATTTTAGGGGAAAGGGCTTTGATTTTCAACTCCATAATCATAAACTCCAACTTAATTTTTTATAACGAAGCCTCCACATCCACAAGGCGCAGGTAGCGCCGGAGGGGATATTCCCCGTCGTGGCACTCCCCCAGGAAAGGCTCGGACATATGCCCGGCGGTGGTGATGCGGGTCACCCCCGCCCGGGAGAGCAGCTGGCACAGCTCCTCACGCTCATGGGGCGGGCAGAGCAGCCCCACAGTCTGAAGCCGCCCACGCTGGGGAAACAGGGCGGCGGCAAGCCCCTCCCGAGGCAGGCATTTCACCAGCACATTGCCGTGAAGGGGGGAAAGCTCCAGGGCCTGGTCAGGGCATAAGGTGACCGAGCAGCCCCGCCCCTGGAACACTTCGGCGGAGCTTCCTTTCACGGCCAGCTCCAGCCGGTGCTCATAGCCGTGGAGGGTGGCCTGGGCCGCCTGGCCGGGGGTCTGGTGCCCCCGGGCGGCAGAGCGCTCCAGAATGGGGAGAAAGCGCTGACAGAAGTGCCGGGCCTCATTGAGGTCGGCGGTGTCCAGATAGACGACCTGGCAGGAGGAACACAAAAGTCCTCCGGTTTTTATGATGTGACCGGCCAGCGCCTCCAGCTCCTCCTCCCTGCCCTCTCCGGACAGATAAGCAAAGCTCAGCCGGTGGCCCCACTCCATGAGCTTGCACCCGGTGGGGGCCATGGAGCGCATGGCCCGGATGGCTTCGTCCCCACCCCAGGTCACGATGCCGTCGGATAGGTCAGCCAGGGCCTGGAGGGAAGTCTTATCACTGGAGGGAATGGAAAAAATATAGATATAGGGGGCGAGCTTGGGTTCCGTGTCGGTGAGCAGCTTTAAAAGGGCCAGGGACAGCCCCGAATCCCCCGAGGGAAGCTTTAACAAATTGACGTTGCCGGTGAGCAGGCCCTCTACCACACTGAAGGCGGGCAGGCCGTCCAGATTTCCGGCGGTAATGTGGAGCAGCGTGCCCAGGGGGACGGCGGCGGTACGGCCAAAGGGCCGGTCATCCCCGGAGAGAAGCCCGCCCGTCTCCACCGAGAGCTTATACTCCAGGCTCTCCGGGCGCAGCAGATGGCGGTACTGCTCCAGTGCGGAGAGCAGCTGGGGCGTGGCATATTGGGCAATGAGTGCGTCCAGCTCCCCCCGGTCCAGCCGCGCCAAAAGCCGCTGGCAGGCCTGGATGACCACTTTGGAGGCAAGGGGGGGCTGAGAACGGACGGCGATCAGGTCCTCCTCCAACTGCTCCAGCACTCGGGGCAGCTGCTCATCGGGGAGGACGGTTCCCTTTGCAAAGATCAAAACCCTTCCCCCTTTCCCAAAATCTGGGCCGCCCCGGCGGCGCAGGTCTGGATATCGCTCAGGCCCACCCGGCCCAACAGGGTCAGATAGGGGGACGAGATGCCGCAGCCGCACGCCTCCCCCGGGGTAAGATAGCCCAAATCGTCGGTCATGACGCTGGTGGTGGGGGTGGCGTTCATCAGGGGCGTGATGAGATTCACAAGCCCGATGCGCCCCATGGGCAGGGGCTCCAGGGTATTCACATCCCGGATGATGACCCGGGAATAGATGGGAATGTGAAAGTGGTGGTGTTTGCAGGCGTTATAGAAAATGGGGTGCTCCACCGCCCCAAAAGATTCGTGGATGGCATCTTCCGGGATGCCCAGCACCCGTTCGGCCAGGCCGTAGAGGACGGACTTCTCCACCTGCTGGGAGTAGTGCTGCTTCCAGCCCCCCGCCAGCAGGATCTTGGAGCCCCGGGGCAGTTTTACGCGAAGGCCCAGCTCCTCCATCCGCTTGAGCCCAAACCACAGGTAGGAGGGAAAGCCCACGATCCTTGTGGGAAAGACCGAGCGGCCCAGCTTTTCCAGGGCCCGGGCCACCCCGTCCAGGTCGGGGACGTAGCCCCCGTCCACATACTGAAGGGCGTAGGTCCGGCTGATGGGGGGTGAGAAATAGGTCAGGCCGTACATGGTGCGGGTGACCCCGGTGCGGTTTGATTTGTGGGGCTTATAGCCCAAAATCACACAGTGGGCGGGCTTTGGGGAAATGAGGCCGTGCCTCCAGCCCAGGTGCAGCACCATAGGCACCTCGGCCAAGATACAGCCCCAGTCAAAGCCGATCTGGCTAAACTTCCCGCTGGTGCCCGAGGAGGTCACATACATGGCCATCCGGGACCGGGGCATGGAAAAGAGCGCGTGGCGTTTATAAAAAAGCGTGGGCAGGACGGGAATTTTGGGCAGGTCTTCCATCGTTTGAAGCTGATCGGGGGAAAACTGGAGGGCCTGGGCGATGGAGCGGTACTCCGGACAGCGTTTTAGGTGAAAGGCGCAGTTTGCCCGCACCGCCCGGAGAAATTTTTCCTGGGTGCCCTCCAGGTCATAGGGATGGGCGGACCAAAAGAGCCTCTGCCGTTCCAGCATGAGAGCTTCCCCCTTTCTGGTGGTTACTCCACGTCCCGGTAATAGAGCCCCCGGGTGTAGTCGTTGGGCTGATAGCGGCCCTGGGACAGGTAGCGCTCCAGCACCTGGACGCACTCGGCGGCGTTTTCGGTGGTGAACATCAGCCGGGCCCCCCACAGTCCCAGCCGCTGCCAGTCGGCAAATTTATCCGCCAAAAAGACCTTCTTGGAGTTGTAGATCTCATTGCGGCAGCCCCAGGCCTTGACCACGGGGAAGCGCTCCCCTTTCCGGTCGGTAAGCAGGTTCACGTTCCCACAGGTGTGGCGGCCTGAGTGGTTGTGGATGATGCAGTTTTCCGTGATCATCAGCGGCAGGCGGCCGTAGGCCACAAACTCTGTGGGGACGGTTTTGGACAGATCCCGGATCTGGGCCAGCTTCAGCTCAAAGGAGGCGGTGGCGGAGATAAGCCCCAGCCGCTTGAGCTCCTTCATGGTCTGGCTGTTATAGACCCCCAGGCCAAAGTCCCCCCGGATCTGAAAGCCCAGCTGGGCGGCCCGGCGGATGGAACCCAGATTGCCTGCCAGGGCCTCAGTGACCCCAAGATTCCGCAGGGCCACCAGGTCCTGCTCCAGCTGGGGCAGCTCCTTGTCGGTGCAGATCCGGGGCATGGTGACCGCCAGAGGAATGTTCGCCTGCTGGCAGCGGCTGACCAGATCGGGGTTGGCGGCTGCCTCATCGGCGGGAAGGTAAATAAGGGCGGGGCCCAGGCGCAAAAGCTCATCGCTGAACTGCTCAGCGGTGCGCAGGGAGACGGTAAACACCGGGGGGAGCTTGGGGTTTTCATAGCGCACGCCCGGGCGGAAAGGCTCCTTGCGACGCTGGGGCAGGGCCTGGCGCTGCTTGGACAGCTCCTCCAGGCATCGCCGGCGCAGATCGTTCAGGGCGGACAGGGGCAGAGACAACCCCTCCCCCACCTTGGCTGTGGCCTTTTCGCAGGCGTAGGGGGTGCCGCCGGTGCGCTGGAGCTGTCCCTCCACCTTTTCCCGGGTCAAGGGCACGTTCCGGGCCGCTTCCGGCACAGGACCCTCTACCCGGGCCACATGGCCCAAATCGTCCTCAGCGGCCACCTGGGCGGGCTCCCCCTCCTGAATGAGGGCGTAAAGGCGCACCGGCTCTTTGCGGTTTTCTCCGTTTTCGTAGGTGGAGCGGGCCTGGGCGTAAAGCTCCCGGGGCTCTTTCTCCTCCTGGCGGGTGCCGAACATCTCCGGGCCTTTCTGGCCCATGTAGTAGCCGTCGGTAAAGCCCTGGCGGGAAAAGGTTTGGGCCAGGATCTCGATCTCCTGGGGGGTGGGCTCCCGGCCCTCCTTGATGGCACGGGCGTAGATGCCCGTGACGATGGCCACATACTCCGGCCGCTTCATCCGGCCCTCCAGCTTGAGACAGGCGACTCCCATCTCCGAAAGCTCCTTTAAGTGGCCTGCCATGGACAGGTCCTTGAGGGATAGGGGATATTCGTTGGCCTGATTGCCCCAGCCGTATTTCAGCCGGCAGGGCTGGGCGCACAGCCCCCGGTTGCCGCTGCGCCCCCCGATGACAGAGGAGAAAAAGCACTGGCCCGACCAGCACATACACAGGGCCCCGTGGCCGAACACCTCGATCTCAATGGGGGAGTGCTGGCAGATATAGGCGATCTGGTCCCGGCTCAGCTCCCGGCCCAGCACCACCCGGGTCATCCCCAGGTCGGCGCAGGCCTTGACCCCGTCCAGAGAGTGGATGGTCATCTGGGTGGAGCCGTGGATGGGCAGGTCGGGCACCGTCTGCCGGAGCATTCGGGCCACGCCCAGGTCCTGGACGATGACCGCATCCACCCCAATGTCGCTGGCGTGGGCGGCCACTTCCGACGCCCCGGGCAGCTCCCGGTCGGTAAGCAGGGTGTTCAAGGTGAGATGGACCTTGCAGCCCCGAAGATGACAGTAAGAAACGGCCGCCGCAGCCTCCTCCCAGGTGAAATTCTTGGCGTTGCGGCGGGCGTTAAAATCTCCGTATCCCAGATAGACGGCATCCGCGCCGTTTTGTACAGCGGCGGTCACTGCCTCCATGGAACCGGCAGGGGAGAGCAGTTCCAGCATGAAGAGAGCCTCCTTTGGCAAGCACGGTGAACAGGCCGTCCGTTTGGACGACCTGTAAGGGGATTATTTGCGGGAGCTGAGCTTAAAGATTTCCCGCTTGGCTTCCGACAGTTCCAGCTTCAGACGGTTGGCGTCCTCCAGATTTTCCTTGACCTGGCGGCGCAGGTCGTCGCTGGCCTGCTGCTCTTTCAAAAACTGGTCTGCAAGGTTCATCGCGGCCAGCACCGCCGCGTCCGCCTGAGCCAGATTGCTGGATGAGAGCTGCTTGAGCTGCTGATCCACAAGCTCCGCGCATTTGCGGACATAACTTTCGTCCTCCACCGCCACCATGGTGTATTCCCGGTCAGCGATGGTGACCACCACTTTATTTCGCATGACGATTCCTCCCCAACTGGTTGTCTGTCTGGGCCCATGCCCCCAGCTTCTAATGATTGGAACCATTATAACACAGACCGCTACGTTTGAAAAATAGATATTTCATGAATTTTGCTCTTTCCCGTTGAAAATCCCAGGGAAATTCGGCGGACCCGCCAAGGATCGCCGGACGGGAATTTTGCTGTTTACGGCGGGTGAAATTTGCGGTAAAATGGAACAACAGCCATAGAAACGAGAGGAGGGGATTCCCATGGCACAGACGCTTCTGCCCGGAGAGATCCTGGCCATGACAGCCCAGGCGGCGGACCGGCTTTTCAGGCTGGACCATGGGGATGCCGCCCTGTTATACCTGTACCTGCTCCGCCATGGAACGCTGAACGGCCTGAAGTGGACCCAGGAACGGACCCAGGCCGCCCTGGAGCGCCTGCGCTCCCAGGGGCTGGCTCCCTCCGGCGAGCTGGAGGCGCCGGAGCCGCCCCCCCAGCAGCTTCCGCCCCCGGAGTATGCCACGGAGGATATCACCGCCGCCCTGGCGGACCGGGCCTCTCTGTTTCCGCCCCTGGCCGATGAGGTGGAGCGGCGGCTGGGAAAGAAGCTGTCCGCCTCCGATCTGAAGAAGCTCTACACCCTCTATGACCACCTGGCCCTGCCCCCGGAAGTGATTTTGATGCTGGTGGGCTGGTGCATTGAGGAAATGGAGCGCAAGTACGGCCCAGGCCGCCGGCCCTTCCTGTCCCAGATCAGCAAGGAGGGCTTTGTCTGGGCCCGCCGGGGCATCGATACCATGGAGCGGGCGGAGGAGTATATCGCCAAGCTTACCCGCCTGCGTGGCCGGGAGGCGGAGGTGCTCCGGCTATTGGATATCAGCCCCCGGCCCCTGGTGGAGCGGGAGAAGACCTATATTGCCGCCTGGGATGATATGGGCTTTGAGGACGAGGCCATCCGTATGGCTTACGAAAAGACTGTGCTGAAAAAGCAGTCTATGGATTGGGGCTATATGAACGGGATCTTGCGCCGCTGGCACGAAAAGGGCCTGCACACCGCCGCCGCCATTCAGGCCGGCGATCACGACCCCAGGCCCATGCGGGCAGGGGGCCAGACGAGCAGCCCGCCCACCCCGGACCAGGATCAGCGTGTGCGGGAGGATATGGAGCGTATGCGCCGGCTGATGGAACAGATGAAGCAGGAGGAGGGCTGAAGCCATGGCTTATGACGCCAATATTTTACGCCGGGCCACCGACCAGCTGGAGGCCCAGCGCCGCCGGAACAGGGAACGGATCGAACGGCTGCGCAGCCAGGCCTATGAGCGCCAGCCCAAGCTGCGGCAGCTGGACCGGCAGCTGCAGGGCACCATGGCCCAGCTGGTGGCCGCCACCCTCCGGCAGGGGGGCGACCCGGTTCAGGCGGTCCAGGCGGTCCGGGAGAAAAACCTGGATCTGCAGCAGGAGCGGGCCGTGCTGCTGGGCGCCCTGGGACTTCCCAGCGACGCCCTGGACGAAAAGCCCGCCTGTCCCCTGTGCGGAGATACCGGCTGGCAGGGGGCCAAGATGTGCCGGTGTTTGAAAGAGCTGTGCGCCAAGGAGCAGATTCGGGAGCTGTCCAAGCTACTGGACTTGGGAGAGCAGTCCTTTGATACCTTCCGGATGGACTACTACAGTGAGACGCCCTATCCGGGGAAAGGGACTTCCCCCCGGAAGAACATGGAGCTGGCCTATGACGTGTGCCTCAACTATGCCCGGAAGTTTGAGAGCTTCCTGTTTCGGAATTTGCTGATGTCCGGCCCTCCGGGGCTGGGAAAGACGTTCCTGTCCGCCTGTATTGCCCGGGCGGTTTCCGAGCACGGATACTCGGTGGTCTATGACACGGCGGGGAATATCTTCGCCCAGTTTGAGGCGAAAAAATTTCTGCGGGACAGCGCCGATGGCCAGGACGCCAGAGACGAGACCCGTCGGTATCTCAACTGTGACCTGCTGATCGTGGACGATCTGGGCAGCGAGCTGACCACGCAGTTCACCCAGTCGGTCCTGTATGAACTGGTCAATACGCGCCTGGTGGCTGAGCGGCACACCGTGATCTCCACCAACCTGTCCCTGGAGGAGCTGGCCAGGCGCTACAACGCCCAAATCGCCTCCAGAATCGAGGGGGAGTACCATGTGCTTCACTTCTTTGGGGACGACATTCGGATGCTCAAGAAACAGCGCCTGTAACCTGGCAGCCGTACAAAAAAGAACTGACTGCGGAGGATTTTTTCATGCCCTATGTTATCCTGACCGTGGCCCTGGTGGGCTTGGACCAGCTGGTCAAGTACCTGGTCCTGCAAAACATTGCCCCGGGGGCCCATGTCCCATTTATTCCCCACATTCTGGAGCTTACTTATGTGGAAAATACCGGGGCGGCCTTTTCCATGTTTGAAGAACACACCTGGATTTTGGCCGTGATTTCCCTGGTCATGTCCCTGGTGCTGGCCGCAGCCCTTTGGAAGAACTTTTTCCGCCATCCCCTGGGAAAGGTGACCCTGACTCTGCTGCTGGCCGGGGCGGTGGGCAACCTTATCGACCGGGTGTTCCGGGGTTATGTGGTGGATATGTTCAATGTGCTGTTTATGAATTTTGCCGTGTTCAACGTGGCGGACATCTGCGTGGTGGTAGGCGGCATCGCGGCGGCGGTCTACTATCTGTTCCTGATGGACAAGCTGGAGCCAAAGGAGAAGCCCCATGACGACCATAACGCTCACCGCTGACCGGGAGGGGGAACGCTCCGACGCCTTTCTGGCCCGGAGCCTCCCGGACTTGACCCGGTCGGCTGCCCAGAAGCTGATGGAGCAGGGGATGGTCACCCTGCGGGGTGAGGCCCTGCGGAAAAATGACCGTCTGAGACCCGGAGAGGAGCTGGAAGTCACCCTCCCGGACCCTGAGCCGCTGGATGTGGTGCCCCAGGATATTCCCCTGGACGTGGTCTATGAGGACGCTGACGTGATCGTGGTCAACAAGCCGGTGGGCCTGGTGGTCCACCCCGCCCCCGGCCACCCGGACGGCACCCTGGTCAACGCCCTGCT
>CALWOP010000078.1 GCA_944383195.1 uncultured Oscillospiraceae bacterium
AACAGATAAGGTTTGAATGAAAAACAGGCGTGAAGCCTTGAAAAATCAATGGTTTTTGAGGATTAGATAGTTAAATAAGAATTTGTCATTTCCGGCGACATGTGCGTCGGTAATGACACTTCTCACGCAAGGTGGGCCGACTTTTCCGTAAGGAATCGAGGCCCATCTTGCGTGCAATCTTTCTCGAAAAAGTAGCGCAGCCACTTTTTCGATAGCTTCAGCCACGGAGAAAATTCTTTCTCCGTGGCTTTTTTCCTGACAGGGAAAATAGAGCTTGTTATTTTCCGCAAACATGATATCCTACTAGGGAACAGGAGGGGTACGGCGTGGAATATGACGATCTTCTGAACATGGGGACAGAATTGGGCTATCAGCTGATGTACAGCGGAGCGGAAATTTACCGGGTGGAGGAATCGGTCAACCGGCTGCTCACCGCTTATGGCCTCCAGCCCCAGGTGTTTGCCATTCCAAACTGTCTGATCGTAAGCTTGAATACCCCCTCTGGGCACCCCATCACCAGTATGCGCCGCATTCCCTCCCACGGGACGGATATTGAATTGCTGGAGGCCTGCAATGACCTGTGCCGCCGGCTGTGCCGGGAGGTCCCGCCCCTGGAGCAGGCCAAGGAACAGGTCCGCCGCCTGGGCGAAGGGCACCGGGCCCACCCCACCTGGGTGCTGCTCATGGGATATGTGGTGGCGGCCGCCTTTTTTGCGGCGTTTTTTGGGGGCAATCTTCGGGATATGCTCAGTGCCGGCCTGTGCGGCCTGGGGGTGGGCCTGTGGATTTTGTACCTCAGCAAACCCCTGCGGGTGGTGGGCTTTTTCCAAACCCTCATCGGGGCGGCCATCGCCTCGCTGCTGGCTTTGCTGCTCACCGACCTGGGCGTTGGAGTCAATTTGAACTATATTACCATCGGCACATTGATGGTTCTGGTGCCGGGGATGGCGCTGACCAACGCCATGCGGGAAATCGTCAATGGGGACATCATTTCCGGGATTAACCGGACTGCGGAGGCCATTTTGACCGCCGCGGCCATCTCTCTGGGTGTGATTTTGTCCCTGGCGATAGGAATGTGAGGGCAGAAGATGGAACTGTTGCGTGCTATGCTGCTGCCCTGCCTGTGGTCCTTTATCGCCTGTGTGGGGTTCGGTTTGGTATTTAATATCCACGGTTTCGGCGTGCTGATCTGCGGCTTCGGCGGGGCCCTGGGGTGGCTGGCTTATCTGTTGGTCCAGCGCCTGGCGGGCGGAGATGTGATCCCAGCCTTTTTCGCTGCGGTGATCATTGCCATCTATTCTGAGATGATGGCCCGGGTGCGACGCTGCCCGGTGACGGGATATCTTCAGGTGGCGCTGCTGCCCCTGGTGCCGGGAGCGGGCATCTACAACGCCATGCGCTACTGTGTGGACGGCCAGACTGATCTGTTCCTTTCCACCCTGCTGCACACCTTTGGCGTGGCGGCGGCGCTGGCCATCGGGGCCATGCTCTCCTCCACGGTGCTGCGGATTTTGCTTCCCCACCTTATGGCGGGAAAAAGACGGGGAGAAAAACGCCTGCAAAATAAGCGCGGCGGATGAGACCTGTACCCAAACAGCAGGCAGGGACGACCTCTGCCGGCGATTATATCAATCCGTTATATGTTAAAAACACGGTGTTCCCAGAGGCTGAGAAAAGAACATAAAAATTTTTTGATCCCCCTGTCACCTTTTCGCCGGAAGAACCCTCTTATACTTATAGAGGTGCACACCAAACGGAGAATTGATGGACAATGGAGGAGAGAAAGAGCATGGAAAGGAGGGAGATTTTTGGAGGAGTTGCAATGGTTTACCGACCAGGTGCAGGAACAGGAAAAAGCCATGTACCGGCTGGCCATGGGGATTCTGGGCAACTCCGAGGATGCGGCGGATGCAGCACAGGAGGCAATTTTGACCGCGTATCAGAAGCTCCCTACCTTGCGCCGGAAAGAGTCTTTTCGGCCATGGCTCATGCGAATCTTGACCAACGAGTGTTATGCGATTCTCCGAAGAAGAAAAAAAGTGGTATCCTTGGATGAAATTTCCCATCTCCCCGCGGTGTCCGGCGGAGAAGAGAACCTGCAGCTTTGGCAGGCTGTATGCGGCTTGAACCAACAGCTGAGAGCTGTGGTGGTTCTCTATTATTACGACGGATTCAGCGGAAAAGAGATCGGGACGATCCTGGGCATTACAGAGGCCAATGTGAAGACCCGGCTATCCAGGGCCAGAAAGCACCTTAGGATTCTATTGGAGGGATCAACGTGAATCTTGACGACAAGCTGCGGCAAAAAGCCCGACAGGAGGATGTTCCGGTTCCGGAAGAATTCAGCCGCCGGGTGGAGGAGACGCTGAGCCATCTCCCCGCCAGACGCACCCGCCCCCATATCTGGAGACGATATTTAGGAGGCGTGTCCGCGGCTGTGGTGGCGCTGGCGTTTATTCTGCCCAATTCCAGCGCGGCAATGGCAGATACCATGGCCAGCCTGCCGCTGGTGGGCCCGCTGTTCCAGGTGATCACGGTGCGCACCTATGAGCAGGAGGAAGGGAAAAACCATGTCTCCATTGCCGCCCCCCAGATCTCCCAGCAGGGCAGCGGCACCGGCGCTCAGGAGATCAACGAAGAAGTGGAGGCCTATGTTGACCAGCTCATTGCGGACTATGAGCAGACGGTCCAGAGCGATGGCTATTATACCCTGGACGTCACCTGGGAGGTGGTGACCAATACGGAAAACTGGTTTACCCTTCGGATCAATTCCGACCTCATTATGGCTTCCGGCAACCATCAGGAGCGCTACTATCACATTGATGTGCCCAGCGGAGAGCGCAAACGGCTGTCCGACCTGTTTCCGGAGGACTATGACTATATCAGCGTCATCAGTGAGGAGCTCAAAACCCAGATGCGCCAGCGGATGGAAGCGGACGAAGGGGAATATTACTGGCTGGAGGGGAGCACACAGCTTGGCAGCTATTTCTTTGATGCCATTGACCCCAATCAGGATTTTTACTTCAACAGCCAGGGAAATATTGTCATTCCCTTTGACAAATATGAAGTGGCGCCGGGAAGTATGGGAAGCCCCAGCTTTACGCTGGCCACGCCCGAACTGTATGAGCAGCTTCAGTATCACCCATAACAACGATTTATGAACCGACCCTTTGGAGGAACACCCATGAGAAAAAGAACCATTCAGCTTTTCATTTCCAGCTTAGCCCTTGCTATTCTGCTTTCCGGCTGCGGGGGAGGCGCAGTGAGCGAAGAACCCCCAGCCAGCCCCTCGGAAGACCATACCAACCTGAGTGAGCGCACGCCCGTACCTCCCGAGACTGAGGAGGAGCAGGGACCAAAGCCGGAGCCGCCGGAGATGAAGCAGCCGGACGCGGACCAGTCCGCGTCGGCCCAGCCTGCTCCGGCGCAGTCGGCATATGATTTTTCCCAGCCCGTACCGGAGAGCGAGGCGGTGGACAATTCTTACTTTGAGAACGCCGCCTTTATCGGAGACTCCCGTACCGACGGGTTCCTGATCTACAGCGGGATCGGCTGCGGAGAGAATCTGACATCCAACGGCCTTTCCATTTTTAAGCTGGCCGAGAAGAAAGCCATCACCATCGACCAGAATCAATATACCCTGCTGGAAGCGCTGGCCCTGAAGCAATATGAGAAAGTATACCTGTCTCTGGGCGTGAATGAGCTGGGCTATTACGACGATCAGGGCTTTTACGATGCCTACTGCCAGGCCATCGACCTGATCCGTGAGAGCCAGCCCAACGCGGTCATTTACATACAGGGTCTGATCCCCCTCAATGAGGATGTGATTGCGGAAACCGGCGGCGCAGACTATTTGAAAAATGACCATCTTCGGATCTATAACGACCTGATGAAAAAAGCCGCGGAGGAGAAGCAGGTAGCGTTTTTGGATCTGTACACGGAGTTTGCCGACGAAAACGGTCAGCTGCCCCGGGACGCCAGCAAGGATGGAGTCCACCTGCGCAAGAACTATTGTGAGCAGTGGCTGGAGTATCTCAAGACCCACACAGTTTCCTACGACACCCTGTACCCGGCGGATGGAGAGGCGTAAGGCAGCTTGCGGCGCAGGCGGGAACTGACGGATCATTCAGAAATCAGGCCGGCTGGCCGGAGAAGTTTAGGCAAAATTCTCCCTTGATTTTTGCTGTTTAATGCGCTATCGTAGTGCCAGAAGATTTGGTTCAGCTTTTCTGAATCAATATCTGCGAGATGTAATGTGAGGCAATGGGGTCCACAATGGGCACCATTGCCTCTTTTTACGTTTCGGCCAAGCCAAAGGAAAGGACTGGAAGTCTATGAGCGTCAACATTTCTGAAATTTTCGGCACCAATGTGTTCAGCCTGGCTGTTATGCGCCAGCGCCTTCCGAAAAAGGTCTATGATGAAGTGGTTGAGGTGATGAACCACGGGGGAAACATCTCCATGGCGACAGCGGATATCGTGGCCAACGCTATGAAGGATTGGGCAGTGGAAAAGGGCGCCACCCACTATACCCACTGGTTCCAGCCGCTCACCGGCGTGACCGCCGAGAAGCACGACAGCTTCCTCACCGCCCCCCAGGACAGCAAAACGCTGCTTCAGCTCACCGGAAAGCAGCTCATTATGGGCGAGCCGGACGCCTCCTCCTTCCCCTCCGGCGGCCTGCGCGCCACCCATTACGCCCGTGGCTACACCGCCTGGGACATGACCTCCCCCGCCTTTGTCAAGGAGATGTCCTGCGGCACCATCCTTTGTATCCCCACCATTTTTATCTCCTACCATGGAGAGGCCCTGGACAAGAAGACCCCGCTGCTTCGCTCCATGGAGGCTATCAGTGCCCAGGCGCTGCGTATCCTCCGCCTGTTCGGCAATACCCAGGCCAAGAAAGTGACCCCCTGTGTAGGTCCCGAGCAGGAATACTTCCTGGTGGACCGGGAGAAGTACTTAAAGCGCCGGGATCTCATCTATACCGGGCGTACCCTGTTCGGCGCCCCCGCCCCCAAGGGGCAGGAGCTGGACGATCAGTATTTCGGTGTGATCCGGGAGCGGGTGGGTGCGTTTATGGCCGATCTGAACCAGGAGTTGTGGAAGCTGGGCATCCCCGCCACCACCCAGCACAACGAGGTAGCCCCCGCCCAGCATGAGCTGGCCCCCATCTATACTGCCTGCAACCTGGCGGTGGATCAGAACCAGCTGACCATGGAAACCATGAAGCGGGTAGCTACCCGCCACGGGCTGGTGTGCTTGCTCCATGAGAAGCCCTTTGCTGGGGTAAACGGCTCAGGCAAGCACAACAACTGGTCCATTTCCACTGACACTGGAGAAAACCTGCTGGACCCGGGCGACACTCCCAACGAAAACCTCCAGTTCCTGCTGGTGCTGGCCTGTATCCTGCGGGCAGTGGACCGGCACGCGGAACTTCTGCGCTGCTCGGCTTCCTGTGTGGGCAACGAGCACCGTCTGGGGGCCCAGGAGGCCCCTCCCGCCATCATTTCCATCTTCCTGGGCGACCAGCTGGAATATGTGGTGGATCAGATCGTCTCCAACGCCGCCTCCATCCAGATACTGGCAGCGGGGAAGCTGGACTCGGGCGTGGCCTCCGTCCCCGTCATTCTCAAGGATACCACCGATCGCAACCGGACCTCCCCCTTCGCCTTTACCGGCAACAAATTTGAGTTTCGTATGGTGGGCTCGTCGGACACCATTGCCGATGCCAATATTACGCTCAACGCCATTGTGGCCCAGTCCCTGTGCGAGGCCGCCGATATTTTGGAAAAGGCAGAGGACTTCAACGCCGCCTGCACCGGCCTTATCCATGACTGGATGACAGAGCACCGGCGTATCGTCTTTAACGGGAACGGCTACTCCGATGAGTGGGTGGCCGAGGCGGAAAAGCGCGGGCTGCCCAACCTGCGCTCTCTGGTGGACGCGGTGCCTGCTTTGGTACGTGAGGACACGGTGGCGCTCTATGAAAAGTTTGGCATCTACACCAAATCGGAACTGGAGGCCCGGGCGGAGATCCGCTACGAGACCTATGCCAAGGTGCTGCGCATTGAGGCGCGCACCATGATCCACATGGCCTCCAAACATTACATCCCCGCCGCCATTACCTACACCACCCGGCTGGGAGAGTCTATTGCCGCGGTGTCCGCAGCTTGCCCCCAGGCCGATCTGAGTGTGCAGAAAAACCTGCTGGCCAAGGTCAGCCGCCTGCTTGCCCAGGCCAGCGGGGCTTTGGAGGAGCTGAGCATTCGCTCCGCCAAAGTGGATGCCATGGATGAGATCGCCGAGATCGCCCACGCCTACCATGACCAGATCGTACCGGCCATGAACGCGCTGCGCATCCCCGTGGATGAGCTGGAACTGCTGGTGGACAAAGATATTTGGCCCGTCCCCACCTATGGAGATCTGATGTTTGAGGTCTGATCAATCCTTTTCTTCCCTCTCCTTCTTTGACAGCCAAGCCCCCCGGACCATAAGGTCCGGGGGGCTTGGCTCAGTTTTCGGGAAAAGTCCTTCTGAATAAAGATTTGCCCTCGCAGGTGGCAAAATATGTGAAAAGTGCGCCGTTATGCGCAACAATGTTGCTGCCAGGGGTTGAAAAACCTGGGGCGCTATTCTACAATATAGGAAAATACACTCAAAGAAAGGCGGGCTTTTGGCCCATCGCTTGGTTTATGCAGAAAAAAATCGCGTTTTTGTTGCAGGAACATTTCTATCACTACTGTCAGCGTACCATTGGCGACACCTGGGAAGGACACCAGCTGACGTACTTTTGCTATACAACGCTGAAAGAGATGCAGCAGCTGTTTTTGGAGAATAAGCCCTATTACGATGCTTTCTTTGTCAGCGGCCCTCTGCCCTTGGCCGCCCTCTGGGAGGTGGACACCCCACCGTATGCCATCAAGGACCGGATCGTGAGCTATTTGGCCAATACCTACCGGATTTTGCTGGCTCTGCTGCTCAAACGTCAGTCCTATGCTCCGTCCCGCATCGGCATCGACTTTTTGGATGAGAATATGCCGCTGATCCAGGTGCTGGAGGATGACCGACTGCCCGAACTGATCGAGGAGCACGACCGGCATTTTATGGGGATGACCACGGAGGAGCTGGACCAGCAGGAGGTGCTTCTGGTGGCCGACTACCGGCGCCGCTGCCGGGAGGGCAAGCTGGATGTGGTGATCACCAACTATAACAGTGTGGTCCAGGGGCTGGCGGGGGAGGCGGTAGAGTGTTACTACTCATACCCCAGCCGAAATGCCATTGCCCAATCCCTGGACCAGTGCGTGAAGAAGATCCAGACCGAAACCCTGCGGCGCAATCAGTCCGCCGTTATTCGGATCAGTCCCAAATATGACCTGCTGTTCCGGCAATTTACCCCCAATCATGGCCTGGAGCTGCTGTCCTTGAAAAGCAGTCTGGTGGAATACTGCCGCCGGCACCAGATCGAGCCGGTGCTGAAAGATGACCTGGCCGATGTGGAGCTTTATTTGACGGTGGAACAGCTGGGCAATCTGACCAAGCAGTTTACCTGCTGTGACCTGCCCTTGCTTTTGGGAGAAGAAGTGGGCTTTCAGGGCTATGTCAGTTTAGGCAGCGGGGAAGACCTGAGCGCCGCCCGCAGCCATGCCATGCAGGCCCAGGATTACCGTACCCGCCTGGAGCAGGAGGTCTGCATTTATCTTGACGAGCAGGAGACCATCCACTCCTTACCCATAAGCGCCGGAGCGGCCCCGGCGAAAACGGGCATCTCAGCCGATCATGTGTCCCAGGTGGCAAACCGCTGCCATCTCTCCGCGGAGACTGTGTATCGTGTCATCTCCGCCATGAAGACGGAGCGCACTGATATCCTCACGTCCGAAGCGCTTATCCGCAACGAGGGGTTTTCGCTGCGGGTGGCCAATCGGGTGCTCAGTGCGCTGACCGCCAACGGATATGCGGAGATCGTGGGTCAGCGGCGGATCGGCAACAAGGGCCGGCCCCAGAACCTGCACCGCATTTTTTTGGACCATTAGCCTGTTTTTTTCTGCTTGTGCAAAAACACCAGAGCATTTTCTTAAAAAGATTCAGGGAACCGATGGATTGAATCGTGTTCTCTGAGTCTTTTTTTTATTTTGCTTAAAAGAATACAGGTGATACGGTAATTTAGCTCGCTAAATCGTGATTTAGTTGTAGTATTTGCACAAAAATGGCGGTTTCTTTTCTGTACTTATACCGGGGAACTCTTTGTTGACACTATTCTTCTGGCATAGTATTATACTAAATAAAGTATTGTACTTTTAGCGTACCTTAATTAGTGCGATGGGAGGCCGTCATTTATGGAGGAAATTCTCGCCCGTATTACCCAGTCAGTTGAACAGCAACGCGCTGCGGCCATTGCGCTCAGCGATGATTTATATGCCCATCCGGAGTCTCCCGGCCAGGAATTCCGCACCAGCAAAATCATGGCGGATATGCTTTCTCAGGCCGGATATCAGGTGGATTACCCCTATTTAGGTATTCCAACCGCCTTCCGTGCTGTGTTGGAGAACGGTGACGGGCCCTCTGCCGCCATCCTGGTGGAGTATGACGCGCTGCCTGGACTGGGACACGCCTGTGGACACAATGTGCATGGCTCCATGTCCATGCTGGCCGCGCTGGCGTTGGCTGATTTAAAGGACCTCTTCCATGGCAAACTGTATATTTTCGGTACTCCGGCCGAGGAGGAGAACGGCGCAAAGGTCCCCATGGCTGCTCAGGGCGCCTTTGATGAGATGTCCCTGGCCATCATGATCCACAGCTGGAGCGGCGGAAAGAGCTTGGCCAATATGGATCTGCTGGGCCTGAAATGCTACTTAGTGGAGTTTAAGGGCCAGGAGGCCCATGCGGTGGCCGCCCCCTGGAAGGGACATAATGCCCTGGCTGCCGCCCGAAAATTCCTGGACCTGATCGACGCGCGCCGGGAGTGCTTTACCCCCGACATCCATGTCAACGGCGTGATCACGGACGGCGGAGTTTATCCCAACATCCTGCCTGCCCGGTCGGAAGTCCGCATGGAGTTCCGTACCGATTCCGCCGGAAAGCTGGCCCAGATGGATGAAGTGGTGAAAAAGTGCGCCCAAGGTGCTGCCATGGCGCTGGACTGTGAGGTCTCCTTCACCGAGGGCTTCGACGGCTTTGACGACATGGTTCGGGTCCCTGCCCTGGAGCAGGAGGTACGCTCCATCCTGGAGGAGATGGGGCTTCCCACCGGGGACGTTCAGACCCCCAACGGCTCCTCGGATATGGGCAACGTGAGCTACCGCTGCCCTGCCATCCAGCCCATGCTCTCCATCTCCGACACCTTCTATGCCCTGCACACCCCGGAGTTTCGGGATGAGACCTGCAAGCCTGCTGCGCACCAGGCGATTGCCGACGGTGCCAATCTCATTGCCCGAATGACTCTGCGCACCCTGACGGACAGTGCGTTCCGGCAGGCGGTGCTGGAGTCTTACCAGAGCGCCAAGTCCCAGAAACTTTAATTGTGTGATAACTGTGTGATAAAGGAGGAATTTTCATGAGCAAACCAACTACCCTTGAGAAACGGAAAAAGATGGGCTTACCCCACATCTATGGCCTGTTGTTCCTGATCATTGTGGTCTGCACCCTGATGACCTGGGTCCTGCCCACAGGTTCCTTTGACCGGGTGGTCAATGAGGCCACCGGAAAAACCGTGGTCGTGGCGGGTACTTATCACCCTGTAGAGGCAAGCCCTGTGGGACTGTTTGATATGTTCCGCGCCATTTATGAAGGCTTTATGGAGGCCGGCGGCGTTATCTTCTTCGTGTTCATCGCCTACGCCTCCATCAGCATCATCATTTCCAGCGGCGCTTTCAACGGCCTGGTAGCCGCCATGCTGAAGGTCTTTAAGGGAAAAGCCCGCGTGGCCATCATCCCTGTGTTCCTCACCATCATCGGCATTGCCTCCTCCACCATCGG
>CALWOP010000079.1 GCA_944383195.1 uncultured Oscillospiraceae bacterium
CAAGAAGAACCTGGAGCTGCGTGTGGATGCCGAGAACGGCGCTACCGCCGGCAAGTTTGAGCTGGCCAAGAAGGCCAAGGAGCTGGGTCTGGACGCCATCCACGACACCGTGCACGAGATGGCTCGCGACGAGGCCCGCCACGGCAAGGCTTTCGAGGGCCTGCTGAAGCGCTACTTCGGCTAAGCTTCTATCATTGTGATGTTGCCCCCTTGGCAGTCTCTGCCAAGGGGGCTCTAATCTCTCTTGCATTGTTCCCCCTGCCTGTGGTATGATTTTCTGTACGTAACCAGCCTCGTCTGTCACCGGGAAAGGGGGAATCGCTTTGGACCGGCGGCCTGTCATCATTCGGCCCAAACTTGCTGCCTGCGGGCGGGTCATTGCTGTCAGCGACATTCACGGAAACCTCCCCTTTTTCTCCTCGCTGATGGAAAAAATCGCCCTGACTCCCCAGGACAGTCTCATTCTGGTGGGGGATATGATTGAAAAGGGTCGGGACAGCCTGGCCCTGCTTCGCCATCTGATGGCCCTCTCCCGCACCCATACCCTCTATCCCCTGTGCGGCAACTGTGACGGGCTGGTGCTGAATTTTTTTGAGACGGATGCACTGGACCAGCGCTTTTTCTCCTCCTACCTCCCCCAGCACCCGGAATCCACCATCCGCCAGCTGGCCCGGGAGGGGGGCTTTGAGCAACTGGAGGACCTGCCCCGGCTGCGCGCCGATCTGCGCACAGCTTTTCCCGAGGAGTGGGCCTGGCTCAAGTCTCTGCCCACCATCCTGGAAACAGACAGGCTGGTCTTTGTGCATGGCGGCGTCCCCTCCCTGTCCCGCATGGAGGAACTGGACCGCTGGCGCTGCATGAAAAACGACGATTTTCTCTCTCAGGGCCATTCCTTTGACAAGTGGGTGGTGGTGGGCCACTGGCCGGTGACCCTCTATGACTCTCACATCCCCTCCGCCGCCCCCATCATCCTCCCCCACCGGAAGATCGCCTCCATTGACGGGGGCTGTGTACTGAAAGTGGATGGGCAGCTCAACGCCCTGATCCTCCCCTCTCCCGATTCCCAGGAATTTTCCTGGACCGCCTGGGACGGCCTGCCCACAGGCATCGCCCTGGATTCCCAGACCCCCAGCCGGGACAGCGTGAACATCCGCTGGGGCCGTTCCGCCCTGGAGCTGCTGGAGCCGGGGGAAGAGCTGTCCCTGTGCCGCCACCTGGAAACAGGCCGGGAGCTGTGGATTCTCAACGCCTATCTCCGCCAAGGCCCCCAGGGGCTGTGGTGCGAAGACTCCACAGATTACCGTCTCCCCGTCACCCCGGGCGACCGCCTCACCGTGGTTTGGCAAACCAAACACGGTTATTTGTGTAAAAAAGACGGCGTAACGGGATGGTATTTTGGCCGCATAACCGATATACTATAAAAAGACGCGAAAAAACAGGGCCAACGCCGGAGCCATCGCTCCCCGTCCGGCCCGGAAACAAGGATTTGAATTTATGTTAGAGTTTCATCCCCTGCAGCTGGAGGACCTGCCCAAGCTGCGGCAGTTTTTCGGATACAGCGGCAGCCGTATCTGCGACACCACCCCCGGCACTGTATTTATATGGCGGGATCTGTATCGAACGGAATGGGCCATTTATGACGGCTCGCTCTACTTCAAGGTGCTCTACCCCGGCCTTGGCGAGACGTTTACCCTCCCCCTGGGGGGCGGGCGCTGGGAACACTATACCCAGATCGCCGCCTACTGCTGCCGGAGAAATATGCCCATTGCTTTTTACCCCGTCCCCAAGGACGAGTTGGAGCGGCTCCAGGAATTTTTCCCCAACAGCGCCGCCATTGCCGAGCGGAACAACTTTGACTACCTGTATCGGGCGGAGGATCTGAAATACTTCCGGGGCAAAAAGCTCAGCGGCCAGCGCAACCATGTGAACAAATTCCTGAAAACCTATGGAAACTGGCTGTTCCGCCCCATTGAGCAGGATGACATTCCCCAGGTCAAGGCATTTTTGGACCGCTACGCCAGCCGGTGGGACAAGGCCGCCGCCACCTTCCAGGAGGACATCGCCAAGACCCACGAGGTGCTGGACAACTATCAGGCCTACGACCTGCTGGGCGGAATGCTCCTGGTGGACGGGGAGATCGTGGGCTTCTCCCTGGGTGAGATCATCGGAGACACCCTGTTCACCCACATCGAGAAAGCGGA
The DNA here is from genome assembly GCA_944383195.1 of uncultured Oscillospiraceae bacterium. Lineage (GTDB taxonomy): Bacteria > Bacillota > Clostridia > Oscillospirales > Oscillospiraceae > Lawsonibacter. The sequence goes on from CALWOP010000079.1 coordinate 2,202, forward strand.
CCGGGACTACGAGGGCTGCTATCAGATGTTGGTGGCCCAGTTTGCCCAGCGCTTTGCCCATGAGGGCGTATCGTTTATCAACCGGGAAGACGACACCGGCGACCCCGGTCTGCGCACCAGCAAGCTGTCCTACCATCCGGTGGCCCTGCTGGAAAAGTACACGGTCACTGTGGAGGAGCCCTGCTCCTTCTGCTAAGATCAAATAAAAATCCCGTTCCCAGCCAGTTTTGGTTGGGAACGGGATTTTCTTATTCCGGGATAACGCTCTTGGCGGCGTCCAAATCGTTGGCCACTACCAGCAGCACGGAGGAGCCCCGCTGCTCCACAATGGCCCCCTCCAGCTTGGGAATCTCAGCGGGACGGTAGCTCTCATTGGCGGAGATCTGGGCCTGGACATAGGCCTGCATGGCCTCCAGGGCTTTCGCCGCCTGGTCGGAGTCAGACAGCACCAGCACAGCGCCCTCCTCACAGGTAGCTCCCGCGGAGCGCAGCACCGCGCAGTCTGTCAGATCCTCCCGGGTCAGGCCATACCCCTCCAGCTTGTAAAGGGCAAAGGCCGTGTCCCCGTCCAGCTCCTCCAAGGACTCAGAAAAGGCCCCGGCTTCCGCCATGGCGCTCACCAAGTCGGTGGTATAGGACTTTGTGTCCTTTCCCCCGCCGCAGCCCGTCAGCACAAACATACCTACAGCCGCAGCCAGGGCAAGCATCATCAGTTTTTTCATCGTTTTGTTCCTCCTCAAACCATCGCCTTGCGCAGCAGCCCCACGCCGATGGGGGTAGGGCCTGTATGGACGCCGATGGTAATGCCGATTTGATATGGGATCTTGACCTCCGGCCGGTCACAGCCCCGCTCCAGCAGACCCTGATAAACCTGCTGGGAAAAGTCCCGGTGCTCCTCCCGGTCCAGGCCAAAGCCCGTAGCCACACGGTACTGGCCCAAATCCAGCTTTTTCTGTTCCACATACCGGAAAAAGAGTTCCCGCACCCTCACGAGCGACTTCTTCCGCCCCTGGGCAATGCCGTCCGTCACCAGCTCTCCGTTTTCATAGCCAATGAGGGGCTTCACCTGGAGCAGTGTCCCCGTGGTAGCTGCCGCTTTTCCAATTCTTCCCCCGTGACGCAAATACTCCAGGTCGTCCGTGGTAAAGAAGATCCGCCCGCTTTGGGGCAGCCGCTCCAGGGCGGCGACGGCCTCCTCCAGCTCCAGGCCCAGATCCCGCAGCCGCACGGCCTCCTCCACCAGAAGACCTTGGAGCACCGTGGCCAGGCGGGAATCCATCACATGGACCCTGGCCTGGGGCAGCTCCTCCCGCAGTTTCTCGGCGGCGTTTCTGGCCGTCTGATAGGAACCGCTGAACCGGCTGTTCAGACAGATGCATAAGATGGGGACGGCCTGTCTTGCCGCCGAAGAAAAGGCTTGAAGATAATCCTCCACCGTTGGCATGGAGGTTTTGGGAAATACACCTGGCATAGCCGCCATCCGCCGGTAGAACTCCCCGGTGGAGATGTCCCGCTCCTCACGATAATAGGTCTCGTCCCCCAACGCGGCATAGAAGGATACCAACTCCACGTCAAGCTCCTGGCAGCGCTCCCGCCCCAGATCACAGGAACTGTCGCTCACAATACGGAAGTTCATATGCTTCTCCTTTGTTCCGTGGCCCCGCTTCTGTTTGGCAGGGCCGTACCCGGGCCCGTCCCGGTGGGAATTAGCGTAAAGTATACACCTTTCTTTGGGAAAACTCAACCATATTTTATTTCTATTCTTTTAAATGCAGTCCTTATTGCGCTCCTCCCTCTCCCGCCGCAGGGGAAACGGTTTGCTTTCTCCGGTTTCTCCATACCTCGCCCGCCCAGCAGCACGCCGGCAGAAGATAAAGATAGAACGCCAGCGGCAGCGCCGCCAATCCCACCCCCATGGTGGTCAGAGGGACGCTGCAGGCAATGGCCCAGGGCACCAGCCCGGCCAGATTGATGACAGAGTTGCCGATATTCGCCGCCATTTCCATGGCGGGCAGATTTCTGCGCCGGTATTCTTCCTGAGTCAGCTGGGCGCTGAGCACCGTGCCCACCGTCTGATTGCAGAAGAGCATACAGGTGCCGAAGGCCAGCAGAATATGGGTGGCAAACAGCCCAATTCGCTTTGACAGTCCCTCCACCTGGTCCGTCACCGGCTCCAAAAAGCCGGTCCCACTGAACATTCCGGAATAGGCACAGGACAAAATGACAATGATGACCACATCCAGCATGGAACGCAGTCCTCCGCCGGACAAAATATCCCGCAGCTCCGGCTGGTCGGCCTGATACCCCGCCACACAGGCCCACAGCAGCTGTCCCAGCTCCATGTGCTGCAGAAACAGGGCACACCCGGCAGAAAGCACACAGCTGATCATGATGGAATGTATGGCGCTGATTTTCAGCCAGGGAAGCGCCAGCAGCGCCGCCGCAGGCAAGATCACAGGCCAGCTCAGCTGAAAGCCGGTGGACAGCGCGTCCATGATCTGGGTATCCACTTGCTGGATGGGATAACGCTGGGACAAGATCCCATAGAGTATCAGGGTGATCAAAAAGGGCAGCGGCGTATCCCGCCACATACGGCTGCGGAACGCCCGGTCGTCTACCCCCGCCACCGCCGCAGTCACCGCTGCGGCAGAGGATGCGGGCGAGAGCCGCTCTCCCACATAGATCCCCGACATCACCGCGCCGCCTGTTGCCAGAAGATCCGCGCCGCCGCTGCGGGCAATGGTCATTAAGATCACGCCCGCCGTTCCCACCACGCCAAAGGAGCTGCCAAAGGCCATGCTAAACAGCGCCGGCAGCAAAAACGCCACCTGCAGGAAGGTATTGGGTGTGATAAATGAGACCCCCGCCCGGACAAAAAAAGCCACCGTGCCGCTGGCGCGCCACAGGGCGGTAAGCAGGCCGATGAGCAGCAGAATGCCAAGCACTTTCTGGGCCGTCTTCATTCCCTCCGCGGCCATACGAGCCATCTCTCGGGCTGAAAAGCCCCGGTGAAGTCCCACTAGGAAAAAGCAGAAAAACCCCGCCAGCAGCGCCCAGGACAAGCTTGCCCCCAGGCTCATACAAGCCGCCACGCCCACCAAAAACACAAAAAATGCCAATACCAGATCCATTTTCCCCATCCTCTCCCGCCCATTGTAGCATCTGCCGTGCCCTTTGTCATCTGTCTTCCGGCGGTTTTTTCCCTGAAAATTTTCCGTCTTCTCCTCCGACCCTCTCTGCTTTTCCACCCGTTCCCCCTTTCTTTTCCCCGCTATGTGTGCTATAATAATGTGAATTTGTATGTAAAGGTTGGAGTATTTCGTGGGGAATATCACATTGATCGGTATGCCGGGCTCCGGCAAAAGTACGGTAGGCGTCCTGCTGGCCAAATTCCTGGGCTACGGCTTTCTGGATGTGGATCTGGTCATTCAGCGGCAGGAGGGCGCACTGCTCCAGGATATTATTGACCGCCGGGGGGTGGCGGCTTTCCTGGATGCGGAGGAGCAGGCTGTGTTGGGGCTTTCCTGTGACAAACACGTCATTGCCCCCGGAGGCAGCGCTGTATGCCGGGAGCGGGCGGCGGCTCATCTCAGACAGCTGGGCCCGGTGGTCTACCTGCGGGTGGAGCTGGAGGAGCTTCAGCACCGTATCCAGAACCTGTCCACCCGGGGCATTGCCATGGAACCCGGTCAGACGCTGGCGGACGTAATGGCAGCGCGCGCTCCCCTTTACAACAAATATGCCGATTTGATCATCGACTGCCCCCCTGGGCAGAGTCTGGCTCAAACCGCCCAGATCGTTTTGCAGCGTCTGCGGCAGGAGGGCCTGCTGGCCTGAGGCACAGGCTGTTTGCCGTTTTGGAGACGGGGACGGCTGCAAGGCGCTCTCTTTGGCCATTTCAACCCCAGCCCGCAGGGAACCGCGCGGGCCGGCAAGCTTGTGAGCCTTGCCGAATGAGAAAAGGAAGTAATCCATGACATTTCGTGATTTGGGGCTGAACGCCCCCATTGTGCGCGCCCTGGACGAACAGGGCTACGCCAAGCCCTCTCCCATTCAGGAGAAGGCCATCCCCCCCGCCCTCGCCGGGCGGGACGTACTGGGCTGCGCCCAGACGGGCACCGGAAAGACCTGTGCCTTTGCCACCCCCATCCTTCAGCGGCTGGATGCCGCCCCCCGGGGACAGCGGGCCATCCGTGCCCTGATTCTCACCCCCACCCGGGAGCTGGCCATCCAGATCGGCGAGAGCTTTGAGGCCTATGGCAAATATCTGAAGCTGCGCCACGCTGTGATCTTCGGCGGCGTGGGCCAGACCCCCCAGGTGGAAGCCCTGAAAAAAGGGGTGGACATTCTGGTAGCCACCCCGGGTCGGCTGATGGACCTGTATCAGCAAGGGTTCGTCTCCCTGGAACATCTGGAGATTTTTGTACTGGACGAAGCCGACCGGATGCTGGATATGGGCTTTATCCATGATGTGAAGAAGATTCTTAAGTGGCTGCCCAATGAGAAGCAGACCCTCTTTTTCTCCGCCACCATGCCCCCGGAGATCACCGACTTGGTCAACTCCCTGCTCCATGACCCGGTCAAAGTGGCGGTCAATCCCATTTCCTCCCCGGTGGAGGCCATCCGCCAGCTGGTCTATCTGGTGGACAAGGGCAACAAGACAAACCTTTTGGCCTATCTCATGGAGGCCAAGCACGTAAAAAACGCCCTGGTGTTTACCCGCACCAAGCACGGGGCCAACAAGGTGGCCCGGGATTTGGGAAAGCTGGGCATCTCCGCCGCCGCCATCCACGGCAACAAGAGCCAGACTGCCCGTCAGCAGGCCCTGTCCGACTTCAAGGCCGGGCGCATCCGCTGTCTGGTGGCCACCGACATTGCCGCCCGCGGCCTGGACATCGAGGCACTTTCCCATGTGTTCAACTACAACCTCCCGGAGGTGCCGGAAACCTATGTCCACCGCATTGGCCGCACCGGCCGGGCGGGTAAGGGAGGCGAGGCTATCGCCTTCTGCGATTTCAGCGAAAAGCCTTTGCTGCGGGACATTGAAAAGCTCCTGGGCAAGCCCGTTCCCCAGGTTGCCGACCATCCCTATCCCATGACAAACTTCGAGGCCCCCAAGCGGGATAAGAACGGCAAGATCATCAACGAGGAGGATGCCGAGGCCCGGCAGGCCGCCCGTCAACTGCGCCAGCAGCGGGAGCAGGCCCGCCAAGCGGCCGCCCGTGGGCAGGCTGAAGCTTCTCCCCTCTCCCCGGCCCCGCAGAGCAGTGAGGGCGAGCAGACAAAAAAGAAGTCCCGCCGCCGGAAAAAGGCCGCTGGCCATGAGCAGCCCACATTCTCTTCTGACCTTGAGCCCTCCGCCCCCGTCCAGCGCCCCGCCCCTAAGCGGGGCGTGCGGTCCGGTACGCTGATGAACACCGGGGATTCCATGCCCCGCACCGACTTCTACCGGCCCAATCCCCTGGACAGCGACGTGATCATGGACGCCACCGCTCGTCTGTTGGCTCCCAGACGGCCCGCTGCCCCGGCCCAGGCCACCCCGGCAGATTCCCGGGAGAGACGCCGGAACAGCCGCCACAAAAAGCCCAAATCTCCCGCCCAGCCCGTTATGCCTCATCTCCAGCTGGAGCAGCTCCCCACCGGGGAGACGGCCAAGGGCCAGGGCGGCGGCAAATCCAAGCCCCGGCAGTCTTCCAAACCCGCCCGCTCCGTCCCCCCCGCAAAAGGGGAACGGCCCTCCCCCGCCCCCGCACCCAAAAAACAGGGCGGCGCCAAGCACGGCCGGCGAGACCGGCCCCGGGGTATGCCCCCCGAACCCAGGAGATCCCAGACCAAGGACTCCACCGAACAGCCCAGCTTGATGAAACCCTATTATCTGGACCTGGGACGCTGAGCCCTTGGACGCTCACATATTGATACGACTTGGAGGAGAAAAAAATGGATTATCAGGCCCTCTATCAGCAGAAACTGACCACCCCGGAAGATGCGGTCAAGGTAGTCAAGTCCGGCGACTGGGTGGACTACACCTGGTGCACCAACCACCCCATTGCTCTGGACAAGGCTCTGGCCGCCCGGAAGGATGATCTCACCGATGTGAAGGTCCGGGGCGGCGTCACCATGTGGATGCCCGAGATCGCCAAGGCCGACGACGCCGGCGACCACTTCACCTGGCACTCCTGGCACTGCAGCGGCATCGACCGGAAGATCATCTCCAAGGGCATGGGCTACTTCGGCCCCATGCGCTACTCTGAGCTGCCCCGGTTCTACCGGGAGCACCTGGCCCCGGTGGACGTGGTAATGCTCCAGACCACCCCCATGGACGCCCACGGCAACTTTAACTTTGGTCTGGCCGCCTCCCATCTGGCGGACCTGATGAGCCGTGCCAAGTGCATCATCGTGGAGGTCAACCAGAATATGCCCTGGGTCTACGGCCTCACCGGCACCGAGATCAACATCAAGGACGTGGCCTATGTGGTGGAGGGGGACAATCCCCCTGTGGCCCAGCTGGGCGGCGGCGGAGAGCCCACCGATGTGGACCGGGCCGTGGCCAACCTGGTGGTGCCTGAGATCCCCAACGGCGCCTGCCTGCAGCTGGGCATCGGCGGTATGCCCAACACCATCGGCGCCATGATCGCCCAGTCCGACCTGAAGGACCTGTCCGTCCACACTGAGATGTATGTGGACGGCTTTGTGGACATGGCCGCCGCCGGCAAGATCACCGGACGGCATAAGGCTCTGGATAAGGGCCGTCAGGTGTTTGCCTTTGCCGCCGGCACCCAGAAGCTCTATGACTATGTGAACCGCAACCCCGATGTAATGGGCGCTCCCGTGGATTACACCAACGATGTGCGGGTCATTGCCCAGATCGACAACTTCATCTCCATCAACAACGCCATTGACATGGATCTGTTTGGTCAGGTGAATGCCGAGTCCGCCGGCACCAAGCACATCTCCGGCACCGGCGGCCAGCTGGACTTCGCCATGGGCGCCTATTTGTCCAACGGCGGCAAGAGCTTCATCTGTATGTCCTCCACCGTCACCGGCAAGGACGGCAGCGTGAAGAGCCGCATCGTCCCCACCCTGACCCCCGGCTCCATCTGCACCGATCCCCGCTCCTGTGTGCACTATATCGTCACCGAGTACGGCATGATCAACCTGAAGGGCCTGTCCACCTGGGAGCGTGCCGAAGCCATCATCTCCATCGCCCACCCCGATTTCCGGGAGCAACTCATCCAGGACGCGGAGAAGATGCACATCTGGCGCCGCAGCAACAAGTAATTTTAACCGTTGAAAAAATCCCTGTGCCTCTGGCACAGGGATTTTTTATACAAGTTCCCACTGAAAGTCTTCCAGCTTCAGACGGCTGCCCACCGTGGTCCCCTCGGGCAGCAGGAACATGGTGATGGAGTGCTCCTGTCCCTGATCTCCCAGCAGCTGGGCGTAGTCGCCGTTGATGGACATGACCGTGTAAAAAATCGGTTCCATTTTCCATCCCTCCTCACAACCATCATAGCCCCTTTTTTCCATTCCCGCAACTCCCGCTTAAAAAGTCCGGTTTATAGGACACTTTCTCTTGTATCATAGGGCCATAACAAGAAGAAGGGAGCGGAAACGCAATGATGGATTATACGATGGTATGGGTAAGAGGACACATTGAGGTCTACGACTGGGCAGGGCGGTTCTGCTTCTCTGCTGA
>CALWOP010000080.1 GCA_944383195.1 uncultured Oscillospiraceae bacterium
CCTCGTCGCGAGCCATCTCGTGCACAGTGTCGTGGATGGCGTCCAGACCCAGCTCCTTGGCCTTCTTGGCCAGCTCGAACTTGCCGGCGGTAGCGCCGTTCTCGGCGTCCACACGCAGCTCCAGGTTCTTCTTGGTGGAGTCGGTGACCACCTCGCCCAGCAGTTCGGCAAACTTGGCGGCGTGCTCAGCCTCCTCGTAAGCGGCCTTTTCCCAGTACAGGCCGATCTCGGGATAGCCCTCACGGTGAGCCACGCGGGCCATGGCCAGGTACATACCGACCTCGGAGCACTCGCCCTCGAAGTTCATGCGCAGGCCCTTGATGATCTCCTCATCCACGCCCTGGGCCACGCCCACCACGTGCTCGGCAGCCCAGGTCTTCTCACCGGCCTGCTCCTTGAACTTGGAAGCGGGGGCCTTGCACAGGGGGCAGAACTCAGGGGGGGTGTCACCCTCGTGAACGTAACCGCAAACAGTACAAACAAACTTCTTCATAATTGAATTCCTCCTCAATTTAATACGGATTCTGGTTGACTGGATTGGGCACAGGCGGGGCACAGCCCATGGAAGGTGAGCTCATGCCTGGAAACTGCAAGCCCATATTGCCGGCTGACGGATTGGTCCAGATCATGATCCAAGGAGATCTTGGGCAGATCCAGAACGGACCCGCAGCATTCGCAAACGAAATGACTGTGAGGTTTTGTGACTGCGTCAAACCGCTCCTGCCCCTGTACTACCCCGACGCTCTGGATGAGCCCGTGGTTTTGAAAGAAAATCAGGTTGCGGTAGACCGTCCCTAAGCTGAGGTCGGGGTGGGTCGGCTTGAGCTTTTGATAAACCCATTCCGCAGAGGGGTGGCAGTCCGTAGACTGAATCAAAGTAAGCATATCCGCCCGCTTTTTACTGTATCGTGTGGCGCGCTCCATGGCCGGCCTCCTCTCCTTAACAGTAGTAATTCTTATTACGGACATATATTAGCACACCGTGAGCGGTTTGTAAAGAGGAAAACGGAAAAAAAGTAAAAAAGTTTGGAGCGAACGGTAAGATCGCTCCAAAGAAAGTTATTTCCGCTTTTGATGTCTCTTAAACCAGCCTAAGATCGCAGCTTCCACCTGATTTCCATAGCGCATTCCCAGCAGGAAAAGCCCCAGTCCGGCCAGGGCAATGGGGATCATGGCCCACAGGGGCAGGGAGATGGTGGAGCCGCCCAGAGCGCAGGAGAACAGCAGCCCCCAGGGCCGGGTGAGCAGCATGATGACAAGAAAGTGCCGCAGAGAGATCGGGGTCAAACCTGCCAGAATGCACAGCACATCATCGGGGAAGAAAGGGAACAGAAAAGCCAGAGCCAGAAAGATGGGGGCCTTCGTTTCCAAAACAGATTGATATTTCTCCGACAGCTTCCGGCTGACCAGCCGGTCGGCAAAGTCCCGGCCCAGGCCCCTGGCCAGGGAAAAGACCAGCAGGGAGCCGGAGATCACCGCGGCGTAGGTGAGGAAAAATGAGGGCCAGGTTCCGAAGAGGACTCCTCCGGCCACAGAAGTGATGTTGCTGGGGATGGGGGCCAGCACCACGCAGAGAAACTGTACCAGGAAAAAGCACAGGTGGGAATAGGGGGCAAAGCGGTCAATGTAGCTGCGCAGCCCCTCAGTGGAAGTGGCGGCGGCAAAAAAGCCCGTGTGGTACAAGAAAAAGCCGCCCCCCAAACAGAGCAGGACGGCGGCTGTCAGCAGAGCGATCCGTCGTTTCATAGGCGCGTGCTACGCCTCCTTTTCCAGATATCGGTGGTATTCTACCACATCGAACGGGAAAAAACGACAAAAGACTCCTTAAAAATTTATGAAAATTTAAAAACACCTCAGACCCGGCGGATGGAAGCGATACTGCCGGCGATTTGCCGGGCCACGGCAGGATTATTCATGGTGTACAGGTGGATGCCGTCCACGCCGCCGGCAATGAGATCGGAGATCTGGTCGATGGCGTAGGCGATGCCGGCCTCCCGCAGGGCATCGGGGTGATCGCCGTACCGGGCCAAGATCCGGGTCAGCTTCCGGGGCATACTGGCCCCGCACATGGACACCATACGCTGGATGGAGGCCTGGGACAGCACGGGCATAATGCCCGCCTCGATGGGGACATTGATGCCGGCGATGCGGCAGCGCTCCAAAAAGCGGAAGAAGTCTTCGTTATCAAAGAAGAGCTGGCTGACCAGGTGCTGAGCGCCGGCATCCACTTTCATTTTCAGGTGGCGGATGTCGCTGACCAGGTCGGGGCTCTCCAAATGCCCCTCCGGATAGCAGGCGGCGGAGACGCCGAAATCCCCCCGGGAGTGGATGTAGGAGACCAGGTCGCTGGCATAGGTGAAATCGGTTTTGGGCGGATAGTCGGGGTTGACGTCTCCCCGGAGGGCCAGAATATTTTCCACACCGTCCGCTTTCAACTGCTCCAGGAGCTGATCCACGTCCTCTTTTCCTGCGGCCACGCAGGTGAGGTGGGCCATAGCGGGGATGTGATAGCGGTTTTCTATGATGGAGGCGATCTCCCGGGTGGTCTGGTTGACTGTGGTGCCGCCGGCCCCGTAGGTGACGGAGATAAAGTCGGGGCGGATGTCTTTTAACCCGTCCAGTGTGGTGTATATGCTGTCCACAGGGGTGTCTTTCTTTGGAGGAAATACCTCACAGGAGAAAACAGTTTTCCCCTTACCAAATAATTCTGCAAGTTTCATAGAAATTACCTCCCTGTTGACAATGTAAATAAGGATGCTCAGAACTCCAGCTCCAACAGCACCGGACAGTGGCCGCTTCGTCGCCGCAAAGTCCGCGTCATTCGCAACGCCTGTGCGGCATTGCTCATTTTGCTCCCTTGCGTCTCCTCTCCCCACGCGACCCGCTGCGTTGGGTTCGCGCGGGGTTATAGGACACTCAGAATTCCAGTTCCAACAGCACCGGGCAGTGGTCACTGCCTTCGATGGTGTTGAGAATTTCGGCCCGGCGGATGTTGCCCCGGAGCCGGTCAGATACAATAAAATAGTCAATGCGCCATCCGGCGTTGTTCTTCCTGGCGTTAAAGCGATAGGACCACCAGGAGTAGGCTCCGGTCACATCAGGGTAGAGGTACCGGAAGGAATCGGTAAAGCCGGAGGAGAGCAGAACGGTCATTTTTTCCCGCTCCTGGTCGGAGAACCCGGCGTTCATGCGGTTGGTCTTGGGGTTTTTCAGGTCGATTTCCTCATGGGCCACGTTCAGGTCCCCACAGTAAATGACCGGCTTGACCTTGTCCAGGGACATAAGGTACTCCCGCAGATCGTCCTCCCACTGCATACGATAGTCCAGCCGTTTGAGCCCATCCTGGGCGTTGGGGGTGTAGCAGCAGACCAGATAAAATTGCTCATATTCCAGGGTGATGAGCCGACCCTCGTGGTCGTGGACATCTTTCTCCATCCCATAGGCTACGGCTATAGGGGAATGGGGAGTGAAAACGGCGGTGCCGGAATAGCCCTTTTTTTCCGCCGAGTTCCAATACTCCAGGATTCCCTCACCCAAGGGGACGTCCGCCTGGCCCTGCTCCATCTTAGTCTCCTGCAGGCACAGAAAGTCCGGGGCCTGCTGTTGATAAAAATCCAGAAACCCCTTTTTCATACAGGCCCGCAGGCCGTTTACATTCCAGGAAATGAATTTCATAAGCAGCTCCTCTGCAATCCGGCCTGGCCGGTTTTGTCCCATTATACTCGCGGGACGGAACTTTGGCAAGAAAAACGGCGAAAGGCACGCAAAATGAGAATGCCGCCGTTGCGTTTCTTGCCGGGATTTTGTATAATACTATTCATTGGATTGCCCCGCCCCGCCCAGGAAAAAAGGCACGGGCCAACGGGCAGCTTTCCCCATGGGATTTGGCCCCGGCGGGAAAGGACAAGAGTCATTACACGAACAAGGAGTGTCTGATATGCAAGAAATCAGCCTGCCCCAGGGCTATACCCCCCTGCTGTCTATCTACGAGACCCAAAAGGCCATCGACCTTTTAAAGCGCCTGTTTGCCGACAAGCTTTCCGGCGCGCTGCGCCTGCACCGGGTGTCCGCGCCCCTGTTTGTTGCGGCTTCCTCCGGCCTCAACGACGACCTCAACGGCGTGGAGCGGCCGGTGTCCTTTGACATCAACGGCGTGGAGGGGGATGCGGTCATCGTCCACTCCCTGGCCAAGTGGAAGCGCCTGGCGCTCAAGCGCTACCAGTTCCACGTGGGAGAGGGCCTCTACACCGATATGAACGCCATCCGCCGGGATGAGGAGCTGGACAATCTCCACTCCGCCTATGTGGATCAGTGGGACTGGGAGAAGATCATTGCCCGGGAGGAGCGCAACCCGGAGTTTTTGAAGGCCACAGTCCGCTCCATTGTGGGCGCTCTGGCCGATACCCAGAGCTTCCTGCGCACGGTGTTTCCCCAGCTGTGTGTGCTGCCCCAGCTGTCCACCGAGGTGTCTTTTGTCACCTCTCAGGAGCTGGAGGACCTGTACCCCGACCTGACCCCCAAGGAGCGGGAGCACGTCTACGTGAAGGAGCATCCCACCACCTTCCTTATGGGCATCGGCGGCAAGCTGCGCTCCGGCAAGCCCCACGACGGCCGGGCTCCCGACTATGATGACTGGGATCTGAACGGTGACCTGCTGGTGTGGGACAGCGTGGGACAGCGCTCCTTCGAGCTGTCCTCCATGGGCATCCGGGTGGATGAGGAGAGCCTGGCGCGGCAGCTGAAGCTGGCCGGGTGTGAAAACCGCCGGGAGCTGCCCTTCCATAAGCTGCTTCTGAATGGGGAACTGCCCCTGACCATGGGCGGCGGCATTGGCCAGTCCCGGGTGTCTATGCTGCTGCTGGGCAAGGCCCACATCGGCGAAGTCCAGTCCTCCCTGTGGGACGAGGCCAACATCAAGGCCTGTGAGGATGCGGGGATCATCCTGCTGTAATGGCTGTGCCTGTCACAATATCCCATGTAGACGCCGGCGAGGTGCTGCGGTACATGGGCTGCCCGCCGGAAAAGGCGGGCGGGGAGCTGCGGGCGCTGGTGGAGGACTGTGCCAAAGAACTGCTGTCTGTGGTTCGGCCTCGCTGGAGCTGGCGGGAAGTGGCCCTGACCCATGAGGCCGAGGGTGTGCGGCTGGAGAGCGGACTTCTTTTGCCCGGAACGGACTTGAAGAGCCATTTGGCTGGCTGCCGCCGGGCCGTGGTGTTCTGCGCCACTCTGGGTGCGGAGACGGACGCTCTGATCCGCAGATGTGAGCAGCGGGACATGGGCCGGGCATTGGCCCTGGACTGCTGCGCCTCCGCGGCGGTGGAGGAGCTGTGCGACCAGATAGAGCTGGAGCTTCAGGGCAAATTCCCCGGCTGCTTCTTTCCCTACCGCTATAGCCCCGGCTATGGAGATCTGCCCCTGCAAGTCCAGGGGGAGCTGCTGGAGCTGCTGGATGCGCCCCGGCGGGTGGGATTGTGCGCCACGGAGAGCTGCCTGCTCACCCCACGAAAATCAGTGACCGCCATTTTGGGCGTCTCAGAAAATAAATTGGAACCAATGCACCGCAGCTGCCTGGGCTGTCCCGCTCGGGAGGGCTGCCAGTATCGAAAGGCGGGAGGACACTGTGGAACTTGATACGCTGCTGAAAAACTCCAGCCCCATTCTATTGGATGGAGGCATGGGCACTATGCTCCAGGCCAAGGGGCTGAAGCTGGGGGAATACCCGGAGCTGGCCGCTTTGGAACATCCGGACTGGGTGCTGGAGATCCACCGCTCTTATGTAGAGGCGGGCAGCCAGATCCTGTGCGCCAACACCTTCGGAGCAAACCGGGAAAAGCTGCGCCGCACGGGAAAGACGGTGGAGGAGGTCATTCCCGCCTCTATCACTCTGGCCAAGGAGGCCTCCGCCGGCCGGGCGCTGGTTGCACTGGATATGGGCCCCATTGGGCAGCTGCTGGAGCCCACAGGTTCCCTGGATTTTGAAACGGCCGTGGATATCTTCGCCCAGGAGGTACGCGCCGCGGCCAAGGCCGGGGCGGACCTGGTGATGATCGAGACCATGACCGATTTGCAAGAGTGCCGGGCGGCCCTGCTGGCGGTGAAAGAAAACAGCGATCTGCCGGTGATGGTCTCCCTCACCTATGAAGAGCGGGGGCGGACTTTCCTGGGTCACTCCCCCGCCGCCGCCGCCCTGACTCTGGAGGGGATGGGGGCGGATGTGATCGGCGTAAACTGCTCCCTGGGTCCCAAGGAGATGCCGCCGCTGGTGGAGGAGCTGCGCCGCTGGACTACGCTGCCCATCTCCATCAAGCCCAATGCTGGGCTTCCCGACCCGGGCGGCGCGGGCTATGACATTACCCCGGAGGAGTTTGCCGCCGCCATGGCGGAGCTGACAGACCTGGGCGTGAAGCTGTACGGGGGCTGCTGTGGGACTACCCCGGAGTACATCGCCCTTCTGAAAAAGGCGCTGGAGGGGCGCACCATTTTAGAGCAGCCCCGCCATGTCCCCGCCGCCGTGTGCAGCCCCAACACCGTGGTGGCCATCGACCGGGTGCGGGTCATTGGCGAGCGCATCAATCCCACGGGCAAGAAGCTGATGAAAGAAGCCCTGCGCCGGGGGGATGTGGACTTTATGCTGGGCCAGGGACTGGAACAGATGGAGGCCGGGGCGGACATTCTGGACGTGAACGTGGGCCTGCCAGAAATTGACGAGGGAGAAATGATGGTCCGGGTGGTCAAGGCCCTTCAGGGGGTCACCGATGCCCCCCTCCAGCTGGACTCCACCCGGCCCCAGGTGCTGGAGAAGGCCCTGCGGGTCTACTGCGGCAAGGCAATCGTCAACTCTGTGAACGGGGATCAGGAGACCATGGAGGCCATCTTCCCCCTAGTGAAGAAATACGGCGCCGCCGTGGTGGGACTGACCCTGGACAAAAAGGGCATCCCCAAGACCACCCAGGCTCGTATGGACATTGCCCGGCGGATTTTGGACACGGCCCTGTCCTATGGCATCCGGCGGGAGGATGTGTACATCGACTGCCTCACCCTCACCGTCTCCGCTGAGCAGGAGGGAGCCGCCCAGACCTTGGAGGCCCTGCGCCGGGTCCACAGTGAGCTTGGACTGAAGACGGTGCTGGGGGTGTCCAACATCTCCTTTGGCCTGCCTGCCCGGCCACTCATCAACCAAAATTTCCTCACCATGGCTATGACCTGCGGGCTGGATCTGCCCATCATCAACCCCAATATGGGAGAGATGATGGCGGCGGTGCGCAGCTACCATCTGCTGATGAACATCGACAAGGAGGCCCGGGAGTTTATTGCCGCCTACGGTGGGGCCACAATCTCCACCTCTATTACCGCTGGAGCGGGCCAGCAAGCCGCCGCTCCAGGCGCGGGGGAACGGAGTCTGAGCCAGATCGTGGAGGCAGGCCTCCGGGGTGAGGCGGGGGAGTGTACCCGCAAATTGTTGGAGACCACCGACCCTATGGCCATTGTAGACGACATCCTCATCCCGGCGTTGGACAAGGTGGGGGCCGACTTTGAAACGGGAAAGGTGTTCCTGCCCCAGCTCATCCAGTCCGCCGGGGCGGCCCAGGCCGCCTTTGAGGTGATCCGTCAGACCATGCCGGCCCAGGCGGAAGGGACGGAAAAGGCCCCCATTGTGCTGGCTACGGTCAAGGGGGACATTCACGATATCGGCAAGAACATTGTCAAGGTGCTGCTGGAAAACTACGGATATCCGGTTATTGACTTGGGAAAGGATGTGGACCCGGAGGAAGTGGTTCGGGCTGCGGAGAAGTACCAGGCACCTCTGGTGGGACTGTCCGCCCTGATGACCACCACCCTGCACAGCATGGAGCAGACCATTGCCCTGCTGCGCAAGGCGAACCTCAACTGCAAAGTAGTGGTAGGAGGCGCAGTGCTTACGGCGGAGTACGCCAAACAGATCGGTGCCGACTTCTATGCCAAGGACGCCAAGCAGAGCGTGGATGTGGCCCGTCAGGTCATCGGATAATGGGTTAAAATAAGGATATCAACCGCCCTCCCAGGTTTTTTGGAAAGCCGGGAGGGCGGAAAGCCGGGAGGGCGGTTTCTTCCATTGCTATTTCCCCCTGCCTCTGTTATAATGGGGAAAATTGTCGAAGCATGGGAAGGAGGAATCCATATGAACGACAATGTGCCTGGCGGAGAGCGGAAGCAGGCCAGAAATTGGCTGGGAATCTCCGCACTGGTGCTGGCGGTGGTAGCCGTTGTGCTGGCGGGCTCGGCTTTGTATCTGGTGCTGAGAGAGGAATTGGCCCCGGAGCCGGAGACATTCCAGTATGGAGATCAGACGCTGGTGGCCATGGAAGGGATGCCCCGCAATCCCTATGACCGGGAGAGCTTTTCTGTGGATGAAAAGGGCCGGGTGACCTATGAAAAAGACGGCCTCCAGGCCAAAACGGGCGTGGATGTGTCCTTTTACCAGCAGAATATTGATTGGCAGGCGGTGGCGGCAGACGGCATCGACTTTGCCATCATTCGTCTGGGTTACCGGGGCTACACTGAGGGCGGCCTGATGATGGATGAACGCTTCCAGGACAATATTCAGGGGGCCCTGGACGCGGGGCTTGAGGTGGGGATCTATTTCTTCTCCCAGGCCATTACCCCGCAGGAGGCGGAGGCGGAAGCGGCTTTTGTCCTGAACGCCATTGAGGACTATGAGGTCACCGGGCCCATTGCCTTTGACTGGGAGCCCATTACCTCCGGCCAGAATGCCAGAACCGACGGCCTGACCGGCGAGATGCTCACCCAGTGCGCCGGCGCTTTCTGCGCCAAGGTGGCCCAAGGGGGCTATGAGCCTGCGGTCTATTTCAATCAGGATCTGGGTTACCTCCACTACGATTTGCGGGAACTGACTGACTACACCCTTTGGCTGGCCGAGTATGACCAGAAGCCGGACTTTTACTACCACTTTGACCTGTGGCAGTATACTCACACCGGCACCGTTGCAGGAATCGAGGGGAATGTAGATCTGAACTTGATGTTTGGATAAAACGCGAAAAGAGAGCGAACTGAGAAATCAAAATCAGTTCGCTCTCTTTTTATGAATCATGAAAAAGTGTTGCCAAATCGTTGCCAGGTCGGACCTTACCCCTTCAAAAACCTAGCTATATCAGGCCTTTCCGGGTCTCAAAATTATTCCCACTCGGCAAATTCAGATATAGTAGGGTGTATTTGAGGTGGTTTCACGGGCAAAACATTCGCAAATATGTTAATGTTTTACCTGTTATTCGGGGCAACTCGTTTTCTTAGTATCAAAATAGTATCACAGAAACGGAAGAAAAGCAACCTTTTCGCCCTACACAGCCCCGAGAAACTCCCCCCATTTTGAGGGGAGTTTCTGTCGAAATGGGTCTCAAATTGAGACCCATTTCGACCACCGCCTGGGAGCGTAAACGCTCCCAGGCAATAGGGGATTGATTTCCGCCCTCGTCGGAAATCAATCCCACCATGGGACGCAATTCGACAACCGACCCCACCCCAAATCAAAGGGGGCGGGCAAGCACCTTTGGGGCTTGCCCGCCTTGATGACCGAAAAGCAAGACCGGGTGGGGCGGTCAATGGCGGCGCACTTGTGCGCCGTTCATCTCGACCATTGTCGGCCCCGACTGGACTTGCTAAATGGAAAATGCCAGTCAATTTCATCCGTAAGATAATTGCCCATCTCCACCCATGAGGGCGGTCATTTCCTCGATCTTTTCTAATGGAAATGGCGGTTGAGAAAGAGGTTTCATCGCAATAGACATTAACTTCATCGGATTATCGTCTGCTGCTACACGATTTGAACTTAG
>CALWOP010000081.1 GCA_944383195.1 uncultured Oscillospiraceae bacterium
TGGCCGAAGTGCACGCCGGCCTCCAGCAGCTGCTTCATAGATACGACTGCCATAGTTTTTTCCTCCTGTTTTCAGTTGATTCTTCTGGGGGTATCATCTCCTCCGCCAACCTGGCTTTGCCAGGCACCGGGCGGAAAATCCACACTCCCACGCATAATGCCTTGGTAGTATACCACGGTTTTGGGTGGGATGCAACCGCTTTTTAAAAAAAGGTGGAAAATATTTGAGAAAAAGCAGGCGCAAAGGAAAACTTCTCCATAGATAGCATAGAATGGGAAAAGGGGGGCGGGGCCATGGAGCGAAAGGTGGAGATGCGGGGCGGCGGATGGCTGACCGTGAGCCGGGACGGACCCAGAGCCCGCCTGAACGCCCGGCGTCCCGCGGACGGAAAGGGATTATATAAGGTATGGCTGCGGGGAGAGAGAGGAGAAGGACTTCTTCTGGGGACCATGGTTCCCCAGGAAGGCGTGCTGGCACTGGACCGGACTTTATCCCTGGATGAGTTGGGGCGGGCTGGTTGTTGGCCGGACTTCCGGGCAGAGTGCGTGCTTGCATTTTCCTTTTCCAAGTCGGAGACAGGGAAGTGGTACTGCGAACCTCATCCGGAGCGCCTGTTTACCGACCCGCTGCTAAAAAAGCATATTCCAGGCCCTATGCTATGCTGCCGGAATCACAAGGGGTTTTCCCTTGCGGCTCCCTTTAAAACAGACCACCCATTCGTGCTGCCGGGACTTTTTTGCTTGGCCAGTGTGGAGAAGCTGCCGTCCGGTGTTCGTCTGATCTGGCGATTTGATGAAAAAGGCTGGCCGGTGAGCGGGGAGAGAGCGGTTGAACCATGAGCTCAAAGGCCTGTGCCAGAAGGAAATTTTCACCCCTAAAAAATTTTTTCAAAAAATTTGGAAAAAGGGGTTGCATTTTTCTTGAAGGCGTGGTAATATAACCAAGCTGTCTGACACGGCAGCGACAACCGGGTGTGGCGAAGTTTGGTATCGCGCTTGAATGGGGTTCAAGAGGCCGCTGGTTCGAATCCAGTCACTCGGACCAAAAGTGGGTGAAATCTTTGATCTCACCCACTTTTTTAATTTTTAAAGGCATGGGAGATTTTGACGGGAGAGGTCAGCCGCAATCAGACGGCTGCGGACGCCGGAGAAAGAATGCCGGAGTGAGATGTGAGGTGTTTTCACGTGACAGATGGAAAAGAAAGAAAAGAGTGGCTGTATTTGGTTCTGGCCGTGGCAGTAATCGTGCTGTCTCGGGTGATAGGGCCGGTGGGAGGACTGTCGGCGGATGCGGTGGCAGTGGTGGGAGTGTTTTTGGGCTCGCTGCTTTTGTGGATCACTGTTTCCATTGACTGGCCCAGTTTGATCACCCTTTTGGCCCTGGGCCTGATTCCATCAGTGGGCTTTTCAAAGACGTTCAGCGGCGCCTTTGGGAACAGCACTGTAGCATTTTTGGTGTTTACATTTGCGTTGGTCTATCCTCTGTCCCAGACCAACTTTGTCCGCCGGTGTACGGTGTACTTTATCACAAACCCCATTGCCCGGCGGGGGCCTTGGTCCTTTATCTGCTTTCTTCTGGCAGCAGTGACGTTTATGGGGCTGTTTGTCTCGCCGTCTGTGCTGTTTGTGGCTTTTATGCCCTTTTTGGAGGATATCTACCGGGTGCTGGGGGTTAAAAAAGGCGGTAAGACGGGGAACATGATGATGATGGGCACTGCCTTTTGCATCAGCCTTTCCTCCGGTATGACTGCCATCGGCCACGTATGGCCCACCATGGCCATCGGCTACTATACTGCAGCCACAGGGAATGACGTCAACCAGTTTCAGTATATGGCCATGGGTATTCCAATCGGCGTATTGCTCATTGTGCTGCTCATTCTGGTTTTCCGCTTCCTTTATCGGCCGGATGATCTTCAGGACCTCAGACCGGACAGAGCCATGGATCTGCGGGGCACTGTGCCTGCTGCCGATTTGAAAGAAAAGATCATTTTGGCCACAATGGCGCTGACGGTTGTGCTCTGGGTGGGGCCCAGTTTGATCCAGGAGAGCCTGCCGGAGGTCTATGCCCTTATCAACGGCTGGTCTACGGCCATGCCGCCGCTGCTGGGCTGTGTGATCCTCTTTGTGTGTAAGGTGGACGGAGCGCGGATCTTGAATTTTAGAGAGGTCACCTCCAAGGGAATTTTGTGGGGCAGCATTCTGATGACCGGCGCGGCCACCTGGCTGGGTTCCTGCATGACCAACAACGACATCGGCATCAGCCAGTGGCTGACCGACACCTTGTCCCCAGTGACCGTTTCCCTGCCGGTGACGGGGATGATCCTGTTCTTTATGGCTTGGGCGGTGGTGGAGACGAACTTCTCCTCCAACATTGTGACCACCACGGTGGTCAGCGCCGTGGCGCTTTCTGTCCTGACTGCGCTGCCTGCCGGTACGGTAAGTGTGGGCGCGGTCGTGTGTATGGTAGGCTTTGCCGCGGCGGTCTGCAATATGACGCCGGCCGGACAGAGCACCATTAACACGGTGGCCATTGGATCGGGCTGGACCACCACCACATCCATGTTTGTCTGGGGCGGTGTTTTTGCGCTGCTGGCGATTTTGGTTCTGACCTTTATAGGTTACCCCATCGGCGCGCTGGTCATCGGCTGAGCGGTTGTGTGAAACTTTGGAAAGAAGGCGATCCTATGTCATTGGATGAGATCCGGCATCACATCGATGGGGTGGATGCCCAGATGAAAAAGCTGTTTTTAGAGCGGATGGACTGCGCCCGGCAGGTGGCGGAAGAAAAGGCAAAGACCGGGGGAGACGTGTTTGTTCCCTCTCGGGAGGAGGCCATCCTTGCCGCGAGGACAGAGGATGTGGACCCTGCCTGTCAGGCAGAATACGCCTGGTTTCTGCGGCTGCTGATGAGCATCAGCCGCCGTTATCAGTACGGGCTGCTGCCGGAGATGCAGAAAAGTGTGCTGGAAGCCGTGAGTGGTCAGGCTGGGCTGGACCCGGCCGCGCCCCATACCCAAGTCAGGATATCCTTTGCCTGCAGGCCGCAGGAACCGAAGCTGGCGCTGCTGGCCAATATGGCGGCGCTGAACGGCGTTACGGTTACAGGATTGAACCTAACCACTGGGGAGGATGGGACACAGCAGTTCACAGCGGCCTTGGCGGGCCATATGGGCCAGGACAGTATGCGCCGGCTGCTGTGCCAGCTGGGCAAGGAACTGGATGATTTTTCCGTGATAGGTCTGGATTGAATGGACGGGGGAAGCGGCTGCTTTCCCCGTCTGTTTTTTACCTGGCGTGTTTGGGAGCGACATATCCAATTTTGGCCTTTACACTTGGGGTGCTTGCGGATAAAATAGATATAAGGGGCTGGAAACATCCGGCCCATCGGCGTGTCTTTGCGCCGGTTTTGAATGTATGACCTGGCTTGTGGTTGACAAGCCCATATCCCAATTATTACGCCGGATAGGAGCGAAGCCAAATGGAACAGGCACTGTATAATAATCATCTGAAAATTCTTCAGGAGGAGCTGCTGGTGGCTCTGGGCTGTACTGAGCCCATTGCCATTGCCTATGCGGGCGCCAAGGCCCGACAGCTGCTGGGGGAAGAGCCCAGGCGGTGTGTGGTCAAATGCAGCGGCAACATCATTAAAAATGTAAAAGGTGTGATCGTCCCCAACTCCGGCGGTATGCGGGGGATCGATGTGGCGGCCACACTGGGTATTTTGGGCGGCGACCCGGAGCGGGAGCTGGCTGTACTGGAGACCGTCACCCCCCAGGATATTGAGCAGACCCGGGAACGGGTGAGCCAGGGCTTTTGTACCTGTGAACTGGTGGAGGGAGTGGACAACCTCTACATTGTGGTGGAGCTGGAGGGCGAGTCCCACACCGCCTTGATTGAGATCCAGGAGCATCACAACAACATCACCTATATGGTGCGGGACGGGCAGGTGCTTCTGGACAATCGGCCCCAGCCCGACCAGGAAAAAAATCCGGACGGGGCTGACCGGATGCAGCTGAACGTGGCCAATATTCTGGAATTTGCGAATGCGGTGCGTCTGGAGGATGTGCGGGAGCTGATCGCACGGCAGATCGCCTATAATACCGCCATTTCCGAGGAGGGGCTGAAGGGCAACTACGGGGTGGAGACTGGACGCATCCTGATGGAAAACGCGGCGGATGCCAGCGGCTTAAACCAGGTGCGTCTCCAGGCCCGTGCCGCGGCCGCGGCGGGAAGCGATGCCCGGATGAGTGGATGTTCTCTGCCTGTGGTCATCAACAGCGGCAGCGGCAACCAGGGGATCACCGTCACCATGCCTATTGTGATTTACGGCAGGGCCTGGAAGGTGGAGGAAGACCTGCTCTACCGGGCTCTGGTACTGGGAAACCTGATCAGCGTCCACCAGAAAAAGTATATCGGCAGTCTCAGCGCCTATTGCGGAGCCACCAGTGCGGCCACAGGCGCCGCCTGCGGCGTGGCCTATATGCGTCTGCACCAGACCAATGAGCCGGAGCGGATCTATCAGGTCTTGTGCGACACCATTACCAACAGCATTGAGACATTGGGCGGAATGGTGTGTGACGGAGCCAAGGCCAGCTGCGCGGCTAAAATCGGCCTTGCGGTGGAAAATGCGCTCATGGCGCTGGAGCTGAGCCTGGCGGGCAATGTGTTCCAGCCCGGAGAGGGAATGACCATGGAAAATCCGGAGGACACCATTGCGGCGGTAGGCCGGATGGGCCGAGTGGGTATGAAGAGTACCGATGTGGAAATTTTGAACATCATGCTGGGCAATTAAAAGTCAAGCCCTCCTCAAAAGAGGAGGGCTTGCTCAATAAAAAGCGGCGGAGCTTTGCTCCGCCGCTTTTTCATTAAAACGCAACGCTGCCGGTGATCTTGTCGTTGACCACGTAGTAGGCCATACGCTCCTCGGGCTTGACGTATACAGTCAGCTTCTTGATGGTGGAGGCGCGGTGACCCTCAGCCACATAGGCGGCCTGGGCGGCCTGCTTCAGCTGCTCCACATTCCACTCCTCGCCGCCGAACTGGATGAGGACTTCTTCCACCTTCTGGGCAGCGGGCTTTGCAGCAGTCTTTTTCTCCGCCTTCTTCTCCACTTTTTCGGCCTGCTTTTCGACCTTCTTTTCCACCTTCTCGGCCTGCTTCTCCACCGTCTCGACCTTCTCGGCCTTGACAGGCTCTGCGGTCACAGCGGCCTTCTGAATTTTCCCGGCCTCGGGGGCCTTGGGGGTCTTAGCCGTAGCCATAGTAAACTCCTCCTTACTCTTCTCGTCAACAAGTTCGTGGCGATAAGCTCAACGAACATATTACATATTCTATACCAGATTGTCCTATTCCGCAAGAGTAACCTGTATAAAATCCGGGGGAAAAGTCGCCTATTTGTGATAAAACCTCCAAAAATTCAGAGAAATTACAGTGAGAAGACAATAAATGCCTTATTTTGGAACCGCTGTAATGATCCGAATGCGCCCCCCGGCGGCGCAGCCCAGATCGTCGTACCAGCCGGTCAGATCATAGTCCTCTGTGTTGATCTGGGACAGCGAAGCGGCGTAGTAGGCGTAAATTCCCGTCCCGTCCCGAAGCAGCACTTGGACGTCCTCGGACAGGGGGTATTCCTGATTCCCGGACATGGCCGACAGGCTGCCCAGGCTGTCCAGGGTCACGCCAGAGAGCTGGATGATGGACGTAAGGTTCCCGTCCTCATATTGAAGTACCGCACCGCCCACTTTGGTGCTGTATCGGGCACTTCCGCTGAGAGAGTGGGTCTGTCCGTCCAGCACATAGGTATAGGAGACGGAGATGTTGTCAATATTGCCGTTGCCGCTGCTGGAAGAATCGGTGATGCCGCTGAGATAGACATACTGGTAGGTGTCGCCGGTGACCTCATTCAAAATGAGACGGTCGATCTCTCCGCTTGCATTGAGGGTGTAGTAACGCACATCGTCCCCGCTGAGTTTGGCCCCCGCCAGGCGAGAAGGGTAGATGCGCACATAGCCGCCCTCCTCATCGGTGTCCAGAATCTCCACATCACTGGCCAGGGTGTATTTGCCCAGTGTGCCGCCGTCGGCGCTGACGGTGCCCTCCAAATGGCTGACCGACATTCCCTTGACGGTGGTGCCCGACTGGGAAACGGTCACGGTCACCAGCCGCCCCGCCTCAAAGGCGCTGCCGCTGTGGTAGAAGGTGCGCAGGATGCCGTCGGTACAGGCCACCTGGGTGGTCACATGGGCCGAGGCGGTGGAGGAACTGCTGGTGGAGGAGGTAGAGGAACCTTTGACGCTGGAGACCACCGAGCCGTAGTAGGTGCTCTCACTGTCCTGGGGGTCCAGAACCTCCACAATTTCCCCGTTCATCCCAAGCAGGAGGGTGACCAGGTCCCCCTCCTGGAACTGCCCCTGGCTGGAGAGCTGATAGGCTGCCTGAGAGGTGCCGATCTCATAGGTGACCCCGGCCACGGTAGCGGAGGTGGGGGATACCTTGCTGGGGGAGAGGGCGGTGAGAGTTCCCGAGGCCCGGTTGTGGTAGACCCATACAGTGCCCATGCCCTCATTATAGTAGTACACGTCGTAAGCTTCCACCTGGCTGGGGGAGGACAGCGTGTCATTGCGGTAGACGGTGGCTCCGTTCAGGGAGAAAGGCAGGGAGAGAGAGCCGTCAGTGGAGATGTAGGGCCCCTTTGTCTCAGCGGACACCAGAGAGGCGTAGTCCACCTCCCCGTTGGTAACGGTATAGCCAAGGGTTGTGCCGTACACGCCCCCCGTGCTGGTCAGAGCCACCAGGGCGTTGTAGAACAGGTCCACACAGTTCTGCCGTGTGAGCTTCGAGCCCTGGGCGGCGGACACGTCATCCAGCAGCCCCAGGCTGTCCGCCTTGGACAGCTGGGCGGCAGGGTAGGAGCCGGTGAGTGAGGAGGCATCATAGCCCAGCAGGCGCAGCAGGGCAGTGCAGCCCTCCTCCAGGGTGATGGCCTGGTCGGGGCGGAAGGTGCCGTCCACATAACCGCTCATCCACCCCTGTTCCACGGCCAGCCGGATGTAGCCGCTGGCCCAGTGGCCGCTTTTCACATCTTTGAACAGGGAGCCGCCATAGGAGCTGACAGAGCCCTGATAGGGGGAGGCAGCGGCCATCATGGTGGCAAACTGGGCCCGGGTCACCTGGCTGGACAGGTTCAGATTGCCGGACTCATCTCCTTCCAGAATGCCAAGGACCCGGATGGCCTCCAGCTTGGAGCTGCCGGTGGCTGCTGAGACCCCGGTACACAACAGGCCGAGAGACAGACACAAAGCTAGCAGAAGGGAACAGGCGCGTTTTTTCATATACAAAACTCCTAACTAATCGTAGTGAAGGGCGTCGATGGGGTTGAGGCGGGCGGCCTTTTTGGCGGGCAGGTAGCCAAACAAGATCCCGATGCCCACCGAGATGCCAAAGGCCAGCAGAACCGCCCCCAGGGTGGGGGCCACGGTGAGAGATTCCTCTGAGATCCGGGAGATCACGGCGGTGGCAACAGCGGACAGCCCGTCACCGATGAGGATGCCGATGATGCCGCCCAGAGCGCTGGTGGTAGCGGCTTCAATGACAAACTGCTGCATGATATACCGCTCCTTGGCCCCCAGGGATTTGCGCACGCCGATCTCTCTTGTGCGTTCGGTGACGGAGACCAGCATGATGTTCATGATGCCGATGTCGCCCACCACCAGGGAGATGGCGGCAATGCCTGCCAGCACCCCGACCAGAATGTTGATCATGCTGGTCATGGTATCCAGCATTTCCGCCATACTGGTGACGGTGTAATAGTCATCGCTGGCGAAGACGGCGTAGAGGGAGGCCTCCAAAGCGGCTACGCTCTGGTCAATATTATTTTCGTCCCGCATGGTGACGGTGTAGGTGCTGGCCTGGCCGGAGATGCGCTCAGCAGTGGTGTAGGGGAGGTAGAGGCAGTCGTCGCTGCCCCCCTCCTCCAGGGTATCGCCCTTCTGGGCCAGTACGCCCACCACCTCCAGGCTCTGGCCGCCCACCCGGAGGGTCTGCCCAACGGCGTTGCCCCCAAAATAGGCCTGGTTCAGGTACGCACCGATGACGCAGACCTTGGAGCGGGTGAGCATATCACTGTACTGAAGTCCCCGCCCGGAGGCCACGGTCATTCCGCTGATATCCAAATAGTCTTCGCTGACGCCCGTGCAAGTGGTGGAGCTGATGGTCTCAGAGCCGATTTTCACATATCCCATCATGGGCACGGTGGGGGAGCACAGGTCCAGGTACTGGCTGTTGTCGGCTACGATTTCATAAAAATCCTCCGCATCCAGAGACCGAGTGGAGCCCCGGGACATGACGGATACGGTGAGGGTGTTGGTACCCAGACTGGAAAAGCTGTCGGTGACGTAGGTCTCCAGGCCGTTGCCCAGGCCCACAATCACAATGACGGCGGCCACGCCGATGATGATGCCCAGCATGGTCAAGAGAGTGCGCACCTTGCTGGAGACGATATTTTTCAGGGCCAGCTGGAGAGATTCGGTGATTTTCATGCCCGCACCCTCCCTTCCCCTCCCGAAAAGCGGGGGGTGACCACCGCTTCGGGGGCGTCGGAGGGGCCGTCATAAACCACCTTGCCGTCCTCCAGGCGAATGATCCGCTGAGCCTGGACGGCAATGGAGTTGTCGTGGGTGATGAGTACCACCGTGTGGCCCTGTTGGTGGAGGTCCTGTAGCATACCTAAAACCTCCCGACCGGTGCGGGAGTCCAGAGCGCCGGTGGGTTCGTCAGCCAGAATCACCGAGGGGTGCCCCACCAGAGCCCGGGCGATGGAGACCCGCTGCTGCTGTCCGCCGGACAGCTCCATGGGCTTGTGCCGCCACTTGTCACCCAAACCTACCTCCTCAAGAGCCTGGCGAGCCCGCTCCCGGCGCTCTTTTTTGGATACGCCGGCGTACATCAGGGGTACCTCCACATTTTCCACCAGGTTCAGCTTGGGCAGAAGGTTGTACTGCTGGAAAATAAAACCCAGCAGGCGGTTTCGCACCTCGGCCAGTTGATTTTTGTCCATCTGGCCTACATCCTGGCCTTTCAGAAGGTAGGTCCCCTCTGAGGGGACGTCCAGACAGCCGATGATGTTCATGCAGGTGGACTTTCCGGAGCCGGAGGAGCCCACGATGGCCACAAACTCCCCCGGAAAGATCTCAAAGGAGATGTGGTCGGCGGCCACCACAGTGGAATCCCCCATGTGGTAATATTTGCAGACCTGCTGAAATTCAATAAGAGGGTTCATGTGCTCCTCCTTACCGGCCGCCCGGGCCGCCGCCCATAGCCCCGCCGCCCATGCCTCCGGAGGGCATTGCGCCGCCCATACCGCCAGCGGGCATTGTGCCCATCATGCCGAAAGGAGTCTCAGAGGAGGCTGTGGTGGGGATATAGACCACGGCGTCACCCTCCTGAAGTCCCGAGGTAATTTCCAGATAGCTGCTGTCACTGGTGCCCACTTCAACAGTGACGGAATAATACTCTTCCCCTTCTGTACCTGTGACCTCGGAGAGGGTGCCGTTGGCGGCGCTGGGGGAGTCGGCAGTGACCAGGACCGTGTTCCCCCGGTTCAGGGCCGCGGAGGGGATGGCCAGTACGTCTTCCGCGCTGTTCAGGGTGATAGAGGCGTCCACATTCATGCCGGGGAGCAGGCCGTCCGTCTCATCAATGCGGATGGTGACCGGGTAGGTGGTGGCGCTTCCCGAGGAGGTTCCCGCCACGCTGACCTTGGTGACCACC
>CALWOP010000082.1 GCA_944383195.1 uncultured Oscillospiraceae bacterium
GAGGTCGTCAAGGCCGCCAAGAAGCTGGTTGACCTGATCGGCGCCGACGTGGTCGTGTCCGTGGGCCGTGGTATCTCTAAGGATGTCGAGGGCGGCATCAAGCTGGCTGAGGAGCTGGCTGAGGTCCTGGGCGGCGTTGTAGGCGCCTCCCGTGCCGTTGTGGACTCCGGCTGGATGTCCGCCGACCACCAGGTCGGTCAGACCGGCAAGACCGTGCACCCCAAGATCTATGTGGCTCTGGGTATCTCCGGCGCCATCCAGCACAAGGCTGGTATGCAGGATTCCGAGTGCATCATCGCCGTGAACAAGAACGAGAACGCCCCCATCTTCGAGATCGCCGACTACGGCATCTGCGGCGACCTGTTCAAGGTTGCCCCCATGCTCATCGAGGCCATCAAGGCTGCCAAGGCTGCCAAGTAATAAGGGCTTTCCAAGAATATCAAGCGCCCGTCCCAATTTGGGACGGGCGCTTTTTTGTTTGTAAACACATCTTTCCCTCTCCACGTTCCCTTTCACCCCCGCCGCTTCCCCGCATAGGATAAAGCAGAAACCCACCGCCCATGTGGGCGGTTCCGGAGGTGTACATTCCCATGAAGCATGAATTGAACATCTGGGTGGTGGGAGGGGACCAGCGACAGGCCAGACTGGCCCAGCTCCTCAGTCAGGACGGTCACACCGTCCACACCTATGCTCTGGATCTGGTTCAGGACCTGTCCGGCCCCATTCCAGCCTCCAGCCCCCTGTCCATTGACCTGGCCGACTGCGTCATTCTCCCCCTCCCGGTGACCCAGGGGGAGGGCAACCTTCTCAACGCCCCCCTCTCTGCGTCCGAGCACGCCTTAGAGGACATTCTGGATCGGCTGTCCCCGGGACAGTTTCTCTGCGGAGGCCGGACGGACCCTAAGGTCCAGGCCCTGGCCCAGGCCCGGGGCTTGACTCTCCGGGACTACTTTGCCCGGGAAGAGCTGGCCGTGGCCAATGCGGTGCCCACAGCGGAGGGCGCTCTCCAGCTGGCTATGGAGCACCTGCCCATCACCATCCACGGCGCCCGGGTGCTGGTCATCGGCTTTGGCCGGGTAGGCCGTCTCACTGCCCAGCGCTTCCAGGCGCTGGGAGCCAAGGTGTCTGTGGCCGCCCGTAAGTATGATCAGCTTGCCTGGGCCCAGGCCATGGGCCTGGGGGCGGAACATCTGGCGCAGCTGAGAGAGTGTTTGTGCGGCTACGACCTGATCGTCAACACCGTCCCCGCCCGGGTACTGGACCGGGAAGCGCTGGAGGAGACCAAGGAGGACTGCCTCATTCTGGACCTGGCCTCTAAGCCCGGCGGGGTGGATCTGGGCGCCGCGGGGGAACTGGGACGTACCGTCATCTGGTGCCTGTCCCTGCCCGGCAAGGTGGCTCCCGTCACCGCCGGAGCCGCCATCCAAACCACCATCTATAATATGCTCCATGAGCTGGATTACTAAGCGTGGAAAGGAAGATTCATTTGGAAGACAAGACCATTGGATTCGCTCTGTGCGGGTCCTTTTGCACCCATGCCCGGGCCATGGAGGCCCTGGAGCAGGTAAAGGCTCGGTTTGCTCGGGTGGTGCCCATTGTGTCCCAGTGTGTGGCCGACACGGACACCCGCTTCGGCAGCGCCCACGATCTTATGCGGGAAATGGAGCGCATCTGTGACCATCGGGTCATCTCCACCGTCAAAGCCGCTGAACCGATCGGGCCACAGAAGCTGCTGGATCTGCTCATTATTTGCCCCTGCACTGGCAACACTCTGGGCAAGCTGGCCGCCGGCATCACCGATACCAGCGTCACCATGGCCGCCAAGGCCCACCTGCGCAACCAGCGCCCCCTGCTCATCGCCCCCTCCACCAATGACGGTCTGGCCGCCTCCGCCCCCTCCATCGGCGCGCTTCTGGGCCGCAAGTACATCTACTTTGTCCCCTTTGGTCAGGACGACCCGGAGAAGAAGCCCACCTCTCTGGTGGCCGACTTCTCCCAGGTGGCGGACGCCGCCCAGGCCGCCCTCACAGGCGAGCAGCTCCAGCCCCTGCTTTTAAGGCAGTAAAAGGGCTTTTCCCGGCAAAAGGTGGATTTTTCTATCCAAAAATGCTATAATTTCTCCGACCAAGGTTCACGTCCATGGAACGGAGGGGAAGCGCCCGTGCAGTATAACATTAGTCTCAAACACCTGGAATGCTTTATCAAAGTGGCCCAGCTGGGTTCTATCAATAAGGCGGCCCAGGCCCTGTTTATTTCCCAGCCTCACCTGGGAAAGATGATCCACGATCTGGAAAACGAGTTTGGCTATCTCCTTCTCAACCGCAGCAACCAGGGCGTCACCCTCACCCCCGAGGGAGAGGAATTTCTCACCCACGCCGTGCGGGTTCTGGAAGAAATGAGCTGTCTGCGCCGGTCCTCCTCTCCGGAGTCCGACCAGCCCGACCATCTGTCCGTGTCCATGACCCAGTTCTCCCACGTGATGGAGAGCTTTATTGAGGTGGTCCTCAAATACCGGGACCGCCCCGCCTTCTCCCACCGGCTCTTCGAGGGCAGCCCGGAGCAGGTCATTGACGATGTGTTCTCCGGCCGGGCCGTGGTGGGTATCTTCCACTTTGACAGCAAGCGACGTCGGGAGCTTGAAAAGCTGCTCAGCGCCAAGGGGATGGTCTACCGGAGCCTCGCCTATGTAGAGCCCCACATCGTTCTGTCCAAAAATCACCCTCTGGTGCTCCAGCACAAGCCCATCACGCTCTCCGCTCTGGCCCCCTACGGCATGATCCGCTATCTGGGCCAATATGATGACCTGACCCACAGCCTCTTTGAGGCCCAGCCTCCCGGCCTGCGGGAGGAGCGCAGCGGCAAGGTGATCTACCTGTCCAACCGGGAGTCCCTCATGCGTCTGATCTCCGTAAGCGACTTCTACTCCATCGGCATCCATGACTTTGAGATGCAGGGGGCAGGCTATCAGGCCATGTCTGTGCCCATCAGCGGCTGTGACTTTCTGTTTGAATTTGGCTATGTGACCATGGAGGGAGAGACTTTGTCGGAGATCACTCGGGAGTTTCTGGACAACGTCAAGACCCGTCTCAACTGATCAAACGGATAGCGATGTTCGCTATCCGTTTGAGACCGTCGAAAAAGTGGCATGGCCACTTTTTCGAGAAGGATTGCACGCAAGATGGGCCTCGATTCTTTACAGA
Source organism: uncultured Oscillospiraceae bacterium (assembly GCA_944383195.1). Classification (GTDB taxonomy): domain Bacteria; phylum Bacillota; class Clostridia; order Oscillospirales; family Oscillospiraceae; genus Lawsonibacter. Next base: position 3,201 of record CALWOP010000082.1, read on the forward strand.
AAAGTCGGCCCATCTTGCGCGAGGAGTGTCATTTCCAACGCACATGTCGCTGGAAATGACGGGACTAAAATTTATTCCGCCGCCTATCAGCGGCGGAACTCCTTGCAGGAGGGCTTTTGATAAGCTGAAACGGATAGCGATGTTCGCTATCCGTTTTTTTAATAACCGTCAAAACTCTTTCGTATTATACAGCCGGGGGGTTTTCTGCTATGCTTTAGACAGAATCAATCTGCCTTTCAAAGGAGGAACCGCTATGATCCAAACCATTCTGTCCCAGGCCGTAGAGGCCGCCCGGCCCGCGGCGGAGTTGGGCCAGACCGCCACCTACATCCCCGAGCTGGGCAAAATGGACAAGCATCATCTGGGAGCCTGCGTCTTCACACGGGAGGGCGAGCGCTGCTGCGCCGGAGACACAGACGTTCGTTTCAGCATCCAGAGCATCTCCAAGGTCATCAGTCTGGCCGCTGCCCTGGAGCTGTGCGGCTATGACACCGTTTTTGAGCGGGTGGGCATGGAGCCATCGGGAGAGGCCTTCAACGCCATGGGCAAGCTGGAGGCGGTGGGCAGCACCCCCAGCAACCCCATGATCAACGCCGGAGCCATCGCCGTGGACAGCTATCTGGAGCCTAAAATCTCCTTTGAGGAGATGCTTTCCTTTACCCGGAAGCTGTGCATGGACCCGCAGATCGTCTTGGATGAAAAGGTCTACCACTCCGAGATGTCCCACATCTCCCGGAATCGAGCCATTGCCTATCTGCTGGAAAACACCGGAGTCATCCGCAGCGACGTGGAGCGCACCCTGGACTTCTATGTGCGTATGTGCTCTCTGAGCATCACGGCGGAGAGCTTGGCGGGACTGGGGCTTGTGCTGGCCGGAGACGGGGTCCACCCCGCCACAGGAGAGCGGCTTCTATCCCCGGACACCGTGCGGGTGGTGAAAACCATCATGCTCACCTGCGGAATGTACGACGGCTCGGGCACCTTTGCCGTCCAGGTGGGCATCCCCTCCAAAAGTGGGGTGGGCGGCGGCATCCTGTCGGTGGTGGACGGACGGATGGGGATCGGCATCTTCGGACCCGCCCTGGATGGAAAGGGCAACAGCGTGGCGGGCATCCAAGTACTGCGCACCCTGTCCCGGGAGCTTCACCTGCACATCTTTGACCCGTCGGAGCACCGCTAAGCTCAAAAAAGCCTGTGCCAAATTGGCACAGGCTTTTTTCTGATACGGTCTCGCCCCTTGGGCAAAGCAATTTACTTGCAGAAGTCCTTGGCGACCTCCACAATGTGCTCCGCGCACAGGCCAAACTGCTTGAGCAGCTCCCCAGCGGGGCCGGAGTGGCCAAACTCGTCGTTGACGCCGATGCGGCGCACGGGAGTGGGGCACTTCTCACTCAAAACGCCGCACACGGCCTCGCCCAGGCCGCCCAGGATGTTGTGCTCCTCACAGGTGATGATCTTGCCGCACTCACGGGCCGCTTTCAACACCAGTTCCTCGTCCAGGGGCTTGATGGTAGCCATATTGATGATCCGCGCGGAGATGCCGGCCTCTTTCAGGGCCTTGCCGGCCTCGATAGCCTCAGCCACCAGCAGGCCATTGGCGATAATGGCCACATCGGTGCCGTCAGCCAGGACCTCGCCCTTGCCGATCTCAAACTTGTAAGTGCCCTCGTCATGGAACACGGGAACGGCGGAGCGGCCAAAGCGCATATAGACGGGGCCCACGTGCTCATAGGCGGCCTTTACCATGGCCTTGGCCTCCACATCGTCGGCGGGGGACATGACCATCATGCCGGGAATGGAGCGCATCAGGGCAAAGTCCTCACAGCACTGGTGGGAGGCGCCGTCCTCGCCCACGGAGATGCCGCCATGGGTGGCGCCGATCTTCACATTCAGGTGAGGGTAGCCGATGGAGTTGCGCACCTGCTCAAAGGCACGCCCGGCGGCAAACATGGCAAAGCTGGATGCAAAAGGAACAAGCCCCATGGCCGCCGCTCCGGCCGCCACTGCCATCATGTTTCCCTCAGCGATGCCGCAGTTGAAGTGCCGGTTCGGGTAAGCTTTTTTAAACGTCCCGGTCTTGGTGGCCCCAGCCAGATCCGCGTCAAAGACGATGATATCCTCATGCTCCGCGGCCAGCTCCTTCAGGGCGTTGCCGTAGCTCTCACGGGTCGCGATCTTCTTCACATCCGCCATCTTACATCGCCTCCAATTCCGCCAGCTGAGCCTTGAGCTCCGTCATGGCAATCGCGTATTCCTCGTCGTTGGGGGCCTTTCCGTGCCAGCCCGCCTGGTTTTCCATGTAGCTGACGCCCTTGCCCTTGGTGGTCTTCATCACGATGGCTAAGGGTACGCCCTTGGTTTCCCGGGCCTTGGTAAAAGCCGCCTCCATCTGGTCAAAGTCGTGGCCGTCGATCTCCGCCACCTCAAAGCCGAAAGCACGCAGCTTTTCGGGGATGGGATAGGGGTTCATGACCTCGTCAACCTTGCCATCGATCTGCAGGCCGTTGTTGTCGATGACGATGCACAGGTTGTCCAGCTTATAGTGGTGGGCAAACATCATGGCCTCCCACACCTGGCCCTCCTGGATCTCACCGTCTCCCAACAGGGCGTACACCCGGCAGTTCTTGCCCTGATACTTGGCAGCCAGCGCCATGCCGGCGGCGGCGGAGATGCCCTGACCCAGAGAGCCGGTGGACATATCCACGCCGGGGGTCTCATTCATGTTGGGATGGCCCTGGAGGTAGCTGCCGATGTGACGCAGGGTGGGCAGATCTTCCACCGGGAAGAAGCCCCGATGTGCCAGCGCGGCATACAGGCCGGGGGCAGTGTGTCCCTTACTGAGGACAAAGCGGTCCCGCTCCTCCCACTTGGGATTCTTGGGGTCCACATTCAGCTCCTTGAAATAGAGGTATGTAAACAGATCCGCGGCGGACAGGCTTCCGCCGGGATGTCCCGCCTTGGCGCCGTGAGTTCCCTCAATGACGCCCATTCGCACCTTACAGGCGGTCACCATCAGCTGCTTTTTTTCGCTGGCTGTCATAGCGTTCTCCCTTTCATTCAAAAATCGTGTTCTTCCATGAAAAACAGTTGGAATTGCTTACGAATCATTATAAAACAGCCCGAATAAAATTACAAGGGGACAGAAAAAAAAGCCCGTTCCGCCAGGGCGGAACAGGCTTTTCCATTATGTGTTCTGGGGGAACCCGGCATAGGGTTCGTCGGCGGAAATGGTCACACCGATGCCCTCCAGCACCAGGTCTCCGCCGTCAGGGCCGGCAAAGTACACCTCGACGGTGCCGTCCTCGGTGCCGACCCACTTCTCGAAGGTCCTCTGAATGCTGTCCAGAATCGTCTGATCCAGCTGGCCGGCGTCAAGGACCTGGAATTCTTCCTTCTGCTGCTCAGGGGGACCCACAAACAGGGCGCTGGTCTCAGCAAAAGTCACCACGATCTTCCCATTTCCCTCCACGGCGCTCACCACGTCCAGATTCCAGCCGGTCAGTTCCGCCATGCTCTGGATGATGGCCTCAGGAGTGACCTCTCCGGCAATCTCCTGGGGATAGATGTAAAAGTCCCCGTTCATTCCAATGCACAGGTCAACGCTCTGGGTCTGCACCTGGGAGCTGGAGCTTTCGCTCCCAGCGCCGCTCACGTTCGACCCGCCACTGGAGGCCGACCCAGAAATAGAGCTGGAACTGGAGCTGGAGCTGGCGCTCCCGCTGATACTGGAAGAGGTTCCGGCCGTATTCTGCCCGCTGGAGCAGGAGGCCAGGGCCAGCACCAGTGCGCCGGCGCAGGTAATGGCTAACATTCGTTTCATCTTTGGTTCTCCTTTCTTGGACGCCGTCCCTCCCGGAGCGGAGGGCCGGACCGAAGAAGCACTTGCGGCTTCCTTTCGGTAGGTGTCATCATAGCGGACAACCATGAAGAAATCATGGCTCCAATGTGAACTTTCCTAAAACGATTTCTGAAGTGTTTCTGTCATCAAGACCAGGTTTTTCTGAAGGCGACCATTGCCTGGCTCCTTTTCCAGAGCTTGTTTGACCTCCTCCACCGCCTTGGCATAGGCCCCGGTGCGATAAAAGGCCATGGAGCGCAGATCGTGGGGCAGGCTCCCCCAGGCCGCCGCCTCACAGATGTAGCTTTTCGGCCGGTCGGTAATAGCAAGGGCGCAGGCTGTAAAGTACAGCACACCCTCCCACTCCTCCTGTAAGTAGAGCATGAACGCCAGGTCCATATAGGGCTCCCGCAGATAGGGAGCCTCTGTGATGGCCCGGAGATACCAGTCCCTCGCCTCCAGCCGCTCTCCCTTGTTCCAGTAGGCCTTGGCAATGTAGCGCATGGACGCCGCCCGCTCGTCCCGCCAGGTGGCGGTGGGCAGGGCGAGGTGGCGTTTCAGGGTACGGATACAGTCGTCCCAGCGGCGGCGGTAGAGATACTCCCGCCCCAGATAGTGGACGTTCCGGTCATCCTCCGGCGCCTCCTCCACTGACAGCTCCAGCAGAGGTAAGTACTGCGCCCTGGATTTCTTTGGGTCCGGGTGGTGGTCCAGCTGAACCCCCTCCGCCGTTACCATGGGCCCCTCCCGCCCTTCTCCTGTCCATTCCAGCACCTCATGGACCGGATGGACCCAGCGGTAGCCGTGGCGGGCGTGGACTTTCTCATACCAGAAGGTCACTCCCTCCGACCCATCGGCGTTGAAGGACCAGGTATAGCGGTAATTGGCCCGCCCCGCGCCGGGAACCCAGGCCCGCTCCAGCTTTTCCCGCCAGCCAGGATGAAATACCTCGTCCAGGTCGGTACACACACAGATATCCACATCATCGTCCACCAGCTCCATGGAGCGGTTTCGGGCGGTGTCAAAGCGCCAGGGGACGACGGCCTCCTGGGCTACCAGAGCCCCTCGGGCCCGAAGGCGCTCCACTGTGTCATCCTCCGACCCGGTGTCCAGCACCACCACCTGATCGGCCTCGGACATGGAATCCATCCACCGATCTACAAACTGACTCTCGTTTTTACAGATGGCATAGACCCAAACCTTATATTGACTCATAGTGCCCCCTTTCCAAAGGCCGGCGCCCCAAGCGGGACGCCGGCTGTTGTCTCAGTGCTCTGTTATTCCGCAATAATACCCGCCGCACGCAGGTTGGCCAGCAGCTGGTTGAAAGCAGTGACCACATCGCTGGTGCTGGTGGCATCGGGCACAGCGGAGGCAGAACGGAATCCGCCGCCGGCAGGGCCGGTAGGACCAGTGGGGCCAGTGGGGCCGGTGGCGCCCTCCGCACCGGCAGGACCCTGAGCACCAGCGGGGCCTTCCGGCCCGGTGGGGCCAGTGGGGCCTTCCGCTCCGGTATCGCCCTTTGCACCAGCAGGGCCGGCAGGACCGGCGTCGCCAGTATCGCCTTTAGCTCCCTGGGGCCCAGCAGGGCCGGTGGGGCCGGTAGCACCTTCCGCACCAGCGGCACCCTGGGGACCCGTTGGGCCGGTAGGCCCGGTGGGACCAGTGGGCCCGGTGGCGCCGGTGCCCGCAGGGCCAGTAGGACCAGTGGGGCCAGTGATCCCGACAGGGCCAGTCGAGCCGGTGGGACCGGCCACTCCAGTGGGACCCGTGGGGCCAGTAGAACCCTGGATGCCCTGGGGCCCGGTGGGGCCGGTGGGACCCTGGACGGAAACCAGCTCATAGTCGGCGGAGCTGCCCGGTGTGCCGGTGGGGTTGCCAATGCGGGCTCTGTACAAACTTCCGTTATAGGTGACAAAATCTCCCAGCGCATAGGGCGTGCCGGGAACAAAGGTTGTCACCGTCTGTAACCCCTCTCCCATAGGTCCGGTAGGACCAGTGGGGCCGGTGGGGCCCTGAAGTCCCTGGGGACCAGTAGGGCCAGTGGGACCGGCAGCACCGTTGGGGCCGGGGATTCCCTGGGGTCCGGTGGGACCAGTGACCCCATTGGGGCCGGGATAGCCCTGGGGACCAGTGGGGCCAGTGGGGCCGGCAGGGCCGGTAGAGCCGTTTATTTATGCACAACATTAGATTTTCCTTTGTGTTGAATAGGCAAGCCGTTAGATTGCCTTATTCTCAATCACTCGGATAACGTTGTGGTTATTCTCGATGTAATCAATAATTCGCTGGTACTCGTCGGCAAAATTGAA
>CALWOP010000083.1 GCA_944383195.1 uncultured Oscillospiraceae bacterium
CGGATGTTGCGCAGGGCGACCTTGCCCTCTTCGCCGTACTTGCGCACCTGCTTGGTCAGGTCTTTACGGCGCTCCTCAGTGAGCTGGGGGAAAGCCAGGCGGACCACACGGCCGTCATTTTGGGGGTTGATACCCAGGTCAGAGGTCTGAATGGCCTTTTCAATGGCTTTCAGCAGGCTCGCGTCCCAGGGCTGGATCACCAGAGTGCGGGGATCGGGAGAGGAAATGGCCGCCACCTGGTTCAGGGGGGTTGGAGTGCCGTAGTACTCCACCATAATGCGGTCCAGCACACCGGCGTTGGCGCGGCCGGCGCGGACAGAGGCAAAATTCGCCTTGACCACGTCAATGGTCTTCAGCATCTTCTGATCATATCCTTTGATCTCGGGGCTCATATACTCTACTTCCTTTCCGTTTCTGTTTCAGCAGCCCTTCAGCCGCCCACAATGGTGCCGACTTCTTCTCCCATAACGGCCCGGAGGATATTCTCGGGGTCCTTCAGGGCAAAGAGGAGCACGGGGATCTTGTTGTCCATGGACAGGGAAGTTGCGGTGGAATCCATTACGGCCAGATGCTGAGCCAGCACCTCATCATAGGTGATCTTGCTGTACTTCACCGCGTTGGGGTCCTTCTTGGGGTCGGCGGAATAGACGCCGTCCACATTCTTAGCCAGCAAAATCACGTCCGCATCGATCTCGGCGGCCCGAAGCACCGCGGCAGTATCGGTGGAGAAGAAAGGATTGCCGGTACCGCAGCCGAAGATGACCACACGGCCCTTCTCCAGATGGCGAATGGCACGGGAACGGATGTAGGGCTCAGCCATGGCCCGCATCTCCACGGCAGTCTGGACCCGGACCTCCACGCCCTTCTGCTCCAGCACGTCGGCCACGGCCAGAGCGTTGATGGCGGTGGCCAGCATACCCATGTGGTCGGCCCGCACCCGCTCCATCCGGTCGCCGCCGTCCTTGACGCCGCGCCAGAAATTTCCGCCGCCTACGACGATGCCCACCTGGACCCCCAGCTTCACACACTTGCTGACCACGTCGCACACGCTTCCAATGACATTAAAGTCAAGCCCCCGGGATGCCTCCCCCGCCAGGGCCTCACCACTGATCTTTAACAATACGCGCTTATACTTTGGTGCCATAGGTACCACTCCTGTCTGTTTTCTTGCCCCCTATTTTAATATAATTCTTTCCGTTTGCATAGGGGGAAAGTCAAAGTTTTTCAATTTGTCCACAATTTCCTTTCCACCGAAAAGATAAGATTTGGGGCTTGCATTTTTTCCGGGCAGAGCGTATAATACGAGGGAACAACTGGATAGAATGTCTTCAGGGCGGGGTGCAATTCCCCACTGGCGGTACAGTCCGCGACCGGGCGCAGGTTCTGCGTCCGCTGACCCGGTGAAACTCCGGGACCAACGGTAATAGTCCGGATGGAAGAAGATGTGTTAGACAATTCACGCGTATTTTTGCGCGTGCACGCGCACCTCCTTAATTGTTTTGACACCTGGAAGGCATGGCTTTTCCGGGTGTATCAAATCAATAAGGAGTGTTTTTTTATGTCCAACCCCATTGCAGCCACTACCTCTCGCGCCTCCAGCCATACCAGAGCCAGGAATTTGGCTGTCACCGCCATGCTGTCCGCGGTGGCTTTCATGCTCATGTTCCTGGACTTCCCCATTCCCTTTCTCATCCCCTCTTTCGTGCAGATGGACTTCTCTGAGCTGCCCGCCCTGCTGGCCTCCTTTAGCCTTGGCCCTGTATACGGCGTGATGGTCTGTCTGGTGAAAAACCTCATCCACCTGACCATCACCTCCACCGGCGGCGCAGGAGAGCTGTGCAATTTCCTGCTGGGCGCCTGCTTCGTCTTCCCCGCCGGCTACATTTACCAGCACATGAAGTCCCGGAAAGGCGCCCTGGTGGGCGCTCTGGTGGGCGCGATCATCATGGCCGTCCTGTCTGTGCCTCTGAACTACTACATCTCCTACCCCATCTACACCAAGTTCATGCCCATTGACGCCATTTTGAACATGTACCGGGAGATTCGGCCCACCTCCGGCGGCCTGCTGGAATGCCTGATCGTCTTTAACGCCCCCTTCACCCTGGTCAAGGGCCTGTTGACCACCGCCCTTTGCTTCCTGGTCTATAAGCCCCTGTCTCCCATTCTCCACGGAAACCGCTTCTAAATCCAATTATTTCAAAGCGAGGCAGAGCAATCTGCCTCGCTTTTTTGCGCTCAACGGTCCAAAAGCCCCGCCAATACCTCCAGCCCCTCTTTCAGCTTCTCAACTTCCAGGCCGGGGTAATTGACCACCAGTATATGCTTCAGGGTCTGGTCGGGTCGGCGGGAATACTGTGTCAAAAAGGACAGTCGAAGCCCCTCTTTTCGGGCCGCAGCCTCCAGCTCCTCATCCGTCCGGTCTGTGTCCAGCTCCAGGAGAAAATGCAGCCCCGCCTCCTCCCTCCGCACCCGGCACCGCTTGGCCAGAGAGCTGTCCGCAATCGTCTGAATGACCTGGTCCCGGCGTTCCCGGTAAAAAAGCCGTATCCGGCTGAGATGGCGCTCAAAGTGGCCCTCCTCCAGAAACAGGGCCAGCGTGTACTGCTCGATGGCCGGGACCGTCGAGGAATAAAAGCCCAGCCGCTCTCGGTATACCTCCAAAAGAGTGCGGGGCAGCACCATGTACCCGATGCGCAGGGATGGGGCCAGGGTTCTGGAAAATGTGTTGACGTAAATCACAGTTCCGGTTTGGTCAATGCTCTTCAGGGCGAGGATAGGACGGCCTGCAAATCGAAATTCGCTGTCGTAATCGTCCTCAATGATATATCGCCCCTCTCCCGCTCCAGCCCAGCGCAGCATACCTTGGCGGCGTGCAATGGGAGTGACCACGCCGGTGGGAAACTGGTGATTGGGAGAAATATGGAGCACCTGGCACCCGCTTTCTTCCAAAACTCCCACAGGGACCCCTTGGCCGTCCACCGGCAAAGAAACACACTTAGCTCCATTGAGGGTATAGACCCGCTCCGCTTTGGAGTACCCCGGGTCTTCCACTCCGTAGCTCCGGTCCCGGCCCAGCAGCTGGACCAACAGATTATAGAGATATTCCGTTCCAGCCCCCACCACGATCTGCTCCGGAGCTGCGGAAATTCCCCGGAAGCGGTACAGATGCCGAGAAATGGCTTGGCGCAGTTCGGGCGCCCCACTGTGTGGAATGGCACGAAGAAGCTGCTCTCCCCGTTCTGTAAGCACCCGGCGGGTCAATTTGGCCCATACGGAGAAGGGGAACCCCTCCGTACCGCCCCCGGTTCCCCGCAGATCCAGCTTCCACACAGGCTCCGGGCGCTCCGGCTCCGGCGCCGACAGCTCTCCCTGAGTTGGCCGCACCTCCACTGGGCACACAAAATACCCCCGCTTTTCTTTGGCGCGCAGATAGCCCTCCGCCTCCAGCTGGGCATAAGCCGTCTCCACCGTCACCACTGCCGTGTTCAGATGGGCGGCCAGCGCGCGCTTAGAGGGAAGCTTCTCCCCGGCGCTGAGCCGTCCGGAGAGAATGTCCTCTCGGATGCAGCGGTAGAGGTAGTCATACCGGGCCAGGTTCCCCCGGCTTTCCAAGTCGTAGGTCAGCATAATGCCCTCCCATCTGGTCCTATAAAAAAGTTATACTTTGGCCCTTTTCATCATATCAGTTATGATTAAAATACAGGTTAAGAAAAAACGCAAGGGAAACTTTTCCCACCCGAAGGAGCGATTGTCATGTCCCACGATCATATTCACAAGCTGGTGCGCGCCTCTCTGTTTGCCGCCCTGTGCACCATTATGACCCTGGTGATTCAGGTCCCATCCCCCATGCAAGGTTATGTCAACTTAGGGGACTGCGCCGTCCTTCTCTCAGCCTGGGTGCTTGGGCCCTGGTACGGGGGTGCGGCAGCCGGGGTCGGCTCTATGCTGGCTGACCTCCTCTCCGGTTATGCCCACTACGCCCCAGGTACCTTTGCCGTCAAGCTGGCCATGGCTGTGGCGGCCGGGTGTCTCTTCCGTGCCTTGCGGAACAAGGCAATTCAGCCCCTCCCCGCCCAGCTGGCAAGCGGCCTTGTGGGCGAGGTCATCATGGTGCTTGGTTATTTTGGCTACGCCTGCCTGTGGCTGGGCAAGGGATGGGCAGCGGCAGCTTCTATCCCCGGGAACATCCTTCAGGGCATATTCGGTCTTGCGGCGGCCGCCGCAGTCTATCATCTCCTCAGCCGGGGCCGTGCACTGGCCGGGATATAAAAAAGATGGAGCGGAAAGGTTCTCTTTCCTCGCTCCATCTTTTTTGTTTAAATACCAAGCAGCATCGTTGCAATGCGGAAATAAACCACCAGAGAAATTGCGTCTGCGATGGTAGTAATAAGGGGGCTGGCCATCACAGCGGGGTCCAGATGCACCCGGCTGGCCAAAATGGGCAGGAAGCAGCCCAGCAGCTTGGAGACGATCACCGTCACCACCAGGGTGAGACTCACCACCATGGCCACCATAAAATCCAGGTGGTTCAACATGGTCAGCCGCAGCAGGTTGACCGCCGCCAGGGTCAGGCCACACAGGGCCCCCACCTGGATCTCTTTCCAGGCCACCTTCATCCAGTCGCCATACCGGATCTCTCCCAGGGAGAGCCCCCGGATGACCGTCACAGAGGACTGGCTGCCGCAGTTTCCGCCGGTATCCATCAGCATGGGAATAAAGGCGGTGAGCACCACCTGGGCGGCCAGAGCGGTCTCATAGTGAGTGATGATGGCCCCGGTAAAGGCGGCAGACACCATCAGCAGCAGCAGCCACACCACCCGGTTTTTATAGATATCCCAGATCCGGGTCTGGAGGTAGGGCTTCTCCGAGGGAAGAATGGCCGCCATACGCTCCATATCTTCCGTGGCCTCCTCCCGCAGGACCTCCAGGGCGTCGTCGGCGGTGACGGTGCCCACCAGCAGCCCTTCGTCATCCACCACGGGCAGTTCTACACAGCCCACCCGCTCCATCAGGGACACTGCCTGCTCCTGGTCATCATCGGGAGCGAGAACGGCACGGGGGGAAGACATAAACTGATCCAGGCGCTTGTGATCGGGGGCCATGACCAGCTCGCGCAGAGTAAAGACCCCCAGCAGCAGTCCCTGTTCATCCACCACATAGCAGTTGCTCATAAAGTCCTCAGGCACTCCCACCTGGCGAAGCCGTGCCAGGGCTTCACGGGCGCGCATGAGAGGGGAAAACATCAGCATCTCACGGGACATGATGGCCCCAACCGTCTCAGGGACAGCGGGTACAAGATTCATTTTCTTCATGGGAAGTTCCTCCTTGTCATTAAAGTCAGGCTTTCGCCCCTTTCTGACAGGAGGTCCGGCAAACTCAGCCGGCTAGATAGGCGCCCATCCATGGACGCCGGAGCCAATCTTAAGTTTTATACCGGGACCTCGACTGCCACTGTCCATGGAATGTTCACCTCACTTTGTTTTGTAAGCTTTCTCCGGGCGGATAAAAAGAGCACGCATACCGCAACGGCGGTACGCGTGCTCTACACACACCAAACACATACCACCGTCCAAGCTTTAGCCTCGCAGGGCGGTGAAGTCACATTAGATTCTGCCTTGTGTTTCGACAGGACCTGTTCAAACCAACGAAGGATGTCTCCATCCTTTTGCGGCAGTGACCCATATCCCTGCGGTAGCCTTACCTACCGGATTACATGATTATTATACCTCAGATTTTTTATTCTGTCAACCAAAAAAGGAAAACCAGGCTACTGGACGATCACATTCTTCTCCCCAAGGCGCTGCTTCAAATCCTCCACCAGGGCGGGGTGAATCTGACAGCGGGAGCCCACCCGCTTTTTGCAGTCCTCAAAGTAGAGAATCACCTGGCTCTCCCCTGGGAAGAACGACAGGGCCAAACGGACCTTGCGCAGTCTGGGGTCCTCCCGGCTGGGCAGACGCAGCCACAGCTTCTCCTCTTTTTCCTTTCCCGGCCCCAAATCTCCCAAAGGACGAATGGAGTCCACCATGATCTGGGGCTCTTTCTCATCCCGGACGGAGATCTTCCCGGTCACCAGCACAGCGCTGTTCTCCCGGATGTAGCTTCCGCTCTCATTGAGCACTCGGGAGAAGCACAGCAGCTCCATGGAGGCGGTGTCGTCCTCTAGATTTACATAAGCCATCAACGTATTGTTCCGGGTGGTACGGGTCTTGTAGGTGGAAATGACCCCGGCGATGGTCACCCGCTGCTCATCCCGATACTGCCTGGGGCCGTCCTCCCGGTCAAAGTCAGCCAGGATGGACCCAATGGTCACCGCCCCCACGGCCTTGGCCTGTTCCCGGTACTGGTCCATAGGGTGGCCGGAGAGATAGAGTCCCGTGGTCTCCTTTTCCATGCTCATCAGTTCCTGTGGGGAATATTCCGGCAGATCGGGTAGGTGGAGGGTGGGCAGAGGCGACGGGCTCTCCGCTCCCCCGCCAAAGCCGAACAGGTCCATCTGTCCCTCCACGTTTCGCTTTCGGCTGGCGGCGATGCCGTCCAGCACCTGGCCGTAGACCTGCATGAGCTGGGAACGGCGGCAGCCCATGGCGTCAAAGGCTCCGCTCTTGATGAGACTTTCCACCACCCGGCGGTTCAGATCCTGGTCAAACAGTCGGTCGCAGAAGTCCATAAAGTCGGTAAAGGGGCCTCCCCTGCGCCGCTCCTCCAGCAGACTGTTGATGACCGCCCGGCCCACTCCCTTCAGGGCCACCAGGCCAAAGCGGATTCCGCCCTCCACCACAGTGAAGTCGGCATCTGACTCGTTCACGTCCGGGGGCAGCAGGGGGATGCCCATGTCCCGGCACTCGGCGATGTAGTCGGCCACCTTTTCAGTGGAGTCCAGCACCGAGGTGAGCAGGGCTGCCATATACTCCTTGGGGTGGTGACACTTGAACCAGGCAGTCTGGTAGGCCACCACGGCGTAGCAGACCGCGTGGGCCTTGTTGAAGGCGTAGTTGGCAAAATCGTTGATCTCGTCGTAGATGGACTCGGCAATGGCGGCGGGAACGCCGTTTTTCTCACAGCCGATAATGTTCCGGGAGGGGTCTCCGTGGACAAAGGCCGCCCGCTCCCGTTCAATGTCTTTGGCTTTCTTTTTGGACATGGCCCGCCGCACCATGTCCGCCTGGCCCAGGGAATAGCCCGCCAGCTGCTGGAAGATCTGGATCACTTGCTCCTGATAGACGATGCAGCCGTAGGTGTTGGACAAAATGGGTACCAGGGAGGGGTGCTTGTAGGTGATCTTCCCCGGATTGTTTTTACAGGCGATAAACCGGGGAATGGAGTCCATGGGGCCGGGGCGGTAGAGGGCGATGATGGCGGTGATGTCCTCAATATTCTGGGGTTTCAGCCCCAAGCATACCCCTGTCATCCCCGCCGATTCCATCTGGAATACGCCTGCCGTCTTTCCTTCGGAGAGCATGGCCATGGTTTCCGGGTCATTTTCCGGAATGGAAGCCAGGGTAAAATCCTTCTCCCTGCGCTGCACCATATGCATGGCATCGTCCAGGATGGTCAGGTTCCGCAGCCCCAAAAAGTCCATTTTCAGCAGGCCCAGCTCCTCCAGGGTGGTCATGATGTACTGGGTCACAGGCAAGCCATCGTTGGTGGCCAGGGGCACATAGTCGCAAACGGGGCGGCTGGTGATGACCACGCCGGCAGCGTGGGTGGAGGTATTTCGGGGCATTCCCTCGATGGCCATGGCGGTGTCGATGAGCTTTTTCACCTGCTCATCCCCGTCATAGACATCTTTCAGCTGTTTGGAAAGCTTGAGAGAGTCCTCCAGGGTGATATGGAGGGCCCCCGGCCCACTGGGAATCAGCTTGGCCACCGCGTCCACGTCCCCGTAGGGCATCCCCAGCACCCGTCCCACGTCCCGCACAGAGCCCCGGGCAGCCATGGTGCCGAAGGTAACGATCTGTGCCACATGGTCGGAGCCGTATTTTCGATTTACATAATCAATCACTTCTTGGCGGCGGCGGATACAGAAGTCAATGTCGATATCAGGCATAGACACCCGTTCCGGGTTAAGGAAGCGTTCGAAGTAAAGGCTGTACTTCATGGGGTCCAGGTCGGTAATATTCAGGCAGTAGGACACCATGGAGCCTGCCGCCGAGCCGCGCCCCGGCCCCACAGGGATGCCGTTGCCCTTGGCAAAGGCGATAAAGTCGGAGACGATGAGAAAGTAGTCCACAAAGCCCATCTTCCGGATCATATCCATCTCATACTGGAGCTGTTTGCGGTACTCCTCCGGCCCATCGGGATAGCGGCGTGCAAAGCCGTCCAGACAGAGCTTTTTGAAGTAGGCCTCCCCGTCCGTCCAGCCCTCAGGCAGTTGGAAATGAGGCAGGTGGTACTTGCCAAATTCAAACTCCACGTTACACAGCTGGGCGATCTTAGCCGTATTTTCCAGCGCATCCGGATGGTTGGGAAACAGAGCGGCCATCTCAGCCTCTGACTTTACATAAAACTCCCGTGTCTCAAAGCGCATCCGGTTGGGCTCATCCAGGGTCTTGCCCGTCTGGATACACATGAGGATGTCCTGCATCTCCGCATCCTCCCGGCGGAGGTAGTGGGCATCATTGGTGGCGATGAGGGGAATGCCCGTCTCCTCATGGAGGCGTAAAATCCCAGCATTTACCCGCTTCTGGGCGGCAATGCCGTGGTCCTGAAGCTCCAGATAGTAGCCGTCCTCCCCAAACAGCTCCCGCATCTCCAGAGCCACTGCCTTGGCGCCCTCATAGTCGTCCGTCAGCAGCAGCCGTGGGATCTCCCCGCCCAGACAGGCGGAGCAGGCAATGAGCCCGCCGCAGTGCTCCCGCAGCAGATCCATGTCGATACGAGGCTTGATGTAAAAGCCCTCCAGATATGCCTGAGAGACCATGTAGGAGAGATTGCGGTACCCCTCCTCATTCCGGCACAGCAGCACCAGATGGCGGGACTCCGCGTCAAACTCATGAACCTTTTGAAAGCGGGTACGGCCCCGGGGAGCCACATAGACCTCACAGCCGATGATAGGCTTGATTCCCTCGGCTTTGCAGGCCCGGTAGAAGTCGATGACCCCGTACATACAGCCGTGGTCGGTGATGGCCACCGCCTCCTGGCCCAGCTCCTTTACTTGCTGGACCAGCTTCTTGATCCGGCAGGCCCCGTCCAGCAGGGAAAACTCCGTATGCAGATGTAGATGGACAAAGGACATAGGATTTCCTCTCTTTGAT
>CALWOP010000084.1 GCA_944383195.1 uncultured Oscillospiraceae bacterium
ATAGGTACGATCAACCAGCGCACGCTGGGATCGGTCAGGACTTCGATGATTTCGCCTAAGTCTTGTCTTTGCGATCATACAAGTCCCGTTTTTCAAAATAATAATCAATTCCGTATCGGATCAGCCGTTTGATGATCCGATAGGCGATATATGCGATTGCGATATTTATTACTAATGTAAGTCCATAAGCAATTAGCATAAACAATGCTTCGTCAAGTGTTTCAATTTTATATGTAGAAAATTTTTGTGCAGCTTCTCTCACTTTGATCCCTCCTTAAGGTGGTGTTCTTATGAAAAAGATTATAGCAGGATTTTTATCTTTTGCAATTCTTTTTCCTTTTTTTACTACTTCTGCGTTTGCATCGGTTTCTGTTGGTACTGTTGTTGATGCTGTAAACTTTGGATCTTTTCTGATGGGTTTATTTAAGAATTTGGATGAATCCGATCTTCCTTTATCCGACTCGCCAGTCTATAAATTTTTCAGTCAGGGTCTAATGTCACAAGACTCTTCTTGTTCTTCTTCTGATTCTCCTGACGGTCACCATTATGCTGATCCGGATTTTCCTCTCAATTATACAGAGGGAGATCCTTTTTGTACTCCACGCTGCAAATATTGTGGACAGCTTTTCACACTTTCCCCTGAGGATCTTGATTTTTCTTATGATACCGGTGTCTCAGAGCTCCCGGCCACCGGCGTAGATAGTGATGGGTATTTGTATTGGATGCCTGCTTTTAGTTATGGCCGTTTTGATTATTCTTCTACTGGTAATTTAGCTTGGTATTGGGGCAATACTACGCTAACATCTAATTATGCTATGGACCATACAGTGGTATCTGAGTTTGAGCCATTTGTTTTTACTGTGTTAGATGATCGGGTTGAAGGTGTTCCTACAATATATTTTGATGATGTTACACCAATAAATGGTTACTACTATCGCCCGTATTTTAAATATTCTGGGTATAAGGTTACCGATGGTTATAAATCCAGCATTTCTTCTAATGATGCTTTTTACTATAGTCAAGGTATATTTTATAAATTGGGAGACTCTTTTTTAGTGGGGGTTAATAGTGCACAAATAAACATAGGTAATGTTGATTATGCTTATGTCTGTTATGAGTTTCTTCCTTTTAAGATAAAGCCGCTATCCGGCTTCATTGATCCAACTGCTGATGTCACTTACAACATTGACTCCCGCCCCACCTCTATCACCGGCGACTACGGCATCATAGGCGATAACGGCCAGATCACCAAGGTAGAAAACACAACCATTGTCAACGAGACCAACAATACCTACACCAACCCCAGCACCGGCACCACCTCCACCATCACGGATTGGACCTACGACTACTCAGACCGCAGCTATAATGTCACGTTGGAGAGCGGCGACACCGTCACCGTTACCTATGGGGATGAGAATGTCACCATACAAGAAGGCGACACGGTCTATAACGTCTACTATATCATCGAGGGCGGTGGAGATCCCGGAACCGACACATGTCAGCACGAGTATACCTCTACCGTGGATCGGGAGCCCAGCTGTACTGTTCCCGGCCAGACTACCTATACCTGTTCCCTCTGTGGCCACACATACACGGAGGCCATCCCGGCCACTGGTCATACCTGGACTGTCCTCCAGACTGTCACCACGGAGTATGACCAGGAGGGCAACCTCCTCCAGCAGGGCTATACCATCTAT
The DNA here is from genome assembly GCA_944383195.1 of uncultured Oscillospiraceae bacterium. GTDB lineage: Bacteria > Bacillota > Clostridia > Oscillospirales > Oscillospiraceae > Lawsonibacter. The sequence continues at coordinate 1,698 of CALWOP010000084.1, forward strand.
GAGTGCTCCGTTTGTGGTGAGCAGTATAAGGACGAAACCGGCACCGGCCCGCCGGATTCCGGCGGAGGTGCGGGTACCGGGGAAGACGGAGAAAGCATCTGGGACAAGTTGGGTAATCTGATCGGCTCTGTGTTTGGTGGTGCGCTGAGTATTATTGAGGCAGTGCTGGGCGCGATCCTGGACGCCCTCACCTCGCTGGTTACCATGATCGGTGAGAAGCTGGCTGCCGTGGTGGAGCTGGTGCTCAGCTTCTTTGATCAGATCCCGCTGCTCTTCACCGGTTTCCTGGGCTTTTTAGGCGCGGTGTTCCCCTTCCTGCCGGAAGACGTCATGCTGCTGCTCACCTTCGGTATTGCCATGATCGTCTTCATCGGCATCATCAAGGCTCTGCGGAGGTGATCAGATGGAGCATATTGCCGCTCTGTTTACCTATGTCATTCGATTATTTCAGATCGATTTTACTCTGTATGGCCATACCTTTTCCATGTGGCAGGTTTTCGTGTTTACCATTGTGGCCAGCATCATTTGCAGATTGTTATGGGAGGTGTTTTTAGGTGACTGAGGAAACGTTGGAAGTTGTGGAGCAGCCTACTGTATCCGCAGTATCGGAGCCTGTGCAGGAGGCACCGGCTCCGGAGGAAGAAACGATTACGCCGGATCTATCTGTAACAGAGACGCCAGTGGAAGTGGTTTCCGTGGATGAGCTGGTGGATCGCCTGATCTCTGATACGGAGGAACAGACAGAACAGGAGACACAGGAGCCTGAGCCGGTGGAAGAGACTGTAGAGCCAGTGACGCCATCTGCCATGGAGATCGTGGGGATGGACCAGCTCCTGGAGAATGTGGAGATGATCCAGCTCACAGTGGATCACCCGGCCCTGGAGACCCCCTTCGAGGAGTACACTGTCATGGAGGGATTACTGCTCCTCCTCTTTGTACTGGTAATCATCTCCTGGTGCGTGAAAATGATCAAAGGAGGTTTTTCATGGCTGCTCTGGTAGCTGAATTTTTTGGGATCATCGGCGTGGATATGATCCCGCCCTCCAACCTTGCTGAGCTGATCCCTTATCTTCTGACCGTGGTGGTCGGCGTCGCTCTGATCTCCGGCGTCTTCGGCGTGATCGGTAAGCTGGCTGAGGTGCTGCTGAATTTCCGGCGCTGGTAAGGAGGCTGTATGATTGTTGTTCTCCTGGTGGCCTTTGCCTTTCTCCTGATCCTCTGCCCAACTATCCGCTGCGCTGTGTTCCATCCTGTGCTACTGGTGGTCAATGGCAGCCGGGATATGTACTACTACATTCGGCACAAGAGCTTTAACAATTACGGTACCGGCGAGCTGGTGGCCTATACCGGCCTCTTCGGTAAGGGTAAGACCCTTTCCGTGGTCCATCGTGTGGTGTCGGCTTACCGCCATTACGATGGAAAAAAGGTCTGGTGTCCCCGGCGCAAAAAGATTGTCACCCAGCGGGTGAAGGTGATCAGCAATGTCTCCCTCTCCATTCCCTACGAGGACTTTGTCAGTCTGGAACAGGTTGTCCTGGACGCCGAGCGAAAACAGGTCTATGACGATGAGCATGATACCCTCACCGTTACCCTGGTCCTGGGGGATGAATTCAGCGTGCAGATGAACTCCCGGAACTTCAAGACCAATATTGATCCGCTGTTCCTCAACACCATCCTTACCTGCCGCCATTACTACATATCCCTCTACTATACCGCCCAGCGTTTCGGCCATGTGGATGCCCTGCTCCGTCAGGTGACCAGCCATGTGGTGGAGTGTGATAAGCTGTGGCGCTTCCAGCGGCTTAAAGTCTTTGACGCCTGGGAGTTGGAGAACGCCACCAATACCCAACTGCTCCGCCCTCTGACCCGGGGTTGTTGGTTTGTCCGGAATCGAGACTATGAGGCATATAACACGCTTGCCTGTGTAGGCAATCTGAAGAAGTCCATGAAGGAAGGGGATATGATGAGCGAGGAGGAGATCCTGAAGCTCCAGCAGAACACCCAGCAGGCCAACATGGACGGTGTGGCCAAGCCCTCCCGGCGCTGGCTGCGGTCCAGGAAACAGAAGAAGTAACCAGGGGGCCCCGCCGCCGAGGCTTCAGCCGCGGCGGGGTCCCTGTAACACAATCTGACGCCGCTGCAGCTGCTGATCCGGGAGACGGAAGATTTCTTTTGTGTTACGCTGCCATTTCCTCCGGCGTCTTCCAACCCAATACCTTACGCGGATAACTGTTCATCCAGTTCTGGAGTGCGGCTATCCGCTTTTTTGACACTTTCCCGAAATCTGTACCTTTGGGGAAAAATCTCCGGATCATACGGTTGTGGTTTTCGTTGCTGCCCTTCTCCCAGGCGGAGTAGGAGTGGCAATAGTAAATCTCAAAGCGGTTTCCGCCATAGATAGACTGGCGCAGTAGTTCATATTCCAGAAATTCCGGGCCATTGTCCGTAGTGATGCTCCGAAAGATCTCCCGGAATCTGACCTTTCCCAGTTTCCGTTCCAGGCTATCGAAGATCTTTCGCACCGAGGCCGCCCGACGATCTGGCAGCTTGAAGATCAGCTCCCTGCGGCTCCGGCGCTCGGTTAGGGTCAGCAGCGCGGCCCGGCTTCCGGAGCGGCCCACTACCAGATCCATCTCCCAGTGTCCGGGCTCTAAGCGCTGGTTGATCTGGTCCGGTCTCTCTGCAATGTTGGGCAGTTTAGGATGTACGATCCGCCGTACCGGTTCATAGCCTCGCTTTTTCTTTCGCCCCTTCTCCCAGAGGTGCTTGTTGGTTAGATGGAGGAAGACGCCTTTTTCTATGTAGCTGTATAATGTGGATATGCAAACCTGTGTGTGATGTCCCTCTGCCCTGGCTGCCGCCAATGCCGCCGCAGGAGAAAAACGGTCTGTCAGGATCTTACGCTCCAAAAAATCCGCATAGGCCCGATCTGCTCCGATCTTCAGAGGCCGACCTTTCCCAGTTTGGTTATAGTCATGGATCTGCTGGGCCTTGTCGGCGGAGTATCGGGTCTCATAGTCGTAGTCCACATTGTGCTGATATGCTCCCCGCTTCATTTCATTGTAGATGGTCTGGCGGCAGAATCCCAACTCCCTGGCGATCCAGGCCACCGGCTTCTTTACCCGGAGATAAGCCTCCAGTTTGAGACGTTCGTCTCTGGTCATGTAGTGCTGTTTTTTCGTCATAACCCCGCACCTCTCTGCGTCAAAGTTTTTGACCTGAAACAGTTCCGCCCACGGCTGGAAACCGTGGGCGGCTATCTATTGTAACACATTTTTCACGGCTGGCGCCTGGCTGCAGCTGCAGATGTGTGTTACAGCTTTTCCAGCTGCCGGATAGTCTCTCCGGCGGAATAGAGACATTGGTTCAGCGCCCGATCCAGCCCGGACATCGCTCTCTGGAGGTCGATCCGCTTTTGTTCCAGCTCTCGGAGCCGCTGTCGCTCCCGGTTGATCCGCTTCTCGATCTCCGCCAGTTCGGCCTCCTTCTGGGGCAATTCCCATACGCAGCGGGTGACCAGGTTCTCAAATTTCTCAGTGAAGGTCCGGCCCACCTGCCGGTCTATTAGCTCCGCCAGCTCGTCCGAAAATCGGATGCTGCGGATGTTGTTCTTCTGTGCCATAGTCTCTCTCCTCATAATACTCACAGGGGTAACTCACCCCGGTGTTGTACGCCGGGCAGCTCCTCCCGGCCCTACAGTGCTGGCAGCGCTGCTCCACATTTTCCTTGGCCTTCCGCATGATCCATAGCTTGTATGCCTCCAGGCTCTCCCGCTCTCTCCTCCACTGCTGCAGCAGGACGAAGCCGAAGCTCCAAAGTAACAGCATGGCCAGGATCAGCACCCATAGAATGATAGCTTCTTTCGTTATTCCTCCTCCTTCCACCAGACGCAATCTTCGCAAGGGTTTTCGCCTGCCTCAATAGCAGGCTCGAAGCTGGGATCATCGCAGGAGCAGTAATCATTTGCAGCATCGCTCCAGTCCGGTCGCTTGCACTTCATTGTGGATGCACCTCCTCGATCATGCCTCTCTGCTGGAGGTCATTGACTTTCAGCGTGTAGGTATCTCGGCTGATGGTTTTGCCGGTCTCGCTGTCTCGGATCTCGATGGCCAGGAGGGGATAGCCCATGCAAGTGGAGAAATAAGCGTGAGCGTGATCCCAATTTGGGGTAACCCACTCCAGGGTATAGGATGTTCTGCGGAAATGTTTGATAAACTGAGTTTTCGTGCGCATAGGTGGAAGGTTAGGCACGTAGTCTGCCACCAGCTTATAGAGGCTGGTCTTTGTTGCTTTCAGTCGCTTCATGGATCGCACCTCCAAAATATAAAGTAGGTGTAGCAAAGCTCGCTGGCGAGCTTTGATGCCCACGCGACCCATGGAATTCTAATAGGGTCAAGACTTGGCTTCCCCTGTGAGAAGCCAACTCGCACAAAAAAATCTGACCGGCTCTTCGGAACCGGTCAGACTTTTTTGTGGTCTTGACGCTATTCGATTTCCATGGCACTGTCCCCGCAGGGGACACATTATTCCCCTCGTCCCGCCCGCAGGCGGTTTCTTCTTCGAGCGTCAGAGTTTTTGCGCGTGCGGAGATGCTTGTGAGTTTACGGCCAGTTAGGAAAATGGTGTCCGCGGCCATTTTTCTTACTGGCCGTTGTCGAACAAGCATCTCATTCTTTCGTCATGTGTTTTAACCCGCCGCAGCGGTCTTTGTAATACAACTTCACCTGCAGCCCGGCTGCCCTGGTTTCCGAACTGTGTTACACTTTCTCTCTTTGTCCAAATTCTTCTTGACATTTGCCAGGAAATGCCACGACGGGGCCGCCGGATGCTTCAGGTAATTTTTTAACTTGATACCGCGCTTCGGTAGAACAAATCGGTAGAACAAAGCTGTGTCCGGTATAGAGGATTTCTTCAGGTGTTCAGGACAAACTGTTCTATTCGCAGGAGTTGCTGTTCGTGGAACCGTTCGGGCCGGAGCTTACTGCATACCCGGCCCCTTGGCGTGCTGCAGTACCCGGCGGATTCCATTAAGCCCGGGTGGCTTTCAACCGATCAATTCCCCGATTTGAGACATACCTTCGCTACATGGGGCCCTGCAAAACGGCGTGGACATCAAAACCGAGTCCGGCATGCCGGGGCACTTCAGCGCCGGGTTCACTCTGGACACTATGCCCACGTAACCACATCGGCCCAGAAGGCTACGGCCAACACCATGGGGAAACTCCTCTCCGGCAGCGCCTGACCCTCTCCAAAGCCTTCCAGCTTTTTCCACTGCATTTTTCCGTATGGGTCACCGTTTGGGTCAGCGGTAACCGCCTCATCAAAACTCCTCGAAGATGAGGTTCTCTCTTCGCTAATTCCCACCCATAGTTGACGCAGGTAATCCTCCTATAAATCCTTTCTGTACATAGCGGAGAAGATTTCACACCACAGCCGATTTTTTAATCAGTATACAACAGCAATATTGCTTTTACAAATTTTGCAAGTAATGTGACCAGGAGGCACAAACTGGCGTATTAAAAATTGCTACGCTAAACAAAGAAAAAGGCGGCGCCAGCGGTTTCCCCACTGTTCTCCCCTGTGGGCCGCTGTAGGGCCTTTTTCGGGAGAGGGCAGGGTACCTGCGCCACCAGGAGGTTTTGGGCGATTTTGGCCCCGATTTGCCGGTGATATCAAGCGGGTATAGGGCAACGAAAAAAGAGCAGGCAGAAAGAGCCGGGGTCGCAAGCACCCCGGCTCGGCCACTTCTGCCCGCAGTGCGGGCAGTTTCACGGTTTCCGGGACGGGGTTGTAAAAGGCAAAATTCCGGCCTGTCGGGGGCGTGGTTCCCTGTATCCTTAGTGCCACGGGAATTGTTCCGGGGGTGCGCTAATTACTCCTCAAAATTTGCGCCGCAAAACAAAAATAAAGGCCTGCTCAAGTAGCACACTGTTAACAAAGAAAGCCCTCGCATCCGATACAACACCTAATTGATAACTTTTTCTTAACTCGGCCGTTTTGCCCTGGCTATTGTCCGGGAGTTACGGTATTGTGTGTTGCTGCAAAGGAGGCGATGCGCAATGTACGACTACATGGCGGCTCTGCACCAGCAGTTTTTCCGAGGGCCGGATTTCAGCGGACTGGAGAAAGACATTGAACAGACCCGCCAGGAGGTACGGGACTGCCTCAGCAAAGAGGAACGGCGGAAATTGCTGCAGTTGGTGGACCTGCAGAATCTGCTGCGGGAGGAGACCTCCCTGGCCAGTTTCACCGCTGGGTTCAAATTGGCCTGGGGCATTGCGAAAGAGTTGGAATTGACAGGGAAGGAGGCGAGCAGAAATGGCGAAGAAACGTGCCAATGGTGAGGGCAGCATCCGCAAACGGAAGGACGGTCGATGGGAGGGTCGGTACACAGCCGGTCATAACCTGGAGACCGGCAAGCCCATCTACAGGAATGTGCTGGGCAAGACCCAGGCGGAGGTCAAGGAGAAACTGAAAACTGCCATTCAGGAGACACAATCTCTGGACTTCTCCAAGACAGGACAGTACACCCTGGGTCAGTGGATGGACGTCTGGTACGAGAACTACGCAAAGATTAAAGTCCGCCCATCCTCCCACCAGACCTACAAGGGGTACATCGAAAACCATATCAAACCCAATATTGGGGATATTCCCTTGGAAAAACTGACTACGCTGGACCTGCAGAGGCTGTACAAAACCCTGCTGGCTAACGGGCGGGTAGACCGTCTGGAATCCAAAGGACAGCCCAAGGGGCTGAGCCCCAAGACCGTCCGCAATATCCACCAAATTCTCTCTTCTGCCTTAAAACTGGCCCAGGAACAGCGGATCATCCTCACCAACCCGGCGGAGGGCTGTGCCCTGCCAAAGGTAGAGCACAGAGAGATGAAAACTCTGCCGGTGGAACAACTCCAATCCTTCCTCCGGGAGGCCAAGGACAGCGGCGTGTTTGAACTCTACTACCTAGAACTGGCCACTGGCCTCCGGCGAGGCGAACTACTGGGCCTCAAGTGGGAAGACATTGATTTGGAGCACGGCGACCTCCGGGTTCGGCGGCAAATCGCCCGGATCAACGGCAAGGTCGTTGAGGCCCCCTTAAAAACAAAGAATGCCTACCGCACCCTGCCGCTGGCAGAGGATACGATAAGCATTCTGAATGAGCAGAAGAAAAAAGTAGGGAGCAGCCCATGGGTCTTCCCGTCGGCCACCGGCGGCCCCATCTCACCGGACAGTGTGCTCCACATGCTCCACCGGGTGCTGAAACGGGCGGGGTTGCCCCAAGTAAGGTTTCACGACCTCCGGCATACTTTTGCCACCCTGGCGCTCCAGAACGGAGTGGACATCAAAACCGTGTCCGGGATGCTGGGGCA
>CALWOP010000085.1 GCA_944383195.1 uncultured Oscillospiraceae bacterium
GCCCAGCTTCTTCTGCTGCTCCACGATGCGGTTGCCGTACTTGTGCTTCCAGTCCCAAACCCGCTCCAGGAACTTCTCCCGGCCCAGGTCATAGCGGGTGAGGCCCTCCTTGGTGCGCAGCTCCTCCTCCACTTTGATCTGGGTGGCGATGCCCGCGTGGTCAGTGCCGGGGACCCACAAAGCAGCATAGCCCTGCATACGCTTAAAGCGGGTAAGGATATCCTGAAGGGTGGAGTCCATGGCATGGCCCATATGGAGCTGGCCCGTCACGTTGGGGGGCGGCATGACAATGGTAAAGGGCTTCTTTTTGGGGTCGCGGTGGCCCTTGAAGCACCCCGACTCCTCCCACTTTTTATAAATTCTGGCCTCAGCCTCCTGAGGCTCATAGACCTTTGGCAGTTCAGTATTCATCTTCGTCACATCCTATTTTGAATTATGGTTTCTTCTGTTAAGCTTTGGCGTCCCGACCCACCCAGCGGGTCTTGATCTGGCACTTTTCCTCCAACAGGGCCCGCAGGTCGTCCGGGGTCCCGCCCTCGATCTGGCTCTTGCTGATCACCAGCCCCTTGCCCCGGTGGTGGAACAGGTAAAAGGCCAGCTCGGTCTCCAGCAAGTTGTCGCAGTCGGAGTAGGGGTAGCGGACGGACTCGGCGCCCCGGGTGATGTCCACGCCATAGTCTCCGAAGGCAAACTCATCCTGGACCTTCTGCTTCCCGATCTTCCGCTTGATCCGCCAGGCGGAGTAGTGGTGGAAGAAGAAAAACATCCCCCCCAATATCGCCGCCAGCAGGAAATAAACCACCGCCTGACTTGCATTGCCATCGGTACTGGTCATAATCGTCACGCCCAGAAAGGCGCACGCCGCAGCCGCTGCCAGGATGATCCCCCTGCGAAACAGCATCCACTGCCGGCTTCCCGTTTGGGCCCCTACACGCTGAAGGTCCACCAGATGGGCAAAATCGTAGTCGGTTCGCGCTTTGATGACTGGTTCCATGGTTTCCGTCCTTTCCATCTCCCGCGTAAAAAAAACGCCCTGGGCCGGTTTTCCGGCTCAGGGCGAATCAAATCCGCGGTACCACCTGAATTTCCCCTGTGGGGACGCTCACACCCTCGATAACGGGAGGACCCGTGATCTCCTACTTGATCGCTTCAGAGATCCCGCTCCGGGGCCACTTCTTCCCGCTCCCACCGCGGCCTTGCACCATCCGGCCGCTCTCTGCATGTGGAAAACGGGGGTACTTCTTCCCCATCTGCGCATTTGTCGTGGTGGTATTATATCTACTTTCCCCGTTTCTGTCAATAGCGGCTAGGGAAGTACCCCTATGCCGGTTTCCGCCGGGCCGGCGGACTGCTCTGTCGTTTCAGGCTGGGTGACCTCCTCTTGAGCCGTCTCCCATTGGCTCAGGTACATCTGATTGGTTCCCGCCAGCACACCCTCCAGCTGCTCCGGAGTCACGCAGTCAGAATAAAACCCGTCCGCTCCCCAGCTGGATTCCAGCATTTGCCGCAGCCGGTTCACTGTGTGGAGATAGACCTTGCAGCCATAGCTATGCAGGATGTCGGAGCGCTCCTTGCTCAGCCGTTCGGCGGCCATGGTCACCACCTGGCTGCCCCGTTCCCGGCAAAACGCGCCGATCTCATAATAGTTTGGGTTTTCGATTTGATACAGGGTAAAAATGAAATTGGAAACCGGAGTTTCCTCCTTCACCCAGTCATACATCTCCTGATGGTAGATCTGGACGATGATCCGGTTCCAAAGCTCCGGCTGTCCCGTCTCCTCCACTGCCTTTTTCAAGTTTCTCAGCTGGGCACGTACCGACTGTTCGTCCGTGTCCTTGCTGTCTGTCACCAGATAGGCATCCGGATACTGGATCAGCAGTTCCATCAGTCCCTGAATATCCAGCGGCGTATAATAGAAGCAGATGGGTGAGGCGAGGAATGCCGCATGATCCATGACCCCCGCATAAGTCTGTTCCAGATTGTAATAGGAGATCTGTTCCCAGTCATGCCGGGCCACCAGCGCTCCGTCGGAGGTCAGCTGCAGGTCCACTTCAAATACCCGCTGGCCCGCCTCATAGCTTTCCAAAAAGGCATCTTTGCTGTTGGTGTTCGCTCTCCCCTGGACCGACCCCAGGGCATGGGCAAACACAGGATAATCCGTCCAAACCCGGGGCTGCTCCCTTGACAGATTTTCCAGCTCCAGCTGTTTTTTCTCCGTCTCATAGGCGCTGAACGTACTTGCGGGGTGGCCCGCGCCAAGGCTGACCAAAACGCTGGCCGACAGGATCAGGGCCAACAGGGGAACCATCGCAGCTTTTTTCACACGCATTTCCTCATCTCTTCTCCCAGCATACTCCGAACTCTTTTCTTTTCACACATTTTCCCGCTAAACGGTCATTTTTATTATATTCCTCCCTAAAAATTCTGTCAAGGAATCCCCTTTTAAGTAAAATATGGATGTGCGCCATGGTTTCCTTAAAGAAATCCAATCGCGCCTTGGTCAGGCTGCGTTGAGAAGCTTTTTTATAAAAAACCGGCCCCGAAGCCCGGGGCCGGTTTCAGTCGTAGAGGTCATCTCTCACAGTGCTTATACTCGGAGGCATTTTTCTTATAGATGATATTCAGGCCTTTCAGGAGCAGATCCCGCTCCACCCGGATCTCCCGGCGGCACAGGGGAACCACAAACTGCGCCATACCCCCCGTGGCCACAACAGTGGTGGAATAGCCCAGCTCCTCCTCCACCCGGTCCAGCATACCATCGATCATGGCGGCGGTACCGTACATGATGCCGCTGCGCATACAGTCAATGGTGTTTTTGCCAATGACCTTTTTAGGCTTGTCCAGGCGGATGCCGGGCAGCTGGGCGGTGCGGGAGGTAAGGGCCTCCAGCGACACCCGAACGCCTGGGATGATACAGCCGCCTAAGTAGGTATTGCCTTTTCCCACCACTTCGATGGTGGTGGCGGTACCCAGGTCCAGCAGGGTCAGAGGAGGCTGGAACTCCGCCAGGGCGGCCACAGCAATGACGATCCGGTCGCTGCCCACCTGGGAGGGGGTGTCCATCTGGATGTTGAGCCCCGTTTTGATGCCCGGGCCCACCACCATGGGTTCCCGGCCGGTGAGCTTTACAATTCCGGTGCGCACGGAGTTGAAAACCGGGGGCACCACTGAGGAAATGATACAGTCGTCAATGTCCTTGGGCTTCACCTCAAACAGGGAGAGGATGTTTTTGATCTCCACTCCGTACTGGTCCGAGGTCTTGATATGGTCGGTGGCGATGCGCCCCTCGAAAAGGATCTTGTCGTCTTTGATCCCACCAATGACAATGTTGGTATTGCCGATATCAATGGCTAACAGCATAACTGACACCTGATTTCTCTCATATTTAAGCTTTCCGCAGCGCCATCCGGTCCAGCTTCAGCAGGGCCTTTCCAATGGCGGTGACTAAAATCACCGCGCCGATGGCCTCCACCACGCCGGAGCTACCAATGACACCCAGAATGGTCCACATCACCGCTTCCATCCCGATGTGATTGGCCGCGGCGTACTCCGGGGCAAGGAGCAGGGCGATGCTGCCCATGACCAGCACAGTGTTGGTCAGCGCCCCGGCAGCCCCCACAACAGGCAGGGCAATGAAATCCCCAAGGTTTTTCTTTTTCAGCGCGATCCACAGCCAGCCTGCCACCACGCCGATGAGGATACGGCACCCCAGAGCGATCCACAGGGATTTCAGCGCTCCCACCATATCCTCCGCCATAAAGGGCGACAGGGCAAAGGACAACAGGGCCGGGGTGGCAGTATTGTTCCAGATGGAGCAAAGGCCGAACACGCCGCCCAAAATCCCGCCTGCCATGGGGCCCAGCACGATCGCCCCCAGGATCACAGGGATGTGCAGGGTCGTCCCCTTGATGACCGGCAGCGGGATCAGACCAATGCCCGTCACGTTTAAGAACAGTTGAATGGCGATGAACAATGCCATCATGGCCAGCCAGCGGGTGTCTTTTTTCCGTGTCTTCATATGTAATTTACCTCCTGCTGCCGCTCCCCCTGGGATGCAGCGCAATATCTGAGAACCATTCGTTCTCTTGCCGGTGGTATTATACAAGGTTGCGCCTGCGGATGCAAGAAAAAATCAAGATAAAGCAATATTTTCACAACTCTTTACAGCCACAGGGAAAGCCGATATAATCAGGAGAGAATATGCGTTCCGTTTGGAAAGGAATGATCTGATATGCTGAAGGACAAAACCATCCTGCTGGGGATCACCGGGGGCATTGCCGCCTATAAAGCTGCCTACCTGGCTTCGGCGCTGGTAAAGCTTCACGCCAACGTAGAGGTGGTGATGACCGAGCACGCCACCCGCTTCATCGCCCCGCTGACCTTTGAGCAGCTCACCGGGCGGCGGTGCATGGTGGACACCTTTGACCGGAATTTCAGCCACCAGGTGGAGCACATCGCCCTGGCTGACCGCACGGACCTGGTCATCATCGCTCCGGCCACCGCCAATGTGTGCGCCAAACTGGCCCACGGCCTATGTGACGATATGCTCACCACCACCGTGCTGGCCTGCACCTGCCCCAAGCTCATCGCTCCGGCCATGAACACCCATATGTTTGAAAACCAGGTGACCCAGGACAACCTGGACCTCCTGCGCCGGTACGGCTGGGAGGTCATTGCCCCCGGCTCGGGCCACCTGGCCTGCGGCGCGGTGGGCCCTGGGCGTATGCCCGAGCCTCAGGAGCTGATAGAACATATCCTCCGTGCCATTGCCCTGCCCCATGACCTGACTGGAAAACGGGTGCTGGTCACCGCCGGTCCCACCCAGGAATCCCTGGACCCGGTGCGCTACCTCACCAACCACTCCACAGGCAAAATGGGCTATGCCATCGCCAAAATGGCCATGCTCCGAGGGGCCCAGGTCACCTTGATCTCCGGCCCCACCGCCCTCCAAAAGCCCCCCTTTGTGGAGGTGGTGGACATTATCTCCGCCCAGGATATGTTTGAGGCGGTCACTGCCCGGCAGGATCAGTCCGACCTGATCTTCAAGGCCGCCGCCGTGGCCGACTACACCCCCGCCGACTACTGCGATGACAAGATCAAAAAGAAGGATGGGGAGATGTCTATCCCCTTAACGCGCACCCAGGATATCCTCCAGTACCTGGGGGACCACCGCCGGACGGGCCAGGTGATCTGCGGCTTTTCCATGGAGACAAAGGATATGTTGGAAAATAGCCGCTCCAAGCTTGAAAAAAAGCACGTAGACATGATCTGCGCCAACAACCTGAAGGTGGCGGGCGCGGGCTTCGGTACCGACACCAACGTCATCACCCTCATCACCAAGGACGGCATTACCGAGCTGCCCCTCATGTCTAAAGAGGAGGCCGCCTCCCGGATCATCGACCGTGCTTTGGAACTTTTATAATCTCCATATTCGCGCCCTCCGGCTGCCGCTGGGGGGCGCGTCTCTTCGCCCTTGACAAAAGTCCGATTTCGGACTATACTGTGAAATAAGTCCGATTTCGGACATTAGGAGGTTTCCATGGAAGACATGACCTTTTCCCAGTTTATCACCGCCTACAACGCCCTCATCAAGGAAGACAACAGCCTCTACCACGCCCTGGCCAAGAGCTTCGGGCTGTCGGACACGGCCTTTTGGATCTTATACATTCTGGAGGAAACGGGCCAGGCCGTCACCCAGGCGGAGCTGTGCGCCGTTTTGTGCCTTAGCAAACAGACGGTCAACTCTGCCTTGAAGGGTCTGTCCGACTCCGGCTACATTCGTCTGGAGGAGCCCCAGGGGAAGCACCGGGGCAAGCGCCTTTCTCTGACTGACTTGGGCACGCAGCTCATCGCCCGCACCATTCGCCCGGTCTTCCGCATGGAGGAACAGGCCTACCAGGCGCTCACCGCCCAGGAGCGGCAGGCTCTGTTGGAGCTCAACCGCCGCTATCTGGAGCTGCTGCGCCAGGCGGCCCGCCCCCTGCTCACACAAAACTCTCAGGAGGAACTGGTTTCCAATGCAAATCAAGCTTTCTGATCATTTCACCTATCGCAAACTGCTGCGCTTCACCCTGCCCTCCATCGTGATGATGGTGGTCTCCTCCATCTACAGCGTGGTGGATGGGCTGTTTGTCTCCAATCTGGTGGGCGAGCTGGCCCTGTCAGCAGTAAACATCATGTTCCCCGTGTCTATGATCCTGGCCTCCTTTGGCTTCATGCTGGGTACCGGCGGCGGGGCCATTGTGGCCCGGACCATGGGCGAGGGAAAACAGGAGCTCGCCAACCGCTACTTCTCCATGATCATCTACTGTGTCCTGGGCCTGGGACTGGTCTTTTCCATTTTCTCGGTGGTGTTTATTGAGCCCATCGCCCATCTGGCGGGGGCCAGTGACCTTTTGATGGAGGACTGCATCGCCTACGGCAGGGTGCTGCTTGGGGGCAGCGTGGTGTTCATGCTCCAAGTCTCTTTCCAGGTGTTCTTCGTGGTGGCCGAACAGCCGCAAAAGGGTCTGTTTTTCTCCCTGTGCTCCGGTCTGACCAACATGGTGCTGGACTATGTGCTCATCGGACCGCTCCAGATGGGGGTGGCAGGAGCCGCCTTGGCCACCGTGATGGGCTACGCCGTGGGCGGGCTGTTCCCCTTGTTCTACTTCTTCCGCCCCACAAAGGGCACCCTCCGGCTCACCCGAACCCAGTTCTATGGCCGGGAACTGAAAAATGCCTGCCTGAACGGCTCGTCGGAGCTGATGAGCAACCTGTCCTCCTCCATCGTCAGCGTGCTTTATAACCTCCAACTCATGCGTATGATCGGAGAGTCCGGAGTGGCCGCCTACTCGGTGATGATGTATGTGGACTTTGCCTTTGTGGCCGCCTTTTTGGGCTTCTCCATGGGCAGCGGCCCCATCGTCAGCTATCACTACGGGGCAGCCAACCACCCAGAGCTTCAAAATGTGTTCCGAAAGAGCATGGTCATCATCTCCATCTCCTCCCTTGTCATGGTGACCGCCTCCGAGCTTTTAAGCCGTCCCCTCTCCATGGCCTTTGTGGGCTACAGCCCGGAGCTTCTGGAGATGACCGTCCACGGCTTTCGGCTGTTCGCTCTGAGCTATCTGTTCTGCGGCTTCGGCATTTACGGCTCCGCTTTTTTCACCGCCTTGTGCAACGGAGCCATCTCCGCCCTGCTGTCTTTCCTTCGGTCTTTCCTGTTCCGGGGTGGGCTGGTATTGCTTATGCCTCTGGTGCTGGATCTGGACGGCATCTGGCTGGCGGTGGTGGCCGCTGACGGTCTGGGGGCTCTGGTGGCCATCGCTTTTCTCATCGGAAAACGAAAGAAATACCACTACCTGTAACAAAAAACGCACCCGCTCCTTGTGAGAACGGGTGCGTTTTTTAACTCTCCATGTGTCGCCCCAAAAAGGCGGCGATGGACTGGGCCAGCTTATACTCCACTTCGCCGCCGCTCAGCTGGTCGGGAGCACCGGCAAAGAGGACACAGCCCAGCACGTCCCCCTCAGACAAAATGGGGGCCACAATGCTGACGGCAAATTTATCACTGTCGGCGCATAAGGGAATGGGCTGCTCCCCAGGCTTGTACTGATAGATCTGCCGCCCCTCCATCAGCCGCTCCAGCTGGTTGGAGATGGGCTTATCAGTCAGCTCCCGTCGGGGCACCCCGGCTACGGCCACACAGCTGTCCCGGTCGGTGATGACGGTGAGCTTTCCGGTGGTACGGTTCAGGGTCTCACACAGCTGCCCGGCGAAGTCCACCACTCCCCCCATCAGGGAATACTTTTTAAAAATGACGCCCCCGTCCTTATCAGTGAAAATCTCCAGGGGGTCACCGTCACTGATAACGTTGGCATGGAACACCTTGTCCGGCCGCTTGGCGGCGGACTGGATGACGGTCACGTTTGCGCTATGCTCCATGCCCCCCTTAAAATTTACGGCGTCCTCCCTGGGGGCCGCGTGGAGGATGGCGTCAATGTCCGACTGAAGCTCAATTTCCAAATGGTCCTCAAAGACCCGGATGTTGCGGATCATCAGCTCCAGGTCGGCTCGCTCCAGGTGCTCCTTTTGGAGAATGTCGGCAAAGACCTCCAGGGCGGTCCGGGCGGAGCGGTTCACTTCAATGATGGTGTTGCGCTTGTTGGCCAGCATGTCGATCTGGTGGTTGAGACCCTCGATCTTCTTTTGCAAATCCGCCTCCAGCTCGTCGTAGGTTTCGGCCAGCAGCGCCTCCTGCTCCGGGTGCTTCATCAGGTCCCGGATGCGCTGGCGCTTGGTCACCTTCAGTTCCTCCTGAAGGTCGGCTAAGACCTCGGCCAGGCGGTCGGCGCTCACTTCCGTCTCCTCCACGTCCTCCTGCTCGTGGGACAGGTCCTCGTTGAGGCGCTCCAGCAGCTCCCGGGAGTGCTCCATCACCAGGCGGACGTAGCTTTTCAGCAGCTCGTCCAGCTTGTCGGTGCGGATGTGGTGGGAGGAGCACCCCGCCCGCCCCCGGCGGTGATAGGTGCCGCAGAGATAAGCCGGGCGCAGCTCCCGGCGGCTCATGGCGAACATGGGGGCACCGCAGTCCCCACACTGGAGAAAGCCGGAGTACACGTTGTCGTACTTTTTCACGCCCCGGTAGTTGGAGGTGGAGCGCTTTTCCCGGAGCGCCCGGGTGGTGGCAAAGGTGCGGTAGTCGATAATGGCCTGGTGGTGATGTTCAATGACGATCTGCTCCCCCTCCTCCCGGCGCACATCCTTGCCGTTAATCTTCTTCCGGGTGTACTTCCCCTGGCGGAGGGTGCCGATGTAGAAGTCGTTGTCCAGAATCCCCTGGACGGTGACGATGGCCCACACATTCTTCACCGGCCGCTTATAGTCCTCCCCCGCCGCCTCCTTCCGCTCCCGCTCCGCCATGCGGGGGGTGGGAATGCCCTGGTCGGTGAGGTAGTTGGCAATCTTCTTGTAGCCCCACCCCTCCTCGTTGTAGAGGCGGAAGATGGTGCGGACAATGTCCGCCTCGGTGGGGACGATCTCAAACTCCTGGCGCTTGTT
>CALWOP010000086.1 GCA_944383195.1 uncultured Oscillospiraceae bacterium
TGCCATAGCCAAGTGGTAAGGCAGAGCTCTGCAAAAGCTCCACTCCCCAGTTCAAATCTGGGTGGCACCTCCAAAAAAGAAGCACCTGCAAAGCAGGTGCTTCTTTTTTAAATACCTCAGGATTTTAAAGTACTAGACGGAAGCACCTTCTGGCTGTGACAGGTTTTTGCTCTATTGATTTCATCATAGGGAGACACGGAAGTTATGACGAAAAGGAAAAAAATTATTCTCTTCATAACAGCACTTGTGGTATTTATTATATCTTATATGTTATATTCTTCCATCCGGGACAATTATTGTCTGGGATGGGAGCTTTATTACACGTCCAATGATATGTTACACCAAGTCTCAAATCTTACTGAAAGCATAGACTATCTTGAAGGCGAGTTTGAATATCCTGACAAAAGTGCTGACAAGGTGGACAGGTATTTCTTTGATGAGTCGATCCGTACCATACGCTGGAACTTTGGATACGAAAATATGCCGCTATTGGACGATGTTCGTATCGAATGGATCAATCGTTTTGAGGAAATTTATGAACAGGCGCGCAGCAACGAAGATCTCCAGACTATGTTTTATAACAGAGAGCAAAAGCCGCTCCAGAACCAATTAAAGAATCTGGCGGAGATTCTCACGACTTTTTGCGACAGTTATTCGGAACTGCCCACCTGGAAGCATTATTTTACTTCCTGGAGCGATGTGCGAGACGACATGAGCGATCAGGCAAGAATTGTGTTGGCGGAATAAGTTTCTTGAAAATCAAAAAGTATTACCAACGAAAATACGACTGCCATCTACACCGCTCACTCATAACACAAAAGAAGCACCTGCAAAGCAGGTGCTTCTTTTTAGGTTTCCTGGACAGATTTCAACGCACAGTTCTCCCCTGCACTCCTCCGCAGTTTACGCCGCGCTCGCCGCAATGTGTGCTCTGCCAGCTGCGCCACGAAAGGCAAAGCGCTTGTTTTTTTCTGCCTTTGATAATAAAATATAAAATAGTATGCCAAAAACAGGGAGATAACATTTCACCTATCGGTTCACTCCGCAGACAACTGTAATTTGCTTGAAAAGTCTCTCCCAAGAGGAACAGGAGCGCCGCACCCATCGCCACCGGGAACTTTGGGTACTGACGAAAGCGGCAAGCCCAACAGATAGAGGAGTTGGAACAAATGTATTGGCCATGGAATGAGCTGGGGCTGTCCGGCCCGTCTGATTTGGAGACGGTAAAGCACGCCTATGCCCGGCGGCTGAAAGAGGTCCACCCAGAGGAGGACTCGGATGGATTTCAGCGACTCCACCGGGCCTACACCGCCGCCCGGCGGCTGGCCGCCCTGATGGAGCGGGGCGAGCCGGTTCCCCCGCCGCCAGAAAACCCACCGCAGGAGGAACCACCCAGCCAGTCACCACCAGCCGAACCCGCTCAGACAGAGGATGTCTGGAACTTTGAGGAGCTTTTGGGAGATGGAGGCGGGCAACAGGAGCCGGACTGGCAGGAACCCTGTTCCCCTCCGCCTCCTCCGCCCAAGATGGCCCGCAGCCTCGGCTGGCTGCTGTTCGCCCTTTTGGGCGGCCTGTGCTGCCTGATCATCGTCCCTCTTCTCTTGGTGCGGAGCATACCCAGCGATGACCAGCGAAATGCCCGGCAGCTGTTGAAGTTTTTAGAGGAGGACTTCGGCGTGGAACTGGTCTCCTCCCCCAACAACCGGGAGCGGGAGGACGATATCTATCTCTTCTGGGAGGAGGACGCTCCCACCATCCGATTCCAGGCCAATTTGGAGGGGGATCGAAACCTGGATGACGAAGAACGGGGCTACCGCACCAACTACACCGATGCCAAGTTTTACCGGGAGATGCGAAACTTTCTCCTGGCCTGGCCGGAGTATTCGGTCTGGTATGACATTGAGCGCACCGACCCGGATGGGGAGGATATGGCAGAGCACGCCGCGCCCCAGGGGTACTATGTCTTTCAGCTCCCCCTGGAGGGAACAGGGGACTTTCTCAATGCCCTGGGGAACCGGCTGGAGCGGCTGTCTCAAGAGGATTGGTTCATCACATATCCCCCGCAGTTTCAGCTGGATTTCCTCCACGGGGATGCGTTGATTCTGGAGTACCTCTCTGGAGAGGACCCGCTGCCAGATGGGCCGGAGCTGGCCCAGAGCTATGAGGATAACTTGGGCCCCGCCATGCTCCGGGCGCTGCTGAACGACCACGGCGTGGCGAATTGGGACTATCCCGACCTGGATGAGGTGTCTATCCTCCGGCAAGGGGATGCGGGGCAGGTGCTGGACGATCCCTGTTGGTGGATGACCTGTCACGGCACCAACCTGTCTGGAAAGGCCCAAACCATCAACTACTTCCTGAGCAAGGATTTCACCAGGATCTATGCCATCTCCCAGGATGTTTTGGATGGAGGCGGGGCAGACATCGTTCTGGAGGAATGGGACCCCATTCACTTAGACTGCGGCTGTGAGATCGACGTCTGGCGATCTAGGTCATAGCCTTTGCCCAATCTGATTTACAAAAGCGGGCCGCCCTCTGTTTCCAGAGGGCGGCCCGCTTTAAACTTTTCAGTTAGCTGAATGGTGCTATCAAGTCTCTCCAAACAGAGCGGCCCGGTGGGCAGCAAAGCCCGCCTTGACCAGCTTTTTGGGGCCGCTGGAAAATTCCCCAAGCGGGGATAAAATGGGGCGGTAGTCGGGCAGACTGACCAAAAAGCAGTCCAAAAAGTCCCGGATGCGGTAGAAGTCCCCATGGAGCAGGAAGTCCTGCACCCGCAGGTTCTGAAATGGAATTAGGGGTGCCTTCCTGCAATCCCCCTCGTCCAGATAGTCCGGGACATTGGCCACCAGGTAGTCAATCTGCCTGGTGGCATCCTGCACCACCGCAGCCAAGAAGCGCTCTCCCTCTGTCCCTTTCTCGTGGAGGAGGACCAGGTGGACGGTGTCGTCCTCCAGGTTCCAGGTAAGGACCAGCCGCTCCAGCTTGCCCATCTCAAACCTTGCCAGCAGCTCCCCCACCAAACTGCGGTTGTATAGGGTCACGTCCTGGGCATCCAGCGTATCCCCCGCCTCCTGGGCGGCAAAACGGACAGGAGGCTTGCCCAGGACATACCGATTGCGCAGGGTCTTGGACATCCTCGCCCGCTCGTAGGGAAAGCCGCCCACCGTCCGCCGGGCCACATAGTAGCGCTGGAGGGCGTTGTTCAAATAGACCTGGCTGGACCATTGACCCGGGTCAGGGGCCCGGCCATTGAGCAGGGCGATGAGGGCGGCCACCGGCTTTTTAGGGGACTGATGGAGCCGATACGTGGCCAGCTCCCCCATGCGGAAGGGGCGGTACTTCGTCTGCTTGCTGTCGGTGTTCATATATTCGTCCCGGTCGGAGATGAGGGCCTCCCAATCCCGACTCCGGTCATCAAAGCGCAGCAGGGCGCAGGTACTGGCCTCGTTGGGCCGGCTGCTATTCCACAGCAGGACGATGTGGTACTGGGGGTAGAATACCTGCTTGGGCGGGGTCTCTCCCTCCCCGTCGTCCAGGCACATGGGGCCGGTGGTAAAGGCCAGTCGGCTGATCCGCTTGTTCTGAAATTCCTGAAGGAGCTGTTCGATGAGGGAATTGTCCACCTCCTCCGGGGCCCAGGTCCTGTCTTTGGCCCAGTAGTAATCCGCCTGGACAGAATAAGAAAAGCCGCTGGAGAGCATTACAGCCTGCTCCGGTGCAAACAGCTCGTCCAGAATATCTCCCGCCAGCGCTTCCGCCTGCCGGAGACTGAACACATCCTCCCGGCAGTACTCCCCCAAAAGCTCCAGGCCCTCCAGAGAGCGGCGGATGGTAACCAGCTGGCTGCTGGCGTAATACCACTGGCAGAAGCACAGCGCCCCGTCCGCCTCCCGGCCGAAGAAAGCGGGCCGGTTGACGGTCACGTTCTCCCCTTGCTCGCTAAGGCAGGCCACCTCCCCGGCCATGGCCTTGGCCAAGATGGTCAGCAGCGTTTCGTTGGGCAGGCCCAGGCGGGTCAGCCGCTTCTGGATGCAGTCCGCTACCTGGTCCTGTTCCTCCTGAAAGGCGGCCATCATGGGCAGGAACAAAAAGAACTGGTCGTCCTCCATCCCCTCCATACCCCAGAACGGGAGAATCGGCATAGAGAGGGGCTGGCCCTCAAGCTGGTACTGGATATAAAACTGGTGGAAGCGAGCGGTCAGTTCCACTTCCTCTGTCCGCTCCCCCTCCTGCCGTTTCAGGAAAATAGCCCGGGACAATCCCCGCTCCGCCAGCTGCCTGTCCCACTGGGGCAGCGAGGCCAGCTCCCGCTCCACCGTGTCCATAAGGGCGCCCCCCTCCTGGTCCGCCGCCTGGAAAAAGGCCGCTTGGAGGTACCAGCGGAAAAACAGGGGGTTGGACAGGGTACAGCTGTCGGGGGTGATCTCCTCCTGAGCCAGCTGGTGGAGGCGCTGGGTCTCCGCCTCCCGTCGTTGGCGCTCCTCCATGCCGCAAATCGTAGCCCGGGCATTCTCTCTCATCATCGAAGCCAGGGGCAGCTCAGGATGCTCCTCATAGAGCGCGATCAGCCGGTTCAGAAAATAGACTCCCGTGGAACCCCCCGCCCAGAAGGTGTGGTTCTGCATAAATGTCCGGCTGCGTACCGCCCGCTGAAAATCCTCCCGCCGGAAGAAGGCGTCCACCTGGCAGTGCATCTCCTCCTCACTGACGTTCTGGTGATAGGTAATGGTGTCGTAAGCTTTGGTCAACTGGGTGAAATTCTCCCGCGGGGCACACACCTCCGGTGCCCGCTCCAGACACAGGTCCCGCAGGGCGCCGTGGAGGACTTTGCCCCGGCCGAAGATGGCGGAGTTCAGGTCGAGCCTGTTCCACAGAACCTCGTACACCTCAGCAGGGAGGTTCTTTTGCCTGAAGAAATGGTTGATCAGCCGGAGGGAGACTACGTTCCTCTCGTTGTTGCAGTCGCCGGTACACTTCTCCTTTACGTAGGCGGCGGTGTACTTCCACAGCAGACTGTCCAGCGCGCGCAGATTCTCATCGGTCCACCCCCGCTGCGCCATATCCAGCAGCTTCAAATAGTCGGCGTAGGCGGCGGAGAGCACCAGGTCGTTCCCCCGCAGCCGCCCCGCCAGAGGGCCGCGGGCGGCGATGGCGCAGATGGCCTCCATACCCTCGAACTGCCCGCCGGGGGCCTGACGGACCTCTACCTCATCCCCACTAGAAAAGGTTTCGATTTGATAGGCCACCGCCAAGGCGGCCTGAAACTCCTTGCTGGGGGGACAATCCCCCTCCCGCTCCCCAACGATCTGGGCCAGGAGGGCAGCGAAATCCCCCTCCCGCCACACCTCCAAAAACTCCGGGGCGGTGAAGTATAGATCCCACTGCTTCCGCTCCCGCCGCTGCTTTCCTGTGTACAGCGTGCGAAAGGCAGTCACTGCCGGGTGGTCTTCCAGAGGGTTGCGCTGAATGACCTCCAGCAGCTCCGATGAAAGGCCACTGCCCTGGTCAAGCTGTACGGGCTGCTCCTTCCGGGGCTGTGCCTCCGACAGGATATCGGGCTCTGCGCCCCGTGCCATCTTTCGGATGGCCTGATAGGCCGCGTGGAGGCGTTGAAAGCCCTCCGGGTCCTCCTCCGGGTGAACCTCTCTCAGCTTTTTGGCATAGGCCCGTCGAATGGCGTCCAGGTCCTCCGTCTCCGGGATACCTAAAATTTCCCAAATATCCATGGGTCAGCCTCCTCATTTTCATTTCCTGATAGCAGGATGTTTGCCGTCCGCCGCTCTGCCAAGGTCTCCTGCTGGCGCTGGGCGTTCCGGCGTGGCTTTTTCAGCAAAGTGAAACCGGCAAGCCAGCTGATCCAGGGCCGGATCATATATTCTCCTCTTCATCCTCTTCCCACTGGCCGGGCAGAGGGCCGTCCAGCAGCTCCTGGCCCAGATAGGACTCCACGTTGTTCAGAAAATACTCCATCCGCCGGGTGGCCTTGGCCACCCGAATGGTTTCCTGCGTGGCCAGGCAGCTTTGATACCAGGTCAGCATTTGCTCCACCTGGGCACGGAGGCTGCCCACCGTCATGGTATACAGCCGCTCCGCCCGGGCCAGCATCGCCCGGGGAACCTCCTGGTCCCGGGGATGGAGCTTCAGGGCGGACAGCTCCTTCAGCCGCCGTTCCACCTCCCGCTGGTCCATGTCCTGGTTTTTCAACACCAAGCTCTTATTCTGGCCGTTCTGGTTGACTACCTCCACCTCCAGCAGGCCGTTGATGTCATAGGTAAAGCGGATCTCCACAGACTGCTTTCCTCTGGGGGCCGGTGGGACAGGGAGCGTGAGTTTGCCCAGCAGCCGGTTGTTGTCACAATAGGGGTTCTCCCCCTGGTAGACCTCTACGTCCACCTTGTTTTGGTTGTCCCGAATGGTGTAGAAGGTGTCCACCTTGCTGGTGGGCAGCACACTGTTGCGCTCGATCAGCGGGGTCATGAGGGTGCGCCGGGGGTCCGCTTCGTTAAAGGTGGCCACCCCCAGGGTAAAGGGACACACATCGGTAAGTACCAGCTCCCGCAGGTCCTCCGCCCGAGCTTTCATTCCCGCGCAGATCCCTGCCCCCAGGGCGATGGCGGTGTCAGGCCTGGTATCCTCCGCAGGCTCCCGGCCAAGGACCTGGGAGATGTACTGGCGCACTGATGGCATATGGCTGGAGCCGCCCACCAGCACCAGTTCGTCCAGATCCTCCAGGGACAGCCCCACATCCCGGAATACCTGCTGCACGGGGGCAGTCATCCGACGAAACAGCCGGGCGCACTTGCGGATGAGCCACTCGTTGGTCATGGGCAGAGAGGCCTGTATGGTTCCGTCATCCACCGTCATGACCACCAGCTTTTGGGTGGTCAGGGCCATTTTGCAGCTCTCCGCCTGTCGGATCAGCATCTCCTGGCGGCTGGTGGACAGGGCGTTGAAATCAATGCCGCACTCCTCACAAAAGCCCTGGGCAATGGCCTGGTCAAAATCGCTGCCGCCCAGGCGGTTGTCCCCGCTGACGGCGGTAACGCTGATTACATTCTCAAACCGCTCCACCAGGGACACATCCAGGGTACCGCCGCCCAGATCGAAAACCAGGCAGACCTTGTCATCCTCCCCCTCATGGACATGGGCGGCTACAGCGGCAGCGGAGGGCTCGTTCACCAGCCGCTCCACCTTCAGCCCCGCCAAGGCGCCGGCCCGCTTGGTGGCCGCCCGCTGGGCCTCGGCAAAGTAGGCGGGCACGCTGATGACCGCCTCTTCTACCGGCTCGCCCAGATAGGCCTCCGCATCCTCCCGCAGACGGCGGAGGACCAGGGCAGATAACTCCTCTGGCCGAAAGAGCTTTCCCCCCAGGGAGAACACCTTGTCCGTACCCATGAACCGCTTGAATCGGGCGGCGGAGCGATCGGGGTGGGAGATAAGCCGGTCCTGTGCTGCCTTACCCACCAGGATGGCCCCGTCCTCATCAATGCTCACCGCGCTGGGGGTGAGAAAGCCGCCGGCGGCGCTGGGGATAAGTTCTGCCCGTCCCCCACGCCAGACAGCAGCCAGAGAATTTGTCGTACCTAGATCAATACCCAAAATAGCCATACTATGATCTCCTCTTTGTCCTAAATGCGCCGTTCGGCCGTTGTCCTTTTGTATGTTTGCCTGAGACAGGCAATGGTCCCATCTTCCCTGGGGCATAAAACGGTACGCCTTGGCAGCGACTTCACCGCCACCAGCGTTCCTTGCTGCATATGGGCCTGAATTCTTGCATCCATTATAGTAGGTTTTGGAAATTCCTTCAATCCTGTTCTCCGGCTCTTTGTTCCGGGAGTGCGCGCTGAGTCTGCGCTGCAATGGCCCCACAGATCAAAAACCGTTTTCCGCAAACGATAAAAGGAAGTTTCTTCCTGTTACAATGCCTCAATTTGTGACAATCGCCAAATTTCCCAGATTTACGCCCCTTTTATTCTGTCATTCCTATGGGGAACGACAGTTGACTTTTGTTTCCGCTTCTCTTAGAATAAATGCATATATTTTTCACCGCACTTGCAGGAAAGGAGAGTCCGGGAATGACGCTGGCCTGTTTGAATCCTATGATGAATGCTCGCCGGTCCGCCGCTCACGATGCTGGGGACTCTTGTTCTTGCGCCTATTTTCAGTCTTCCAATGCCAATTTCATGACGGTTATTCTGGGCACCATGATGATGGTGTCCATTTTTCTCATTTTGGCCTTTGGTGTACTGTGCGCACTGGCTCGAATTTGCCTGGCTGTATTCCTGATTTCCCTGGCCGGCGTACAGATTTTTCACTGGAACTTATGAACGAACCACCGTCTTGTTTCTCTATCCCGATACAAAAGCGGCTTCGTTCTTATTAGGAATGAGAGCCGCTTTTTTGTATAATCATCTGTAAAGGAGCAATTTAGAATGAAGAAGTTACTTTCTCTTGCCCTGGCTCTGGCCATGACCATGAGCCTGGCCGCCTGCGGCGGAGGCAGCAGTTCCTCTGCCAGCCAGAGCGGCGCCGCCTCCGGTGCCTCCAGCACTTCCGGTACCTCCGGCAGCACCTCCGGCGATGCCTCCAACGCTTTCAAGCTGGGCGGCACCGGCCCCCTGACCGGCAGCGCCTCCATCTACGGCATCGCCGCCCAGCGGGGCGCCCAGATCGCCGTGGATGAGATCAACGCCGAGGGCGGCCCCATCCAGTTCGTCCTGCGCTATGAGGACGACGTGAACGACACTGAGAAGGCCGTCAACGCCTACAACGTTCTGAAGGAGTGGGGTATGCAGATCTCCCTGGGCTCCGTCACCTCCCAGCCTGGCATCAGCACCTCTACCCTTAACTATGAGGACAGCATCTTTGCCCTGACCCCCTCCGCCTCTGCTCCCGACGTGCTCTCCGGTAAGGACAACGTCTATCAGATGTGCTTCTCCGACCCCAACCAGGGTCTGGCCTCCGCCCAGTACATCTCCGAGCAGAAGCTGGGCGAGAAGGT
>CALWOP010000087.1 GCA_944383195.1 uncultured Oscillospiraceae bacterium
GGATTTCAATCCAAAGGGTCCCCAACGGGAAGAAATCCCGTTGGGAAGAAGCCCGGGTATGAGGACATGAAGGCCGAACTGGAGGCAAAGCTGTAAAAGAGGGTAAACCTGATGATCAGAGAAAGGCTTGCCCAGAAAATTCGACGGCAATGCCGGAGAATTTCCGCAGGCGGAATTTAGTTCCGCCGAGGATTTCAATCCAAAGGGTCCCCAACGGGAAGAAATCCCGTTGGGAAGAAGCCCGGGTATGAGGACATGAAGGCCGAGCTGGAGGCAAAGCTGTAAAAAGCTGCTGGAAAATTTCAAAATAATTTTGTTGAAAAACACACCCTGATATGGTAAAGTGTATATAAGCAAAGGGACCTCCCCTATGTGAAATCGTTAAGGAGTGATACACATGATTCGAGTCATCATGGGCAAGAAGGGCTCCGGTAAAACCAAGCAGATGATCAACATGATCAATGAGGCCGTCCAGACTGAGCACGGCAATGTGGTTTGTATCGAAAAGGGCAACAAGCTGACCTTCGACATCCACTATCAGATCCGTCTGGTGGAGTCCAGCCAGTATGATATTGCCAATTACACCGCACTCAAGGGATTTGTCAGCGGGTTGTATGCCGGCAACTATGACATTACTCACATTTTTATCGACAGCCTGACCAAAATCGTGGGCGGAGAGTGTGATAATGACACCGAGAACTTCCTGGATTGGCTGAACAAGTTTGCTGAACAGCACAATATCAAGTTCACCATCACCATCAGCGATGATGAGTCCCTGGCTCCCGAGGGAGTAAAAAAGTACTTTTAATGAAAAGAGAGCCGCTGCGAAACGCAGCGGCTCTCTTTTATTGTAATCCGCCCCCCGGCTATGCCGGGGGGCCCTATATCATGTGATCCGAAAAAGCTGAATGAAGTGGACGATACCAAGTTCTCAGTTGGCCGAAGGAAAGGGGAAACGATGGAGATTCCTCGGGGGCCTGTAGGAAAAGTCCATTAACCTGGTCTTTGATGAAAAGGTTCTGGCGAAAACAGGTTGACAGAATGCAGAAAAAAGAGTATGCTTAACCCAGAAATAGAACATAAGTTCTATTTCTGGGGTTCTGTACTGTGAGAAGCTGAGGAGGTTCCCCAGAAAAATAGGGACGCTTCGACTCAGAGCCGAATCACGTATGTGCAGGACGGGGAAAGAGCCAAAGAGTGTGCTTCATTGTTAAAAAATCGAAGCAGATCATAGAAACCTGCTTCGATTTGGTGGAGGAGGGTGGATTCGAACCACCGAAGCTAACGCAACAGATTTACAGTCTGCCCCCTTTGGCCACTCGGGAACTCCTCCATATGAAATTGTGCGTGGAGCTGGTGGACGGATTCGAACCCCCGACCTGCTGATTACAAATCAGCTGCTCTACCAGCTGAGCTACACCAGCACGCAGCGGCTGTCCAACAGCAGGTGTCATTATAGCAAAGAAGGGTGGGTGTGTCAATAGATTTTTCAAAAAAATTTTTGCCGTTTTTACGGGACAGTCAGAGAGAGGCTCCAGGATGGCTGTGCGCGTATTGCGGCGAAGAGCAGTATAGCCTAGACGGGGTGCTGCTCTGGCGAGGCAGAGCTGTGTGTGACCGCTGCCTTGCCCGGTGGAGTACAGAGGAGGAATGGATATGACCTTAGCGGAACTTTCTGTGGAGTATCGGGCGCACGCTCAGGCGCTGAGCGTAAGAATCTGCCAGTTGGAATATTTGATGGGGCAGTCTGAGGACCCGGATCGGCGCTGCCAGCTTGAGGATCGGATTCGGCTGCTGTCCACTATGCTGCGTGAGGCGCGAGAACTGGCTGTGCTGACAGAGCGCTATTATGACAGGAGGTATCACCGCAATGCCAAATACACGATATAAAAAAGACAGTCGCTACGCAGCGGATATGGCTGTGTATTGCAGACAGATGTCGGAAGATAACAGCGGCGAGATCAGCCGCTTGAAGCGAAACCTGGTCCGCGCCCTGAGGGAGGATGTGACCCCCAAGCAGCGGCAGGTGCTGCTGCTATACTATGCACAGGGAAAAAATATGAGGGAGATCGGTGAGGCGCTGGGTGTGGATAAATCCACGGTATGCCGGACCATCAAACGGGGAGAGCGGCGGCTTCAGCGCTGTTTACGATATGGGGCGGAGAGATACCTGATGGGTATGGAGCAGGAGACAAGAACATAGAAAAATAAATGGGGCAAGCGGTCTGACGCTTGCCCCATTGTGCCTTGCAGGCGGCGGAACCAAAAAAGAAGCACCTGCTATGCAGGTGCTTCTTTTTTGGTACGCCCGAGCGGATTCGAACCGCTGGCCTTCCGCTTAGGAGGCGGACGCTCTATCCTGCTGAGCTACGGACGCAAATGGGCTGCTTGTGAAACGTACTGTGTTATTTTAGCCCAGAACAGCCTGCCTGTCAACGAAAAAAGCGCCGTCTGTCCGGGAAAAACGACCGACTGTCCCAAAGGGATGGACAGGGAGCCCGAGGGGCGGTTATACTGAGAATGAAAGGGGGGAGCGGGCCGTGGAAGTGGAAGTCAGGCTGGAGCAGGGCAGAGAGGAACCCAAGGTGGTGATTCTGGCCGGTGAGGAGACAGAGGAGGTGCGCCGTCTGGTGGAGCAGCTGGGGAAACTGCGGCTGGACCCCGTTCCGGTGCGCCGGAGGGAGGAGCGGCTGCTCCTGCCCCAGGAGACGTTTCTCCGCTTCTACACGGACGGGAAAGGGGTCTCGGCTCAGACGGGTACGGAAACCTTTACGGTTCCCCTGCGGCTTTATGAGTTGGAAGAGCGGCTGGATCAGGGCCGGTTTGTGCGCATTTCTAATGGGGAAATCATCAACCTGGATCGGGTGACGGCGGTGGACCTGTCTCTCAGCGGCACCATCCGTATGACCCTGAACGGTTCCGTCTACGCCTATGTGTCCCGCAGGTATGTGAAAAAAATCAAGGAGACGCTGATGAGAGCGGGGAGGGAGAAACGTTGACAGAAGAACGAAAAAAATCCATGGCAAGGATTTTGATTGGAGGAATTTTGGGGACGTTGGTGGGCCTTGTGCTGGTACCTTATGTGATGTACAGCCGGGAGTGTCCGCCTTTGGCGGTGTTGGCCTGCGCAGCCCTGGGGGGGATGGCAGGGCTGGCGACACAGCCCTTTGCCGACAGTGGACGGGCCCTGCTGCTCCGTTCAGCCGGTCATTTTATCCTGACTGCCGCTTTTTTTGCCCTGCTGGTGGTGGAACTGGACATCACTTTGGACTGGACAGGTGTACTGTTTTGGGAGGGACTGCTGGCTCTGCTGTACCTGCTGATCTGGCTGGGACGGTGGATCGGCTGGTATCTGGAGGTGAAGCGGCTGCGGGAGCTGCTGGGACTTTCTCCAGGACCGTCGCCCCTGAAGTGGCGGGAGACTTTGCCCTATCTGCCCTTTGTCCTTCTTTTGTGCACGGCGGCTCCCCTGGCGCTGCGGAGCATTGAGCGGGCAATGGGAACGGATATCCCTGCTCTCACGGGTATTGTTTATCCCATGCTGATTCTGCCTGTCGCCAGCTTCTGTGTGGGGCTCTCCCTGGGCAAACGGCGAGGCCTGTGCCCCCTGTTTCCAGTGGCCTGTTTTGTATGCTATTTGCTTGTGGTGTTTGTCCTTTACAATTCCTCGGCGTTGTTTCACTGCTTCCTGACGGCGGTTCCTGCCCTGGGGGGCAATCTGCTGGGCCTTTGCTTGCGGCGTGTCCGCCCGACGGGAGGATAATATGGGTGCGGAACTCTTTATTGCGCTGGTGTTTGTGGGACCCGGCGTGGTCGCGTTCGGGCTGGAGTGCTTGATATTCCGCCTGACCAGGCATCGCTTTTGGCCTCTTCGCTTTCTGCCGGTGGCCCTCCTTGTCCTCCCGGCCGCACGGGTGTGGGAGGCGTGGCGGTACGGAGGACCCTTCAGGCAGCTGACCCTTCTGAGCTGGGAAATTGTGATCCTGTCCATGGTGCTGGGGCTGCTGCTGGGCGGCTGGGTTGGATTTTGCTGGGCAAAGCGAGGCTGAGACATGGCCCGCACGGTTAGATAAAACAGAAACGAGGCTCCCCTGCTGAAACGCGGGGGAGCCTCGCTGCATGTTGGAAAGACGCTGTTCAGGACAGCTGGAACTGCCCGGTGTAGAGCCGGTAGTACCGACCCTTCTTTTCCAGGAGCTCCTCATGGTCGCCCTTTTCCTCGATTTGCCCGTGCTCAATGACCACAATGCAGTTGGAATTTCGCACGGTGGAGAGCCGGTGGGCAATGACGAACACCGTCCGCCCTTCCATCAGGGCGTCCATACCCTTTTGGATGAGGGCCTCGGTGCGGGTGTCGATGGAGGAGGTGGCCTCGTCCAGGATCATTACCGGCGGGTCCGCCACGGCAGCCCGGGCGATGGCCAGCAGCTGACGCTGGCCTTGGGAGAGATTTGCTCCGTCCCCGGTGACCATGGTCTGGTAGCCCTCAGGGAGACGGCGGATAAAGGAGTGAGCGTTGGCGCTCTTGGCGGCAGCAATGCACTCCTCGTCAGTGGCGTCCAGACGGCCATAGCGGATGTTGTCCATTATGGTGCCGGTAAAGAGATGGGTGTCCTGGAGGACGGCGCCCAGGGACCGGCGCAGGTCGTCCTTGCGGATGGAGCGCACGTCGATGCCGTCGTAGGTGATCATGCCGCCCTCAATTTCGTAGAAGCGGTTGATGAGGTTGGTGATGGTGGTCTTGCCCGCGCCGGTGGAGCCGACAAAGGCGATCTTCTGGCCCGGATTTGCGTAGACGGACACATCCTTCAAAATCCGCTTGCCCGGCACATAGGAGAAGTCCACATGGTTAAAGCGTACCGCTCCCTTGAGCTCGGTGAGGTAGTAGTCCTCTCCGGGAACATTGCGCACTGCACCCCGGATGAGGTGGAGGGTATCGGTGCCTGTTTGGTCGGGATATTTCCAGGCCCAGCCGTGGCTGGAGAGGGCGGACAAGTCGGTGATCTCTGTGAGTGTACCATCGGGAGCCACCTTTACCCAGATGCCGTCCTGGGAGTCTGTACTGGGAGGCAGGAGCTTGAATCCGTCCTTTTCCCGTACCGCCTGCCCCAGCTCGGTGAGAACGTCCCCATCCACCAGGACGGGCACCAGAGCCATTCCTGCGCTGCGGGGAGTCTTCCAGGCCCAGGTGTGGGTGTGGCAGGTGGTGGGATTGGGGGAGAGGGTGCCGTTGGAATCCTTTTCCACTTCCACCAGGGTGACGGAGCCTTTGTCCACCTCGGGCTGGGTGTCCATCACATCGAAGATACGCTCAGCGCCGGCCAGGGCGGAGAGCAGGGTGGTCATCTGCTGAGAGATCTGGTTGAGGGGCTGGCCCACCTGCTTGGAGTAGTTGAGGTAGACCACCAGGCCGCCCAGGTCAAAGCCCTGGAGGACAGAGAGCAGTCCGCCGAAAGCGGCGGTAAGGGCATAGCTGATGTTCATCAGGTTACCGGAGACGGGCATGATCATGATGGAGTAGAAGTTTGCCTTCTGGGCAGCGTCCCGGTAGGCGTTGTTGAGTTTTTGGAACTTCTCCTTGGCCTGCTCCTCGTGGGTAAAGGCCTTGACCACTTTCAGGCCCTCAATGACCTCCTGAATTTCGCCGTTCACGTCACCCAGAGCGGCCTGCTGCTTCTGATAGAAGCGGCGGCTGCGGCCGCCCAGGCGCTGGAACAGGAAGATGGTGAGAGCCAGCAGCAGGGCAGTGACCAGGAAAAGCTTCCAGTTGATGACCAGCATGAGCACTACCAGTCCCACAAACATCAGTGCGCTGGAGCACAGGGAGACTACGCTCTGCTCCAAGGCCATCTGTACGTTGTCCGCGTCGTTGGTGAAGCGGCTCATCAGCTCCCCGTGTGGGTGCTTGTCAAAGTAGCTCAGGGGCAGGGCCTGCAGCTTATCAAACAGATCCTTGCGCAGGCGGTTGACGCCCCGCTGGGGCAGACGGCACATCACAGCGGACTGGCAGTAGGTTGCCACACAGCCCACCAGATAGATGCCCACCAGCTTGAGAATGGCAAAGGCCAGCCCGGCGAAGTCAGTACAGCCTGACCAGATAAAGTCGTTGATGATACCACGCATCAGATAAGAGCCGCCCAGATTGCTGCCCACGGAAAGCAGCAGGAACAGCAGCACCGCCAGCAGCGGCAGCTTGCTCTTGGTCAAATAGCCTACCAGACGGCGGGCGGTCTTGGCCATGTTCTTCGGCTTGGCATAGCCCCCTCTAGGGGCATGATTGGGTCCTGGCATTATTCACCCACCCCCTCTTGCTGAGACTGATAGATTTCCTGATAAATGGCGTTGTTCGCCAGCAGCTCCTCATGGGTGCCCTGACCGGCAATGTGGTCGTCATCCAGGATGAGGATCTCGTCGGCGTACTGCACCGAGGAGATGCGCTGGGCAATGATGATGACGGTTGTGTCCTTCAAATTCTTCTGGAAAGACTCCCGGATGGCGGCCTCGGTGGCCGAGTCCACAGCGGAAGTGGAGTCGTCCAGGATGAGAATGGCGGGTTTTCTCAGCATGGCCCGGGCAATACAAAGCCGCTGCTTCTGACCGCCGGAGACGTTGGTGCCGCCCTGGGTCAGCATGGTGTCAAATCCGTCGGGGAAGGACATGATAAAGTCGTAAGCCTGGGCGTCCTTGGCGGCCTGAATGATCTCTTCCTCGGTGGCGTCGGGACGGCCCCAAAGCAGATTTTCCCGGATAGTGCCGGTGAAGAGCACATTGGTCTGGAGGACCATGCCGATGCGGCTTCTCAGCTCCTCCAGGGGATAGTCCCTCACGTCCATTCCATCCACCAAAACTGCTCCGCCGGTCACGTCATAGAATCGGGGAATGAGGTTGACCAGAGAGGACTTGCCGGTGCCGGTGCCGCCTACAATGGCCACAAAGGAGCCGGGCTTCACGGTGAAGTTGATGTTGGAGAGCACGTCATCCCCGGTGCCGGTGGCCACATATTTAAAGGAGACATTGCGGAACTCCACCTGGCCTTTGGGGGCGGGGAGGGCCTGTTCCTTGGCCTGAGGTTTATCCTCCACGGAGGGCTCGGTGTTCAGAACCTCATTGATCCGGTGGGCACAGGCCTGGGCACGGGTTAACTGGAGCAGGGCCACGGCTACCATCATCACGCTCATCAGGATCTGGAAAATATAGTTGATAAAGGCCTGCAGGTCGCCCAAGAGGAAGCCCTCGGCCATGACCATTTTACCGCCCAGGTACAGTACCGCCACTGTGGCGCCGTTCATGGCAAGCATCATGATGGGCATGATGGCGATGACCTTCAATCCCACATTCAAAGCGGCATCCATAAGCTCGTCATTGGACTTTTTGAATTTATCCCGCTCATGGTTTTCCCGGACAAAGGCCTTGACCACCCGAATGGCGATCAGGTTTTCCTGGAGGGTGTTGTTCAGCCCGTCGATCTTTTTCTGCATGGCTTCAAAGAGCCTGGTGCAGATTTTCATCAAAATACCGATGGCCAGCATCATCAGGGGAATGACCACCAACAGCACCACAGCCAGACGGGGGTTGATGGAGATGCTGATGGCCAGGGCGGCGATCAGCATCACCGGGGCACGAACCAGCATACGCAGGCCCATGTTCAGCATCATGGTCATGGCATTGACATCGTTGGTCATTCGGGTGATGAGGGAGGCGGAGGAGAAGCGGTCAATGTCGGAGAAAGAGAACTCCTGGACCTTATCAAACAGGCACTGGCGCAAGTTTGCGCCAAAGCCCTGGCTGGCAAAGGTGGAGTATTTGGCCGACAGCACGCCGCAGGCCATGGCCGCCAGGGACAACAGGAGCATCAACGCGCCCATTTTGCAGATGTAGCCCAGATCCCCGGCAGGGATGGCCACATCCACGATCTCCGCCATGACAAGCGGGAGCAGAAGTTCGCAGATGACCTCCAGGGTGATGAAGATGGGAGACTTGACAGCATCCCGCTTATACCCTTGAAGGTGGGTCATAAAAAGGGAAAGCAAGTTAACATTCCTCCTTGGCATAAGATGGAGCGGGAGATGGCTCCCGCAGGTTGCGCAGCATTCTCCGCCGGAAAGACAGCAGCTGCGCCCGTTCCTCTGGGGAGAAGTCGGAGAGCATCCGCTGGGATACCCGGACAAAGGCGTTTTGGCACACCGTTACCGCCTCGACCCCTTTTGGGGTGAGAATCACCCGGTTTTTTCGGGCGTCGCTGCCCGGTTCTCGGCGGATATAGCCCCCTTTTTCAAGGGATTTCAGCGAAGTAGCGACCGCCGCTGGGGAGATATGGAGCAGTTGGGCCAGATCCCGCTGGGCCTGGCACTGCCCCTCGGCATCGTCGGGGCAGGAGCCCTGGAGAATGGTCAGCAGCATAGGGTGTCCCACTTCCCCCAGCCCCGCCGCGTTCAACTCCGCCTGTACAGCGGAGCGGTGGGCCTGGTTGATCTGCCGGGAGAGCATTTCCAGCTCCTGAACGGGTGGAAGCATATTGGCGCCTCCTTTCCGAATAATTAACCTATTAATGATTAGCGTGTTGACTATTTTAGCACCAGAAGAAAGAAAGTCAAGAGGAGCGGAAACAGTTTACAATTTATTCACAGAGGCATTCCAAATTGCGGCTTGGACCCCATAAACAGGTATAAAAAAGTGCCGCCCAATGGGCGGCACAGAAAGAAGCAAAGGGCAGGCGCTTACTGAACTGGGCGGTGCGTCTTGGGGGATGTGCCGGGGGCACATCCCAAACACCGTTGGGCCGGAGGCCCCGACGGGCGGCCGACCGTTGTGCAATAAAAAAGGTGCCGTCCGAATGGACAGCACCTTGAAGAAGCAAAGGGTAAAATCAGCGCTTGCTGAACTGGGGAGCGCGACGGGCGGCTTTGAGGCCGTACTTCAATCGTCTGAGCGATGATTTTCCTTGATATTCCGGGCTTTTTTGAGCCTCGGCCCC
>CALWOP010000088.1 GCA_944383195.1 uncultured Oscillospiraceae bacterium
AAAAATCCTCGGGTGAAATCAATTCACCCTGCGGAATTTCTTTGCCTCTGGCAAAGAAATTGACGCGCCAAAAGGCGTGGGGCCGCAAAGCGGCCCATTCGGCGACCTGCCGGACAGGCTGCTGCCCTTCCTCCTCTTTTAACCCAGCATGGAAAACAGGTCCATCTGGCTCGTCTGGGGCAGGTCATCCATTGGGCGGGCCGCATAGCCCGTCCAATGGAATCCTGTTTTATAAAAATCCTCGGGTGAAATCAATTCACCCTGCGGAATTTCTTTGCCTCTGGCAAAGAAATTGACGCGCCAAAAGGCGCGGGGCCGCAAAGCGGCCCATTCGGCGACCTGCCGGACAGGCCGCTGCCCTTCCTCCTCTTTTAACCCAGCATGGAAAACAGATCCATCTGGCTGGTCTGGGGCAGGTCGCCGAATGCCCCGGCCTCGGTGAGCTTGTCAATGTGGGTTTTGGACACCTTTGGGCAGGCGGCAGAGACCTCCTCAATAGAGATAAACCGC
Source organism: uncultured Oscillospiraceae bacterium (assembly GCA_944383195.1). Taxonomy (GTDB): domain Bacteria; phylum Bacillota; class Clostridia; order Oscillospirales; family Oscillospiraceae; genus Lawsonibacter. The sequence goes on from CALWOP010000088.1 coordinate 511, forward strand.
CGCCCCTTGCACTGCTCCGCCAGGGAAATGGCTGCCGTCTCACCAAGCCCCGCCACCGACACGAAGGGCGGGATCAGAGCCTTCGCCTCCTCGTCCACGGTGAAGTTGATGGCCTGAGAGCGGTACAGATCCATCCGGGCGAAGGTAAAGCCCCGGAGATAGAACTCATAGCAGACCTCCAGGGTGGTGAGCATATCCTGCTCCACCGCGGAGGCATCTTTGTCCTTGGCAATGATCTCCCGCATCTTCCGCTGGCACACATCCATGCCGTGGCACATAAACTCCTGGTCAAAGGCTTTGGCCCGGATGGAGAAGTAGGCCGCATAGAAAGCCAGGGGCCGGTGGACCTTGAACCAGGCGATTCGGAATGCCATCATCACGTAGGCCACCGCGTGGGCCTTGGGGAACAGGTAGGCGATCTTCTTACAGGAACCGATGTACCACTCAGGCACTCCGTGCTCGCGCATCTCGTCCTCCGCTCCATCGGGCAGTCCCCGGCCCTTACGCACCGCCTCCATGATCTTGAAGGAGCGCTTGGGGTCCATCCCCTTGGAGATCAAAAACAGCATGATATCGTCACGGCAGCCGATGGCCTCGCTGACCTTGGCCGTGCCGGAGGTGATGAGGTCCTTGGCGTTGCCCAGCCACACGTCGGTACCGTGGGAGAAGCCGGACAGACGCACCAGAATATCGAACTGGTCAGGCTGTGTGTCCTCCAGCATCCCCCGGACAAAGGTGGTGCCAAACTCCGGAATAGCGGTGCCGCCGGTGGGGCCCAGGATCTTATCGTTCTCATAGCCCAGCACCTTGGAGGACTGGAAAATGGACATGGTGTCCTTGTCATCCAGGGGGATGTCCGTGCGGGCGTTCACCCCGGTGAGATCCTCCAGCATACGGATCATGGTGGGATCATCGTGTCCCAGCATATCCAGCTTCAGCAGATTAGACTCCATGGAGTGGTATTCAAAGTGGGTGGTGATGATGTCGCTGTTGGGGTCGTCAGCGGGGTGCTGGACGGGACAGAAATCGTAGATCTCCTTGTCCTGGGGGATGACCACCATGCCGCCCGGGTGCTGGCCGGTGGTACGCTTCACCCCGGTACAGCCGATGGCCAGACGGTTTTCCTCCGCCTTAGAGACAGTCTTTCCCTTCTCCTCCAGGTACTTCTTCACATAGCCGAATGCTGTCTTCTCCGCCACGGTGCCGATGGTCCCTGCCCGGAACACATGGGTCTGTCCAAACAGCTCAAAGGTATATTTATGGGCGCTGGACTGGTACTCACCGGAGAAGTTCAGGTCAATATCAGGCACCTTGTCGCCGCCGAAGCCCAAAAAGGTCTCAAAGGGGATGTTAAAGCCGTCCTTGACGTACTTGGCTCCACAGACAGGGCAGTTGGCATCGGGCATATCCGCTCCGCAGCCGTAGGGGTGGGCGGGGTCCTGGGCGTAGTCAAAATCTGTGTGCTTGCAGTTGGGACAGCGGTAGTGGGCGGGCAGGGAGTTTACCTCCGTAATGCCCGACATAAAGGCCACCAGGGAGGAGCCCACCGATCCACGGGAGCCCACCAGATAGCTGTGCTCCAGAGAATTCTGCACCAGCTTTTGAGCAGACATATAAATCACATCGTATTTGCACCGGATAATGTCATTGAGCTCCACATTGATCCGGTCCACCACGATCTGGGGTGGGTTTTCCCCGTAAAGATCATGGGCCTTGCCCCACACCAGGCGCTTGAGTTCCCCGTCGGAATCCTCCAGCTTGGGGGCAAACAGGCCCTGGGGCAGAGGCTCAATGGGGTCGCACCAGTCGGCAATGAGATTGGTGTTCTTCACCACCACCTCATAAGCCTTTTCCTTGCCCAGGTAGGCAAATTCCGCGAGCATCTCATCGGTACTCTTGAAATAGATGGGCAGCGGCTCGTCGGCATCCTCAAAGCCCTTAGAGGCCAGGAGGATATGCCGGTAGATCTCGTCCTCCGGGTCCATGAAATGGACATCTCCCGTGGCGCACACGGGCTTGCCCAGCTCCTCCCCCAGCTTTACGATGGTACGGTTAAACTCCCGCAGCTCCTCCTCGTCTTTTACCATCCCCTTGCGGAGCATGAACATATTGTTGCAGATGGGCTGGATCTCCAGATAGTCATACCAGGAGGCGATTCGCTTAAGCTCCTCCCAGTCCTTGCCGTCCACCACAGCCTTGAACAGCTCCCCCGCCTCACAGGCCGAGCCGATGATCAATCCCTCCCGGTTCTCGTTGATGAGGGACTTTGGCATAATGGGCACCCGCTTGAAGTGCTCCAGATGGGACAGGGAGATGAGCTTATAGAGGTTGCGAAGCCCTGTCTGGTTCTTGGCCAGGACAATGAGGTGCTTGGGCTGGCGGCGGGCTTTTCCCCCCTTGCGGAGCTTAGGCATATAGGGGTTGATGTCGCTCAATTTATGTAACCCCAACTCCTCCATCATCCGGAAGAAGGGGGGCAGCATATAGGCCACAGTGGCCGCGTCATCGCTGGCCCGGTGGTGATTGAAAGCGGGCAGCTTCAGATGCTCGGCTACAATGTCCAGCTTATATTTGCCCAGATCGGGCAGCAGGTTCTGGGCCAGGATCAGGCTGTCCACCGAGGAGTTATGGAAGGGCAGGCCGTATTTCCGGCAGCCCGCGGCAATAAAGCCCATGTCAAAGTCGGCGTTGTGGGCGGCCAGAGGCCGGTCCCCGGCAAAAGCCAAAAACGCCTCCAGGGCCTCCTTCTGGGAGGGGGCTCCCTCCAGCATTTCATCGGTGATGCCGGTCAGGCGGATGATCTCCGGGGACAGCAGCCGGCCCGGAGAAACAAAGGTGTTAAAGGTTTCCGTGATCTCCCCGTTTTTTAGCACCACCGCGCCGATCTCAATAATGACCTCGTACTTTTTATTGAGGCCCGTGGTCTCAATATCAAAGCAGACGATCTCATCGTCAAAGGAGGCATCCGTCTCTCCATGGACCACAACCCGGTCATCCACGTCGTTGACGAAATAGGCCTCCACCCCATAGAGCAGCTTGATATTTTTGGCGGAGTGCCAGGCATCTGGGAAGGACTGAGCCACACCGTGGTCGGTGATGGCGATGGCCTTGTGCCCCCATGCCTGAGCACGCTTCACCACGTTCTTGTCCGGTCCAAGCTTAGGCCCCACCGAGGTAAGAGCATCCATGGAGGACATAGTGGTGTGGAGGTGGAGCTCCACCCGCTTTTCCGGGGCAGTGTCCTCTTTCATCTTCTTTTCCGCCGTGGTAACAGCCATGGGCTCCAGCACCATGTCGCCATAGAACCGATCCAGGTTCAGCCGCCCCTGGACTTTCAGATGCATCCCCTTTTTCACCCCGTCCACCAGGGGTTTGGCCTCCTCCGCCTGGGGGAAGAACTTGCTCACCCGGATGGACCCGGTATAGTCGGTGATGTCAAAGGCCACCACCCAGGAGTTGCGTTTTTTCAGCTCCCGGTTGTCCACGGCAAACACGTCGCCCTCCACCATTACGATGCCCATGTCCAGCTCCAGTTCCCCGATGGATGTGGGCGCTTTGGTGATCGGGCGGCCAAAGATGGCCTTTCCCTGACTTTTTCCGCCGCCCCCCTTTGAGGCAGACGGGGCGGCCGCGGGGTGGGCGCTCTTTTTCATGGCAGCCCGGCGGATGGCCTCGGTGCGGGCAAAAGCGTCTTCCTCCGGCTTTTTTTCAGGAGCCTGGGAGGCGCTTTGCTGAGGCTTGTCCGCCACTTTGGGTTTCTCCGCCTGGACCGGCGCGGAAACAGGCTGGGACTCCTGAGCCGGCGCGGCCTGGATTTTCACGCTGTTCAGACCGTAGCACCGGCACACCGTCTCCTCCGCCTGAGCAATCAGGTTCGGCCCTGCTCCCTGAATCCCCTCCACCAGTATCTTGGCGCTGCGGCTGCGCTTATCAATGGCAGCGGACACAATAAGCCAGCCCTCCACCGCGTTGGACAGCTCCGTCCACCGGCGCAGGGCGGCAAACATTTCTAAAAATGGTATCTTCTTGGACATGATCGAAACTCTCCTAAATGTGGAAACAGCGGCAGCGCTGGAAAGGGGTCACAGTGTTTCAATGAGAGCAAAGAGCTCATCCACCAATCTATCCTGAGGGACTTTCTTGATGATTTCTCCTCTCTTAAAGAGGAGCCCTTCTCCCACACCGCCGGCGATGCCGCAGTCGGCGGCAGATGCCTCACCGGGGCCGTTGACGGCGCAGCCCATGACTGCTACGGTGATGGGCTTGTCCACGGATTTCAGCCGCTGCTCTACTTCCCCAGCCAGGGCAATGAGGTCAATGCGGGTACGGCCGCAGGTGGGGCAGGACACCAGCTCCGCCCCCTCCCGGCGGATTCCCGCCGCTTTCAGAATATCCCGGGCGGCATATACCTCTTCCACTGGGTCGGCGGACAGGGACACCCGCATGGTATCTCCAATGCCGAGGGCCAGCAGGCCTCCAATGCCCACCGCAGACTTGAGGGTGCCCATCCGGACCGTCCCTGCCTCCGTTACTCCAATATGTAACGGATAGCTGCTTTCCTGGGACATGATCTGATAGGCTTTCATAGTCATGGGCACGCTGGAGGATTTCAGGGACACACAGATATCGTCAAAATCAAATTTGTTCAGAAGCCTGATATGCCCAAAGGCGGATTCCACCATGGCCTCAGGGCACACGCCCCCGTATTTTGCCAGCAGGTGCTTCTCCAGCGAACCTCCGTTGACCCCGATTCGGATTGGGATGTTCTTTTGCCGGCAAGCGTCCGCCACCGCTTTTACCTTGTCCTCCCCGCCGATGTTGCCGGGGTTGATGCGCACCTTGTCCGCTCCGGCGGCGATGGCCTCCAGGGCCAGTTTGTAGTCAAAGTGGATGTCCACCACCAGGGGGATGGGGCACTCCTCCTTGATCTTCCCAACTGCCTTGGCCGCGGCCATGTCGGGCACCGCCACTCGGACGATATCACACCCGGCGGCGGCCAGGGCACGGATCTGTCTCAGCGTGGCCTCCACATCATCGGTGCGTGTGTTGGTCATGGACTGGATGGTAACGGGGGCGCCGCCGCCAATGGCAGCGCCGCCCACATGGATCTGCTTTGTCACAGAAATTCCCCCTTATTTTCCCAATAGCTTTCCAATGTCGCTAAAGGTTACCACGAGCATAAGTCCCATGAGCATAGCCAATCCGGCCAGATGGACATAGCCCTCATATTTGGCATCGATTTTCCGCTTGAACAGGGCGTTCAATATGCCGTTGAGCAGCAGGAAGAACACCCGGCCTCCGTCCAGGGCAGGCAGGGGCAGCAGATTCATCACCGCCAGGTTGACAGCGATCAGTCCGGCAAAATTGGCCATATTGATGGCCGCCGCCGCAAGAGTCGGAGAATATTCCGGATTGCTGCCCACCTCAGTCATCACGTCCACAATGCCTACCGGGCCGGACAGGTCCCGCAGCCCCACCGCGCCAGACACCAGATCACCTAAGCTGATCCACACTAGGCGCACATTATCCAGGGCCGCGTACCAGCCAAAGCTCAGCTTGTTGGCCAGCGTACCGGGCAGCACCTCCATTCCGATGGAGAGCCCCCGCAGATACGTGGTGTTGCCCTCCTCATCGGTCTTCTCCTGGCGGGGCATATACACATCGTTGAGCACCACGCGCTCGCCGTCCCGCTCAACCACCCAGTCTACCGTATCCCCCGCCCGGTTCAGGAAAAAGGACAGGTTACTGTAGCCATACATCTTGTGGCCGTCCACAGAAATCACCTGGTCACCCGCCTGAAGTCCACAGTCTTCCAGTCCATAGCCCTCCATGATCCCGCCGATGGTGGGCATGGTGAAGGCGGAGAACTGGGCATAGATCACCAGGAAAATGATCACGCCGGTGAGAAAATTCATGGCCGCGCCCGCACACAGGATAATCAGCTTTTTCCACCCTGCCGCTCTCCCAAAGGAGCGGGGATCGGCCGAGTCATCGTCCTCCCCCTCCATGGCGCAGAACCCCCCAATGGGGAGCGCCCGCAGGCTATAGAGCGTCTCACCTTTCCCCCACTTGAAAATCGCCGGGCCCATGCCCACCGCAAACTCATTCACCTTGACACCAAGAAGCTTTGCCGTGGCAAAATGCCCCAGCTCGTGGGTGGCGATCAACACACCAAAAATCAGGATCGCTAGGATTACAAACAGCATTGGCAGCCTCCAAAAACTCAGATCATCGGGTCAGCCGTTAGCGGACGGCCTCCCGGGCGGCGGCGTCCGCCTCCAGAATATCGATCAGGGTCGGGTCCTGGATCACAGGCACCTGCTCCATGGCCCGCGCCACCTTCTCCGCAATGTCCAAAAAGCCGATCTCGCCGGCCAGGAACTGTGCCACAGCCCCCTCATTGGCTCCGTTCAGAATGGCTCCGGCGGTGCCGCCGGTCTTCGCCGCCTCCAGGGCCAGGGGCAGGCAGCGGAACGTCTCCAGATCCGGCGTTCCGAAGGTGAGCGTTCCGCAATTCCACAGGTCCAGCGCCGTGGTGGCCGTACTGGCAATGCGCTTAGGCCAGGTGAGGGCGTACTGGATGGGCAGACGCATATCCGGGGCGCCCAGCTGGGCGATCATGGCATTATCACAGTATTCCACCAGGGAGTGGATAATACTCTCCCGATGGATGACCACAGAAATTTTTTCCACGGGCATATGGTAAAGGTGCATGGCCTCAATCACTTCAAGACCCTTGTTCATCAGTGTGGCGGAATCCACAGTGATCTTGGCTCCCATGGACCAGTTGGGATGGCGCAGGGCATCTTCCCTGGTCATGCCCCGCAGTTCTTCCCTTTTTTTTCCATAAAACGGGCCGCCGGAGCAGGTGAGGATCAGACGCTTGACCTCACTCCGGTCCCGGTTGCCCTCCAAAGACTGAAACAGGGCGGAATGCTCAGAATCCACAGGCAGGATGCGGGCGCCGTAATCCTTGGCCTCCTCCAGCACCAGGGGGCCGGCGCATACCAGGGTCTCCTTGTTGGCCAGCGCGATGCGCTTGCCCTCCCGGATGGCGGCCAGGGTGGGCCGCAGTCCCACCATTCCCACCATGGCGGCGATGGCCGTGTCGGCGCTGGAGATGGTGGCAGCTTCAATGAGCCCCCCCATCCCAGACAGCACCCGCACATTGGTGTCCGCCAGGCGCACCCGCAGATCCGCGGCAGCTTTCTCATCTGCCAGGACGGCCAGCTCAGGCTTGAATTGCCGGGCCTGCTGCTCCATCAGCTGCACACTGGAGTTGGCGGTGAGAGCGGCCACCTCCATGCCGCAGGCGGCAATCACCTCTAATGACTGCCGCCCGATGGAACCTGTAGAACCTAAAATTGTGATCCGTTTACTCATTTCCATTGTAAAATCCCCTTATCCAATCCAGACAAAGTTCATCGGGTCTTCTCTCAAAGCGGCCGGGCCGCCTTGGATCAAAAGGCGGAGATCAACTCCACCAAAATCAGCAGCAAGGGAGCCGCAAAGGTCATGGAGTCAAACCGGTCCAGCATTCCTCCGTGTCCCGGAAGCAGGTTTCCGTAGTCCTTGATCCCAAACTGCCGCTTGATAAGGGAGAAGGACAAATCGCCCAGCTCCGTCACGCCGCTGCCCAAAAGTCCGTAGATTGCCATAATAGGCAGGGAGACCTCTAACCCGGCAAACTGCCGCAGGATCAGCCCATACACAAGCAGGAACACTCCGCCGGACAAGATGCCCCCAATATAGCCCTCCAGAGACTTATTGGGGCTGACCTTGGTGATGCCCCGGTGCTTTCCCAGAAACACCCCGGCAAAGTAGGCTCCGGCGTCGGTGAGAAAAGCACAGATGACGGGCAGCAGCACCAGATAGCGGCCGTGCTCCATCCCCTTGAGCAGCACCAGGGCGGACAGGGCCAGCGGGATCATCAGACCGCCGAAAAAGCAAACCAGCACGTCCTCAAACCGCACTGCCCGCTCTTCATCATAAAGACGGATGGCGATATAGAAGATGGTCACCACCAGCAGCAGAGCCGCCAGCTGGGTCACCACCAAGCCGTACCCCAGCCAGCAGCCAATGGGGATGGCCGCCGCCGCTACGGCGGTGTAGAAGTACATTCCATTGTGGTGGGCCACTTTGGTCGCCCGCAGCAGCTCAAAGGACGCCATAGCGCTGATGGCTGCAATCAGAACCGCCAGCCACACAGGCGGCAGGAAAAACAGTACGATAAAGAACAGCGGAGCCAGCACCACCGCTACAACAATCCGTGTTACCAACTCATACACCTCCAAACCGGCGGCTGCGGTGCTGATAGGCCGCAATGGCCTTGTGCAGCTCCTCTTTGGAGAAGTCCGGCCAGAGCACGTCGGTGAAGTAGAATTCCGCATAGGCGGACTGCCACAGCAGGAAATTGGAAAGGCG
>CALWOP010000089.1 GCA_944383195.1 uncultured Oscillospiraceae bacterium
CTCCATGGGTCCAGCTTCACGGGATTTTATCACCTGTGCCGGTGCCTTTTGGTGAAAAGTGAGGCGGACTTCGACGCCTTTGACCGCACCTTTCTGGAGTATTTCAAGGACGTCCCCTTCCAGCAGGAGGTCTCCCAGGAGCTGCTGGACTGGCTTAATAAGCCCGATGTGCTCTCCGACTACGCCACCTGGGACGAGGAGCAGGCCCTTCGCAATATGGGCTTTTCCGAGGAAGAAATTGAGCGGATGCTGAAAGAGCGTATGCAGGAACAGACCGAGGAGCACAACGGGGGCAGCTACTGGGTGGGTACCCACGGTATGTCCATGTTCGGCAACAGCGGCAACTCCCCCAAGGGCATCCGGGTGGGAGGCGAAAGTATGCACCGCCGGGCCTTCCGGGTGGCGGGAGAGCGGAAATTCCGGGATTTTCGCCGGGACAACACTCTGGATACCCGCCAATTCCAGGTGGCCCTGCGGAAGCTGCGGCAGTTCTCCGGCCTGGTGGACCTCCCCCCCACCGAGTTTGATGTGGACAACACCATCAAGGACACCGCCGACAACGGCGGCGTGCTGAAGGTGCGCTACAAGCGGCCGAGGGAAAATACCGTCAAGGTACTGCTGATGATGGACTCCGGCGGCTCCATGGACTATTACAGCAACCTGTGCTCCGCCCTGTTCCAGGCGGTGAGCAAGTCCGGACACTTCAAGGACCTGAAAGTTTACTACTTCCACAACTGCCCCTACGCCCGGCTCTACCACGACCCTATGCTCATGTCCCGCAACAGCGTGACCACAAGCTGGGTGCTCTCCAACATCCCCAGCGACTATAAGCTCATCCTGGTGGGGGACGCTCAGATGGCCCCCTATGAGCTGATGGGGGGCTACTACGGCGGGTGGGGACAGGAGGAGGGCCCCAAGTGCGGCATGGACTGGCTGCGGCTTCTCAAGGGCCGCTTCAAGCACAGCATCTGGCTCAACCCCAGCCGCCGTCCCCAGTGGGGGGCCTACTGGTCGGAAACTTACGATCAAATCGCCCGGGAGTTTCCCATGTTCCCCCTGACGGTGGAGGGACTGGAAGAGGGCATGAAGAAATTGCTTTCCAGATAACCAATGGTAAGCGGCCTAAATTAAAATTTAGGCCGCTTTTTTTATGAAAACGACGATTTTTCGACAATTCCAAACTATAATAAGAGTAATAGTCCAAAAAAACGCTTATATTTGGACAGGAGGCTGCTGACGATGGAATTGCCGGTAAAATCTTATATTAAAAACCGTTTGAAAACCAGCTATGCAGTGGAGGGCCCGGAAGATCAATACCTGATTGACTGTGGAGATGGCGTTAATGTATTGACTGAGTCGGAAAAAGCCCGGAAGGCGTTGTCTCATATCCCCTATGAAGTGGCTCAAAATTATCCCCACACTGTGGAGATGAAAGAGTCAATTCAGCGTTATTGGTCGGATTTGGTAACACTTCCCCTGTCTCAGATTTTTTTAGGAGAAGGTTCCCAAAGCTTATTATATGATACCTGCCGGCTGTTTTTGGAGCCCGGCGATCTGGTTATCGGGATCGGACCCTGCTACGCTGAATTGGCCAGCGATGTGGGGATGTGGGGGGCGGAGTATGACTTTGTACCGCTCCGGGCGGAACATAACTTCCGGTTTGATGTGGAGGAGATGCTCCGGCGGATGGACGGACGCCATAAGCTGGTCTATGTGGACACGCCCAACAATCCCACCGGACAGGCCATCCCCCTGGATGAAGTGGAGGCGCTGGTAAAACGGGCGGAAGCGTTATCTATTCCCATTATTGTAGATGAAGCCTATGGGGACTATATGCCCAGAGAGCAGTCTGCTCTGACCCTCGCCCCAAAGTATGAAAATTTGGTGGTGCTGCGCAGCTTTTCCAAGGCACACGGCCTTGCCGGAATCCGTGCGGGTTATGGTTTTATGCCCAAACAGCTGACCGTTCCCCTGGATAATATCACGCATCCCTATATCTGTTCCTCACCGGCCCGACTGGTGGCGCAGGCGGCGCTGGAGGACGAGGGATTTTTGCAAAAAACCCGCCGGCTTACAGCCCAATGCAAAAGACCGTTTTTGGAAAGAAGCTGGCGGCATCTGACCGTCTCCCACACCAGTCCGGAGACGCCGATCTTATTGCTGACCCACTCTGATTCCAAGGTAAATCTGAAAAAAGCGTTTGACCCGTTCCGGATTAAGGTGGTTTCAGGCACCGCGTTTGTAGGGCTGGGAGCAAACTCTGTCCGGGTCCGGGTGCCGGGTGAGAAAGATCAAAAGGCAGTTCTGGAGGCCATAGATCAGATTGATCTTTTATCGTGAAACAAGAAAAGAATGAAAATTCCCTTGACACAGGGGCAAAACTATCATAAAATGCTAACCAAAGCGACGACAGGGAACAGTACCCCAAAGCCGGGAGTTCAGAGAGAGGATGGCTGGTGAAAATCCTCCGAAGGTGCGGCGGGAAGGCCCCCTGGAGCGCGGGCAGGAAATGGCCCGCCGGTCCCCGCCGTTACCGGGAACGAAGTGCGTGTCAGCCAGACACGAATTCAGGTGGAACCACGGACAAATTTTGTTCGCCCTGAGCCGATTCAAAACGGCTCAGGGCGTTTTCTTTTGCTCTGAGCCAACCAAAATTGTGACAAAAGGAGCGTCAACATGAAAAACACCGAAAAGACCATGGAAAAGATCGTAAACCTGTGTAAGGGCCGGGGCTTTATCTTCTCTGGCTCTGAGATCTACGGCGGCCTGGCCAACACCTGGGACTACGGCCCTCTGGGTGTGGAGCTGAAAAACAACGTGAAGAAGGCCTGGTGGAAGAAGTTCGTCCAGGAGAACCCCTATAACGTGGGTCTGGACGCCGCTATCCTGATGAATCCCCAGGTTTGGGTGGCCTCCGGCCACGTGGGCGGCTTCTCCGATCCTCTGATGGACTGTAAGGAGTGTAAGGAGCGCTTCCGCGCCGATAAGGTCATTGAGGACTGGTGCCAGGAGAACAATTTCGACCTGGGCCACAGCGTGGACGCCATGTCCCAGGCCCAGATGAAGGAGTTTGTGGAGGAGCACAACATCTGCTGCCCCTCCTGCGGCAAGCACAACTGGACCGATATCCGCCAGTTCAACCTGATGTTCAAGACCTTCCAGGGGGTCACCGAGGACGCCAAGAACACCGTGTACCTGCGGCCTGAGACCGCCCAGGGCATCTTTGTCAACTTCCAGAACGTCCAGCGCACCACCCGCCGCAAGCTGCCCTTCGGTGTGTGCCAGGTGGGTAAGTCCTTCCGTAACGAGATCACCCCGGGCAACTTTACCTTCCGCACCCGTGAGTTTGAGCAGATGGAGCTGGAGTTCTTCTGTAAGCCCGGCACCGAGCTTGAGTGGTTCTCCTACTGGAAGAAGTTCTGCCACCAGTGGCTGCTGGACCTGGGCATGAAGGACGAGAACCTGCGGCTGCGTGACCACGAGCCCGAGGAGCTGTCCCACTACTCCAACGCCACCACCGACTTTGAGTTCGTCTTCCCCTTCGGCTGGGGCGAGCTGTGGGGCGTTGCCTCCCGCACCAACTTTGACCTGAACGCCCACCAGACCACTTCCGGCAAGGACATGACCTACTTTGATCAGGAGGCCAATGAGCACTATATCCCCTATGTGGTGGAGCCCTCCCTGGGCGCTGACCGTGTGACCCTGGCTTTCCTGGTGGATGCTTATGACGAGGAGGTCGTGGACGCGGAGAAGAACGATGTCCGCACCGTCCTGCGCCTCCACCCCGCTCTGGCCCCCTTCAAGTGCGCCGTGCTGCCCCTCTCCAAGAAGCTGGGCGACAAGGCCCGGGAGATCCAGGCCGAGCTCTCCAAGTACTTCATGGTGGACTACGACGACGCCGGCTCCATCGGCAAGCGCTATCGCCGTCAGGACGAGGTGGGCACCCCCTACTGCATCACCGTGGACTTCCAGACCGTGGGCAGCGAGACTGAGGAGGCCGACCACGCTGTCACCATCCGCAACCGTGATACCATGGAGCAGGTTAGAGTTCCCATCAGCGAGCTGAAAGCCTGGCTGGAGGAGAAGCTGGCCTACTAAGACAAATAACAGCTGAATTTGGCCGGAGCGCCCTCCTGTTTTGAGGAACTCCGGCCTTTTTTCTTCCTTTTAGCTTGCAAATCAGGGAAAAAGGCGCTAAAATATACAAACATTATCCGGCACGAAAGAAAATCCCGTGGGGATTTAAAGGAGCTTTTATGAAATCGTTGCTGCAAATTATGCGCCTGCCCTCCGGCACAGAGAAACGCTACGGACGGGCCCATCAGATTTGGATGGCCCTTGCCCTGACGGGCCTGGGGTGCTGCATCGGGCTGTTGTCCCTGCTGTTTTCCGCCATGGCGGTGGAGACCCTGGTGAGCAAGGACCTGATTTTGTCCTATGCGACTGACCCGCTTATTTTGTTCCTCAACCTCTGGCCCCCGGTGCTTCTGGTGTGGCTGTTTTATTTCCTCTTTCGCAGGGCCTGGGTGGGCTTTTTAGGGGGATTTATCCCCATCATAGGCGTGGCCCTGGTGAACTATTTTAAAATCCAGCTCCGGGCAGACCCCTTTCTGGCGGTTGACCTGGGCCTGGCCTCCGAGGCGGCTGGGATCGTGGGCCACTATCAGCTGGAGCTCAACTGGCTCATCTGGCTGACCGTGGCCGCCCTTGTGGCGGGACTGGCCTTTTCCATCCTGCTCATGCCCAAGGGGATCAAGGGCTGGCCGGTGCGGATGCTGGGTGCGCTGAGCGCCGGGGCGCTGCTGTGCGTCAGCGTTGTGAGCATCTATCTCAACGACTACTACTATGAACAGACCGGAGGGGCCATGCCCTGGGATGAGGCCCAGGACTATGTCTCCAAAGGCGGGATCTACCCCTTTCTCCACTCCTTTCAGGAGCTGATTTTCGTGGCCCCCGAGGACTATGATGAGCCCACCGCCGCGGAAGTTTTGGGGCAGTATGTGGACGCGGACATTCCAGAGGGCCAGAAGGTATCCGTGATGGGCATCATGCTGGAGGCATTCTGCGACCTGACGGATTTTGAGGTTTTGGCCCAGCAGGACAGCGTGATGGAGGTCTATGCCCCCTGGCATCAGCTTTCAGAGCAGTCTGTCTCCGGCCGGCTGTTGACCAACATCTTTGCCGGGGGCACGGTGGACACGGAGTGGGCTTTTCTTACCGGCTACTCCAGCCACAGCGATTTTATTCAAAATACCGATTCCTATGTGTGGTATCTGGACCGCCAGGGCTATCAGACCTTTGGCAGTCACCCGGGCTTTGGCTGGTTTTATGACCGGCAGACCATCAATGAGCTTCTGGGCTTCCAGGAGTACTGGTTTACAGAAAACCACTATGGGGAACTGGTGGACCCGGTGGTTGCCCAGTGGAACTCCGACCACATTTTGATGGAGGAGCTGCTGGCGCAGCTCCAGCAGCGGGTGCAGGACGGCCCCTGCTTCTCCTTCTCCGTGTCCTATCAGAACCACGGCCCCTATGAATGGCAGTATACCATCGAAGAGGAGTATCTCACCCCGGAGGCCACCGGGTTCAGCGCCTCCACCTGCAACATCTGGAACAACTACCTGATGCGGGTGTCCGACACCCTGTCGGCCATCACCGATCTGGTCAGCGGTCTGGAGGAGATGGAGGAGCCGGTGGTACTGGTCCTCTTTGGAGATCACAAGCCCTGGGGCGGCAACGGAAACACCGGCTATACTGAGCTGGGCTGCACCTTTGATCTCACCACCACCCAGGGCTTTTACGACTACTACGCCACCCCCTACCTCATTTGGGCCAATTCCGCGGCCAAGGAGGTGCTGGGCAGCGACTTTGTGGGAGATGGCGGTGACATCTCCCCCTGCTTCCTGATGGAAGAGGTATTTGACCAGTGCGGCTGGGATGGCCCCGGATTTATGCAGCTGGCCGGAGAGATGCGTGAGCTGACTCCCCTCATTCATGAGCAGGGGATCTATTGGAAAGACGGCGCGCCCTGCTATGAGCTGACCCAGGAGAAACAGGAGATCCTGGATCTGTATCGAAATGTGGAATACTATCGGGAACACGTGGTAGAGCCCCAGGGATGATCCCACTGAGGTTCCTGCCGCTTGAGCGCGAAAAAAGGATGGGCAATTTTGCCCATCCTTTTTTGTGTTATCTCAGATAATTCAGGGGGTTCACAGCAGTACCGCCTACGCGGACCTCAAAGTGACAGTGGACGCCGGTGCTGTTGCCGGTGCTGCCGGCCTTTGCAATGGCCTGGCCCTGATACACCTTATCGCCGGCGGAAACCAGCAAAGAGGAGTTGTGGGCGTAATAGGTCTGAACACCGTTGTCATGGGTGATGATGACCAGGTAGCCGTAAGAGCCCTTCCATCCGGCGAAGGTAACGGTGCCGCCGTCGGCTGCCTTGATATTTTCACCGTAACTGGCGTGGATGTCCAGGCCGGAGTGGTAATCGTAGTAGCCGTAGAGGTAGCGGCCGCCGAAGTAGGAGTTAATGCGGCGGCTGGAGGTGGGCCAGCTGTAGGTTCCGGTGGAGGCCGTCTTGGGCTTCTCCTTGGTGCCCACGGCCTTGACGGTGGTGGTGGGCTCCCGCAGGGTGGTGGAGCTGGTGACCGTGCGCTCCTGTTCATAGCCGTTGATGTAGACTACATCAGCCTCGATCTGGGCCTCGCCCTCCTTGCCCTGGGTGATGATCTTGCTGTCGCCCTTGTACATGGAGCTGTCCTCCACCGTCTCCACCGGGCACTCAATGGCCTGGGTGTAGACCTCATGATCCACAGTCTGGACCGAGAGAGTGGGGATTTTTTCTTTCACGTTGAGGACATCGCCGATCATCAGGCGGTTGATGTCAATGCCCGGGTTCAGGGCCTTCAGATCACTGACGGACATATCGTTGGCATAGGCGATGGCGTTGAAGGTATCGCCCTTTTCCACCGTATAGGTGGTTTCGCCGGTGGTGTTGGCCTCCAGAGCCTGGCGCATCTCATCAGTGGTCATCAAATCGTCCACAGCGTAGACGTTTCGGACCTGAAAACTCTGGACAAACTCCACCTCCACAGTATTTTCGGTGGTATATTCCTCTTTCATGTCCTCCAGCATATTCTGCAGGGAAGTTTCGTCTTTGACTGCGCCGATGGCCTGGCCATCCACCACAACTTCATAGGCCCGCAGCTCATCGCTGACTTCGTTGAGCTGTTCATAAAAATAGTTGCGGATGGTCTGCTCGTCGTTGAGATCGCTTTTCAAGGTCAGGGCAAATTCATAATCCACCTGGGCATCGATCTCATATTCATAGCCCAGCAGCCGGGAGCCCTGGCTTTCCACCGTGGCGATGGCGTGATCCACAATGCTCTGGTCGGCCACCACGCCCACCTGCTGGCCGTCTACTACCACCGCGTAGCTGGTGGAATAGAGGGTGGTCAGGGTAAGGGCAGAGCCCAGAGCGGCGGAGACAAGCAAAAAAGAAATGGGGCCTACCGCCCGGTTTCCCGCCGCGGCGCCGTGAAACAGGTGGGTCCAGCGGCGGATGTGGATGCGGGACCACTCCCGACCCACTTTATAATATAACATAAGCTTTTTCTTACGGGGCGACTGTTCGATCTGCGCCCGAAGAGAGCTGATTTTTTCCTGGATTCTGGCAATCAGCGCCTGAATCTGAGCTTGTAATTGTTCCATCTGGGGTTACCTCGCTTCTGTCAGACAGAAAAATGACAAAGTTGCAATAAGAGTTACAAAACGGTAACAATACTATACACAAATTTGCTTTCTCCGTCAACCCTTTTCTCGGGAACATAGGAAAAAAATTGTACAAAAAAAGAATGCCGGGACAGTTTTCCGGCATTCTTTTTACAAATGATGTAAAAATAAAAGATGATCGCTCTCCCAGAAGAGCAGCGGCCTTTAGGCAAAAAGCTTCAAGGCAAAGGAGAGAGTCATGACAATAACGCCCAAACTGGCGCAGGCATCCAGGGTCCAGGCGGCATAGTTGGGGATGCGATGGCGCTTGCGTTCGGTGGTGGACAGAACGGTCAGCTCTGGCTTTTGGACGGGAGTTTGGGGATGGGTCTGCTCCAGTTTGGGAGCCAGGCTCCCCTCCTGGGCCAGGGCCAGCTTCCGGCGGAACTCGCACAAATCCACCAGATTGTCCTCATGACGGATAAAATGAGAGGTAGCGTAATAGACGGTTTGCATTCGAATCCCTCCGTTTCGTAGTGGTCGTATCTTATTCCAAAAATAGTCCGAAAAACCGGACTATCTTCCTTATTTGAAGCAAAATACGTCGGCTTATCTATAAAATACAACAAACGTTCGACAAAGTCAAGAGAAAATTAGAACATTTTTTCGATTATTTTTCCTGGTCAATGTCTCCTTCTATTGGAAACAGACGAAAAATGAGCAAAAAGGTTCCAGCTTCACAATTTTTTTCCTCTCCCCGTTGCCTTTTGTAAAAAATAGAGGTATAATACCCATTCGTTGAGAAATGCCAAGAGAGGTGCAGGTTCCATGCGGAATGAAAAACTGAGAAATGTAGCCATTATCGCCCATGTTGACCATGGCAAGACCACCCTGGTGGACGAGCTGCTCAAGCAGTCCGGCGTTTACCGGGAGAATCAGACCGTGGTGGACCGGGTCATGGACTCCAACGATCTGGAGCGCGAGCGTGGCATTACCATTACAGCCAAGAATACCGCCGTACAGTATGGCGATATTAAGATCAACATTGTGGACACTCCGGGCCACGCCGACTTTGGCGGCGAGGTGGAGCGTATTTTGAAGATGGTCAACGGCGTTATCCTGCT
>CALWOP010000090.1 GCA_944383195.1 uncultured Oscillospiraceae bacterium
TGGATACCCCCTTTGGCATTGTGGATCTGAGCCTGGCCCCCACCCCCGCCATCGGGGACAGCGTGGCCCGGATTTTGGAGGAGATGGGCCTGGAGGTGTGCGGCACCCACGGCACCACCGCCGCCCTGGCCCTTTTGAACGACGCGGTGAAGAAGGGCGGCGTCATGGCGTCCTCCTCTGTGGGCGGCCTGTCCGGCGCCTTCATCCCGGTGAGCGAGGACGAGGGCATGATCGCCGCCGCCGCCTCCGGGGCCCTGACCCTGGACAAGCTGGAGGCCATGACCTGCGTGTGCTCCGTGGGCCTTGATATGATCGCCGTCCCCGGCGACACCACCGCCGAGACCCTCTCCGCCATCATCGCCGACGAGGCGGCCATCGGCATGGTCAACTCCAAGACCACCGCCGTGCGTATCATCCCCGCCCCCGGCTGCAAGGTGGGCGACACGGTGGAGTTTGGCGGCCTGCTGGGCTCCGCCCCGGTGCAGAAGGTCCACCCCTTCTCTGCAAAGGACTTTGTGGCCCGCGGCGGCCGTATCCCGGCCCCCATGCAGAGCCTGAAAAACTGATTGCATAGGAAAAACATCCGCCCGACAAGTTCGGGCGGATGTTTTTTACCAGAATTTTTTCTTTTTCATGATCCACAGGCAAAGTATCACAATGAGCACACTGACGGCGATGACGGCGGGATAGCCGTACTTCCATCCCAGCTCGGGCATACCCACAAAGTTCATCCCGTA
Source organism: uncultured Oscillospiraceae bacterium (assembly GCA_944383195.1). Taxonomy (GTDB): domain Bacteria; phylum Bacillota; class Clostridia; order Oscillospirales; family Oscillospiraceae; genus Lawsonibacter. Next base: position 738 of record CALWOP010000090.1, read on the forward strand.
CCACCCGGCCACCAGGGACAGGGGGAGACACAGGGTAGTGACCACGGTGAGGATCTGCATGATCCGGTTTTGCCGGATATCCACCTGGGCCTGAAAGAGCTCCCGTACCTGGAGGCAGTATTCCCGCAGCAGCTGATCCTCGTCCCGCAGACGGCCCAGGCGCTTGACCGCCAGGTGGAACAGCCGCCGCTCATGCTCGGGGAAAAAGCCGCTCTCATCCTCCTCCAGCTCACAGACCATGTCCCCCAGCTGGGAGTGGTAGCGGTACCAATTCATGGCCTGCTTGCGCAGGGCGGTGATGGGGGCGCTGAAATTGTCGGTGGAACCGGCCAGGATCTCGTCCTCCAGTTGGCCGAGCCGGTCCTCCAGCTCCTCCAGATGGTGGTGGTCCTTTGCAATGAGCAGCTCCAGCAGCTCGTAAAAGACCCGGCCTGGTCCAGCTTCGTGCCAGCGCTTCTCTTTGGCCAGGCGGGCAATGAGGGAGCGGGCGGCGCCGCAGTCGTCGCACAGGACCACGTGACGCCCTGTGAGCAGGTAGCCAAAGGCGATGGGCTGGCCGTCCTTGGTTTTTCTGGGGGTGAAGACTGTGCCGCACAGGCAGTCTCCCCGCAGCTCCGCCTTGCACACCCGGGCGTCCCGGGCGGGGGGCGTGTGGTGGAGCACTGTCTCCAGACCGGGCAGAGAGGGGGTGTGGGACAGCTCCTCGCTGGTCAAAAGGGTGAGGGTACAGTCCTCCGGCCCGGCGGGGCGGGAAAGAAGTTCCAGCGCAGAACCGAGCGAATATGTCTCCATGTGCAAAACCTCCCTGTTTACCTGGATTTGGTGGGGAAAAGCTGGATTTTATTGTATCACAGCGGCGGAAAATGGCAAGGGGCACTTGCCCAAAACCAGGGGCTGTGCTATGATAGGGGACAAACGTTTGGAAAGGAAGCGGCGAAGATGTACATTGATCCTACCCCGTATACCACCCGGCCCACAGATGACCGCATTCCCCAGGAGCTGGCCATCTATGACCGGCTGGAGGAGCTGAATATTCCCTATGTCCGGGTGGACCATGACCACGCCGACACCATTGAGATCTGCCACCAGGTGGAAGAGATTTTGGAGGGGAAAATTTGCAAGAACCTGTTCCTCTGCAACCGGCAGCAGACGGAGTTTTACCTTCTGATGATGCCGGGAGACAAGCCCTTTAAGACCAAATACCTCTCCGCCCAGCTGGGCTGTTCCCGGCTGTCTTTTGCCAACGACGGGCACATGGCCCAGTTTTTGCAGACGGTTCCCGGCTCCGTGTCCGCCATGGAGCTGCTGTTTGACACCGGGCACCATGTCCAGCTGGTCATTGACCGGGAGCTGATGGACGACGAATTTATCAGCGGTCACCCGGGCATCTCCACCTCCACCCTGCGCCTCAAGCGGGAGGATATGCTGAAGTTTGTCTCCTCCACTGGCCACGAGCCCATCTACATCGACCTGCCCGACCCCAGAAACGAGGAGTAAGAAAAACGTCCGGCTTTTTAGCCGGACGTTTTTTATGCCGTTTCTCAAGCCTTGCGGAGGATGCCCATGGGGGTGCACTCCTCCCCCTGACCCAGGGGGTTGTCCCCCAGGGCCTTGGCCAGAAAGTCCATGGAGGGGGATTTTTCGGAGAAGCCCAGAATGTTGGCGCCCAGGTCGTTGATGTCCACAATGGCTACCGGGTGACCCAGGGCCTGGGCCAGCTTTTTGGAGGTACCCATGGGGTCGGCGGGGGTGAGCACCACATAGTGGTCATAGGGAGGGATGGTGCCCTCGGTGGGGCCGTCAATGCCCCGGGCCTTGGGGCCGGCTACAATGTAGAACCAGCCCCGCTTGCCCAGAATCTTGCCGATGATGCTGCAAAAGGCGGCAAAGAGGATTCGGGGGGTGCCGCACTCCTGAAGGGCCATCTCCATGGTCTCAGGGATGCCCAGACCAATGCCCGCGGGGGTCTTGGTCACATAGCGGCTGAGGGTGACGGCCAGCTTCCGGGGCTTGATGTCCTCCATGGGAATGGCCCGGCTCTGGGTGCAGGCCACCGCCTTTTCCGAGATAAACAGGATGTCCCCAGGCTGCATCTTGTCCTTGGGGTACTTGTTGACCACGTCCACCATGTTGTCGTCCTTGGTGATGAGGTGGGTTTTCACCGGAATGCGCAGATAGTCCACCCCGTCCACGGTTCGCACCAGGTTTTTCCCGGGATTGGCGGAATAATTGTCGTGCTCGGGCATGATATAGTTCTCCTCTCAGCGGGGCGGGATTGCCCCGGTTCAGTTTGTCCAATGGCGGGCCCATTATAGCACCGCTGGGGACGGGTTTCCATCCCCCTGTGGAAAATTTTTATAAATTACCCTGGAGACAGCCTCCATCCACCCTGGAAATGTGAACATTTCTCAGCTGATTGTGGAGATTTTCTTCACTCTCCACCGCTACCTCGGAATATCGGGTGGTGTAGCCCCGCCACGTTCCGTCCCGCTGCTGCTCAAAGAGGACCTCCAGCGTTTGGCCCACAAACTGTTCCAGATAGGCCTGCTCCATGGCCTGGGCCGCCTGAGCCGCCCGGTGGGCGCGCTCCTCCTTCACGGACTTTGGCACCTGGCCGGGCATTTTGGCCGCCGGGGTGCCGGGGCGCTTGGAGTAGGGGAAAATGTGCATGGCGGAAAAGGCGCACTTCTGGATGAAGTCCAGGTTCTGGACAAATTCCTCCTCCGTCTCCCCGGGAAAGCCCACGATCATGTCGGTGGTGATGGCGGGGGCGTCAAAATACCGGCGCAGGAGAGTGACGCTCTCATAATACCGGGCGGTATCGTACTTCCGGTTCATCCGCTTCAATGTGGCGTCGCAGCCGCTCTGCATGGACAGGTGGAAGTGGGGGCAGAGGTTGGGCAGCTTAGAGGCCCGGGCGCAGAAGTCCTGGGTGATGGTTCTGGGCTCCAGAGAGCCCAGGCGCACCCGGCAGCCGGGGGCGGCGGCGCACACGGCCTCGATGAGGTCGATGAGGGTGGGCCCGTCCTTCCACTCGTGTCCCCAGGAGGAGATTTCTATGCCCGTGAGCACCAGCTCCCGGTAGCCATCGGCGGCCAGGTGGGCGGCCTGCTCCCGGGCCTTGTCCAGGGGCAGGGAGCGGATGGGGCCCCGGGCGTAGGGGATGATACAGTAGGAGCAGAAGTTGACGCAGCCGTCCTCCACCTTCAGCATGGCCCGGGTGCGGCCCTCCAGCCCTCCGGCGGGCAGGACCTCAAAGACCCGGCGCTCAAAGGCGTTGTCCAGGGCGGTGATGGGCTGGCGCTCCTGCCAGGTGCGCTCCAACAGCTCCACAAAGCCCTGCCGGTCCCCGGTGCCGGACACCAGGTCGATGGACAGCCCCTCCATGTCCTGGGGGTGGGTCTGGGGGTAGCAGCCGCACACGGCGATGATGGCGTCGGGGGCAGTTTTCCGGGTGCGGCGGATGACCTGCCGGGATTTTTTATCGCTGACGGCGGTGACGGTGCAGGTGTTGATGATATAGGCGTCGGCGCTCTCCTCAAAGGGGACCAGGGTGTGCCCCCGGCCGCAGAGCAGCTGCTCCAGGGCCTGGGTCTCGTACTGGTTTACCTTGCAGCCCAGGGTGTAGAACGCGATCTTCATGGAGCGACCGGGTGCTGGGGGACCACCGCGCAGATGACCAGATCCTCATCGCCATCGTTGATGAGGCTGTGGCTGTGGCCCATGGGGCAGTAGTGGCAGCTTCCGGCGGAGAGGGGCTCATATGCTCCGTCATACAGGACCTTGCCCTTGCCGGAGAGGATGAAAATGATCTCACTGTTGCCCTCGTGGGTGTGCAGGCCGATGGAGCTGCCGGGAGCGAGACGGCCGTTCATGATCTTGTTGTTCTCGTCCTGAAATACCTTATTGAAAAACGTGCCCTCCCCGCCCTTAAAGTGCTGGTGGGCAGTCTCTTCCATGGCGTCAAAGTGAATGAGCATGGTTGTCTTCCTCCTTTGTATCTTGCGCCGGAGGGGAATCCGGCGTCTTTAAATCTTCGGGCAGCAGCTCCATAAGCTGCTCCCGGGTGGGCTTGTCCAGTTGGGCCACCCGGTCGGACTGGCGGGCAACGGCTTTTTCAAAGAGATTGCGCACGTCACGGGCGTTGCCGAAGTTCTCGTCCCGGCTGGCGTAGAGGGACTGGAGCTCCTGCTCCATAAGCTTTTCGGCGGCATCGGACAGGGCATAGCCATTCTTTTTGCACATGGAACGGAAAATGTCCATGAGCTGTGTTCCGTCGTAGTCCTCAAAGAAAAAGTATTTGTTGAACCGGGATTCCAGGCCGGGGTTGGAGTGGATGAAGGCCTCCATCCGGTCGGTATAGCCCGCCACAATGACAATGAGGTCCTTGCGGTGGTCCTCCATATTTTTCAGCAGCACCTCAATGGCCTCGTGGCCAAAGTCGTTGGCGCTCTCGGCATTGACCAGGGCGTAGGCCTCGTCGATGAACAGCACGCCCCCGATGGCCTTCTGTACGGCCTCCTGGGTTTTCAGAGCTGTCTGCCCCACAAAGCCCGCCACCAGACCCGATCGGTCTACCTCAATGAGCTGCCCCTGGGAGAGGACCCCAATGGCGTGGTAAATTTTGGCCAGCAGCCGGGCCACCGTGGTCTTGCCCGTGCCGGGATTGCCCAAAAAGACCAGGTGGAGGGACATGGGGGGGACGGGCAGACCCGCCTCCTCCCGGAGCTTTCGCACCTTTACCAGATTGATAAGGCTCTTTACGTCCTGCTTGACCTTCTCCAGGCCGCACAGTCCGTCCAGCTCCGCCAGCAGCTCCTCCAGGGTGGGCGCTTCCTCCTGGGGGGGAGGTTCCTGAGAGGGCTGAGAGGCGGCTTCCGCCTGAGTCGTGGGGGCCGCGGGAGCGGGGGTGATGGGTGTGGAGACAAACTGATCCGCTTTCAGGGCGGGGCGGTCCCCTTTCAGTCCGTCTTTTTCACACAGGGACAGGAGCGTGTCGCTGCAGGCGTTGACAAACCCCGCCTCCTGCTCGCTGACCACCCCGTCCACCGCCGCGAAGAGCAGCAGGATCAGGGTCAGCTGGTCGGTAAAGCGCCGGGCCAGAGAAGTGCCCCGCATACGGTCGTACCGGCGCAGATCCTGAAAGAAGGACGGTGGCTGGAACAGATCGAAGTTTGCCACCCCAGTGGCCACCTCCCAATAGAGGGCGGAGGGCACCGGATTGCCCTGGGACCAGATGGCATTATAGTACTCCACGTGGAGAGGGGTGATGGAGCTGGCGTTGTCCGCCTGCCACACCCCCAGGGCGTACTGGCGCATATAGCCGTCCACCTGGCGGCTGAAGCTCATACGCAGGGCCGGATCGGGGATCAGCTTGCGAAATGCCCCCGTGGCCTCGTTATATTGCTTGTGGACTTCGCTGGGAGTCATGGGGTCGCCCATGATGCGCGCCTCCTCTGCTGGGTGGATTTGATTGTACCATTATATAGAAAAGCGTGTGCCCGGTCAAGCCGGAGGAAGAAGTTTACATAAAAATGTTAACTTTCTATTATTTCGACTTTTTCCGTTGACGGAACGTAAAAATCCCTGTAAAATAGCAACGTGTACGGAATATGAAAACGGAGGAACTGATTATGGCAGATAAGCAGAATCCATCCTCCCGCGGCAGCGGAAACAAGAAAGCGCCTGTCCGGCGCAACGATGTGATCCGCTGTGAAAATTGCGGAGAGGACTATGCTATCACATATAAGCGCTGCCCCTTCTGTGACGAGCGCCCCGGCCGGGCAGGCGGGATCGTGACGGGAGGACGGCGGGTGGCCAACACCCGGGGCGGCGGCTACGGCAGGCCCGTCAATCCCATTCAGATGGCGGGACTGATCATTTCGCTGATCGTGATCATTGCCGCGCTGGTCATCGTGTTCCGCTTCCTGGGCGGACCGCTGCTCAGCGGAAAGGGCTCTTCCAGCTCGGAGGGGAGCTCTGTGAGCACCAGCCAGGGCAGCGCCGGTCAAAGCGGCTCGTCCGGTACCAGCCAGAGCGGCAGCCAGTCCGGCGCCCAGAGCGGCGCTTCGTCCGGCGACGCCTCGTCCAGCGGCCAGGGCAGCACCTCTGCCGGCCAGACGGGGGACAGCTCCAGCGGTACCCAGAGCGGCGGCGTGGAAGTGGAATCCATCACCCTGAGCCGGAGCGAGTATACCTTGCCCTATAACGAGAGCTATGCCCTCACTGCCACCGTGACGCCGTCCGGTGTGAAGGAAGCTGTGGTGTGGACCAGCAGCAATCCCGATGTTTTGACGGTGGACAGCGAAGGAAACACCAAGAACGTGAATACCGGCAGCAGCCTGGAGCGGGTCACCGTCACGGCCACCTGCGGGGGCATGAAGGCGGAGTGCGTGGTATACTGCCGGGCCCAGAATGCGGGCAGCAGCACCACAGAGTCCGGGAACTCCGGAACGTCCGGGGGCAGCATCGGCACGGTGACCTCCGGCAGCAAGGGCACGATTGTCAACGCTGGCGGCGGCCTCAACATCCGCTCCGGCCCGGGCACCAGTTATGACAAGGTTGCCAGTGCCCAGAACGGCGCGGAAGTCACCATTCTGGGTGAGGAGAACGGCTGGTATAAGATCAAGTACAACAACACCGACACCGGCTATGTGTCCAAGGACTATGTGTCTGTAAAATGAGCATAAGCGCGCCGGGGGACCGCAGGTTCCCCGGCGCCTTTTTTGCGTTCTTGCATTTGATGGAAAGTTGGGGTAAGATAGGGACACCATGTAACCTTTTGGGAGGATTCGTATATGCGGGATGGATTTGTCAAGGTTGCCGCCGGAACGCCGGAGATCCGGGTGGCCGGCTGCGCCGATAACGCCAAACAGTGCATTGCACTCATGCGACAGGCGGCGGAGCAGGGAGTGAAGGTGCTGTGCCTGCCCGAGCTGTGCCTGACGGGATATACCTGTGCCGACCTGTTTTTGCAGGACACCCTGCTCCGGGGGGCGGAAGAGGCCCTGGGAGAGGTCCTGGAGCAGAGCCGGGAAATGGATATGCTCATTGCCCTGGGCCTGCCTGTGCACAGCAAATGGGACAATAAACTGTATAATTGTGCGGCGATACTGCATAAGGGAGTGCTTTTAGGGCTGGTTCCCAAGACCTATATCCCTAACTACGGGGAATTTTATGAGCAGCGCTGGTTTGCCTCCGGAGCGGGCATCTCCCAGAATGTGGAGCTGTGCGGCCAGTCGGTCTGCATGGAGGCGGACGCCCTGCTCCAGTGTGAGAGCGTGCCCAACCTGGTGGTGGGCGTGGAGATCTGTGAGGATCTGTGGGCGCCCGAGCCCCCCTCCACGGCGCTGGCCCGGGCGGGCGCTACCCTGATCCTCAACCTGTCCGCCTCCAATGAGACGGTGGGCAAGGCCGCCTATCGTCGGAGCCTGGTGTCCGGCCAGTCCGGACGGCTCATGTGCGGCTATGTGTACGCCGACGCCGGAGAGGGGGAGTCCACCACCGATCTGGTCTTTGCCGGGCACAACCTCATTGCCGAAAACGGGACCATCCTGGCGGAAAAGCGCTTTGAGACGGGGCTGACCATTTCGGAGATCGATGTGGACAAGCTGGTCTACGAGCGCCGGAGGGTCAACACCTTCCGCGCAAGTGAAAAGGAGATCTGGCGTGGGTACTTTGACCTGGAGCTGGAGGACACCGTTCTCACCCGGAGCGTGGAAAAGAACCCCTTTGTCCCCGCCGACCGGGGGGACCGGGAGGCCCGGTGCCAGGAGATTTTGACCATTGCCGCCCTGGGCCTGAAAAAGCGCCTGGCCCACACCAATGCCAAAACCGCCGTGGTGGGCCTGTCCGGCGGCCTGGACTCCACCCTGGCCCTGCTTATTACCGCCCGGGCCATGGATCTGCTGGGCCGCCCCCGCACGGACATCACCGCCATCACCATGCCCTGCTTCGGCACCACCAGCCGCACCAAGTCCAACGCCCAGATCCTGGCCGAGCGCATGGGCACCACTTTCCGGGAGATCGACATCGGCCCGGCGGTGAAGGTCCACTTCCAGGATATCGGCCAGTCCATGGACGATCTGTCCGTCACCTTTGA
>CALWOP010000091.1 GCA_944383195.1 uncultured Oscillospiraceae bacterium
GGCAGTCAGCTCAATACCGCCAAGGAGATTCTGGCCTTTGAGCTCACCAAGCTGGTCCACGGGGAAGAGGAGGCCCAGAAGGCCCAGGACGCCGCCAAGGCCCTGTTTGTGGGCTGCGGCGACATGAGCAATGTGCCCTCCACCACCCTGACCGCCGAGGACCTCACCGATGGCTCCATTGGCATCCTGGACCTGATGGTCAAGTGCAAACTGGCCCCCTCTAAGAAAGAGGCCCGCCGTCTGGTGGAGCAGGGCGGCGTCACCGTCAACGAGGAAAAGGTGTCCGACGTCAACACCGCCTATACCGCCGACCAGCTTTCCGGGGACGGCCTGATGATCCGCAAGGGCAAAAAGGTCTTCCACAAGGCTTCCATGTAAAGGGAAGAAACATAGCAGCGCCCCGTCTATCCAGACAGGGCGCTGTTTTCATTGTTGTGGCGCGGCTTTTTGGGAATGGTTTTTTCTGCGAAGTAGTGAAGCGGACAGTGCGATGGCTTCAACGAGAAGAAGCCGGGAAAAGATTAAAAGCGGGGTAATGACATAGTCCGTCACAGAGAAAACCGGGTCCGTCAGGGCGAAAGGAACGGACACAGCCAAAAGTCCTGTGGTTAATGCGGCAAGCAGGATACCACGCCTTTTTAAGGAGATAGGAGGCTTCCAGGTCAGTTCCAGGCACAGCAGAAGCAAGAAGCCAATCAGGGCAACGGCCAGGGCCAATCCGTCCAGGGATTCCCAAAGGTTGGAAATCTTGAAATGGGTTTCCATCACCGTTTGGTTTGCCACGACGCCGTTTGCAAGAGGAAACAGCCTGTTGTTGATACACATCAATACGGAGCGAAGCAGCACCAGTACCACCGACAGGCCAACCGTTCCCCACTGGCACAAGCGTAGCCACCGTGTATGGGAGACCATGGTATTTTGTCCATAGAGGATGTCCTCTAAGCTGACGCCGTAAAGCTGCGCCAGACGGGCCAGGGTGTCAACATCTGGTCGGGTGCGCCCGGACTCATAGCTTGATATGGTCTGCCGCGTGACATTTAGCTGGGTAGCCACCTGTTCCTGGGTCAAATTTCTGTCCGACCGAAGCTCTTTTCAATTTTGATGGATTGCCATGCTGGATCACCTCGAACCGAGCATAAAAGAAATCGGCCTTTCCAGTCAAGCAACGATCTGTTGCGTCCTTAAAATTCCCCCAATTCCCGAACAACCGCGCTGGCCAGAACCAGTCCGGCCGCCGCGGGGACAAAAGAGATGGAGCCCGGGGTATCCCGCCGGGCGGTGGAGCCGGGGCGGGTATCGGTAGTGACCGGGGTTTCCGCCTCCATGGGGCGGATGGGGGAGCGGGGAAGCTCTGTGGAATAGACCACTTTCAAATGCTCGATACCCCGCTTGCGAAGCTCCTTGCGCATGACCCGGGCCAGGGGGCAGCCCTGGGTCTTGGAGATGTCGGTAATCTGAAAGGCGGTAGGGTCCAGCTTATTGCCTGAGCCCATGGCGCTGATGATTTTTACCTGTAAAGCAATGCACCTTTCCACCAAGTCCAGCTTGGCGGCCACTGTGTCAATACAGTCTACCACATAGTCGTACTGGGCCAAATCCACCTCTTGGGCATTTTGAGGCAGGTAAAACATCCGGATGGCTTTCACCTGGCAGCTTGGGTTGATATCCAGCACCCGGCGGGCCATCACCTCCGCTTTGGGCTGGCCCAGAGTGGAGTGGAGGGCGGCAATCTGGCGGTTTAAGTTACTCTCGGACACGGTGTCATCGTCATATAGGTGTAAAGTACCTACGCCTGCTCGTGCAAGAGATTCGACGCAGAAGCCACCGACACCGCCCACGCCGAAGACAGCTACCTTGGCGTTTTTCAGGCGTTCTACGGGCTCGTCCCCAATAAGCAATCGGGTACGGATGAGCTGGTCGGACATAAAAACTTTCCCCCTATCCAGTGCTTTTGGATAGTATACCACAGGAGGGGGCGGAAGAAAAGAGGTCACACCAGCTGGTAAAAGAGTCCATGCTGTACGCAGTACCAAACAAGTTTTCCGTGTCCAATACGGGGCAGCCGGGTCTGCAAATCCCATTCCGGGTAAAGGCGCTTCAAAATCAGGGTATCTCCAGTCACAAGCGCCACAAAGGAGATGTAGTGCTCCTTGGTCATGGGATGGGATGAGGTAATGAAGTAGTCATTTTCAATGAGCTCCACGGAGAGGCGCGCCTCCTCCGGGGCCTTGACCGCCTCCAGAGGGCTGAGCTTCTTGCCGCAGCAGGTAACTGCCGCTCCCATGGCAGAGGTCAGGATATTTCCGCAGGTGGGGCAGACGTAAAAGTTCAGGTTTTTCATAGTTCCTCCCGTTTGTTCGTTCTCAGAAAGTTCTCCGGCCAGCAGTCCCTCCACATCCACGCCCAGGGTTTGGGCCAAGCGAGGGAGCAGGGAGACATCTGGACAACCCTGTCCTCGCTCCCATTTTGACACGGCCTTGTCACTGATTTCCAGCTCATCGGCCAGCTGCCGTTGGGTCAGGTGCTGCTGGGTGCGCAGGCGACAGATCAGAGCGCCGATTTTTTCATAGTCCATATCGGTTCCTCCAGACAGTGAGCAGGTTTGTTCTCAAAGAGAATAACAGATTTTTGCTCTATTGCCAACCGACGCGTCGTAGAGAAAACGAACGGCGCACACGCCAAAGCGTATGCGCCGTTGAATGCAGAAACTTATTTTACCAGCATACTCATGTCGTACATACCGGGTGCTGTTACGGTAGCCATGAATTTGGCCGCTTCCACCGCACCCTGGGCAAAGATTTCCCGAGAGAGGGCGGTGTGGCGAATCTCCATCACCTCATCGTGACCAGCAAAGATGATCTCATGCTCGCCCACGATGGTGCCGCCCCGAACAGCGGAGATACCGATCTCCTTTTTATCACGGGGATGGCGGACGGAATGGCGCTCGAAGACGTACTCAGTCTCATGGCCGCAGGCCTGGGCCGCTGCGTCTGCAATCATCAGGGCGGTGCCGGAGGGGGCATCCACCTTGCGGCGGTGATGGCGCTCCACGATCTCGATGTCGTAGCTGTCTCCCAGAATGGATGCGGCCTTCTTTACCAGCTCCAGCAACACATTGATGCCCAGGGACATATTGGCCGAGCGGAAGATGGGAACCTCCAGGGCGGCAGCGCCGATCTGGGCAATCTGCTCCGGAGTGTAGCCGGTGGTGGCCAGTACCAGGGGAATCTTGCGCGCCCGGGCAAATTTCAACAGACCGTCCAGCGCGGCAGGGGAGGAGAAGTCAATGACCGCATCCGCCTCTCCCTGGAACTGCTCCGGGGCAGAGAAAACGGGAAACTCCCGATCAGCGGGGCCCAGTACGTCAAAACCAGCGACCACCTCCACCTGGGGATCGGCCTGGCACAGCTCGGCCACCACCCGGCCCATATGGCCGTTGCAGCCGGAAATGATTATCTTCAGCATAGGGCGCTCCTTACGTTAAAAGGCCCATGCGCTCCATGGAGCTGCGGAGGGTGGCCAGATTCTTTTCTGACATATCGCACAGGGGCAGGCGCAGGGGACCGGCCTCCATCCCCATGAGATTCATGGCGGTCTTTACGGGGATGGGGTTGACCTCGCAGAACAGGGCATCGATCAGGTCCATGTATTCGATCTGTAGCTTGGACGCGGCAGCAAAGTCGTTTTCCAAGCACAGGTGGCTCATCTTCACCATGACCTCGGGGAGGATGTTGGATACTACAGAGATAACGCCCTTGGCACCCAGGGCCATCATAGGCACCACCTGATCGTCGTTGCCGGACCAGATGTAGAAGTCGTCAGGGCAGAGGTAGCGGGTATGGGCCAGGAGGGAGAAGTTTCCGCTGGCTTCCTTTACGCCGTTAATCTTGGGATTTTCCGAGAGAATCTTATAAGTGTCAGCGGTGAAAGAGACGCCGGTGCGGCCGGGTACATTGTATAGGATAATGGGCAGCTCCACCCGGTCGGCGATGTACTCATAGTGCTTGATGAGGCCGGTCTGGCTGGCCTTGTTATAGTAGGGAGTCACATGGAGCAGGGCATCGGCTCCGGAATCCTGGGCGTGCTGGGATAGGTAGACGGCGGCGGAGGTGTCGTTGGAGCCGGCGCCGGCAATGACCTTAACCCGGTGGTTGACCCGCTTGACGCAGAATTCCACGGCGGCAATGTGCTCCCGGATGGACATGGTGGCCGACTCGCCGGTGGTGCCGCAGACGCATACCGCGTCTACGCCCGCTTCGATCTGGTCGTCGATGAGCTTGCCGAAAGCCTCGTAATTGATGGTGCCGTTCTCGTCAAAGGGAGTGACCAGAGCGGGGCAGGAGCCGGTAAATACGGGAGTTCTCATAGATAGCAACCCTTTCTTATAGAATCAGGAATCAGCGGTCCATATACCCCTCAGCGCAGAGGAGCTCAGCCAGCAGGACCGCGCCGCCGGCGGCGCCACGGAGGGTGTTGTGAGACAGACCCACGAATTTGTAGTCATACTGGGTATCAGGACGCAGACGGCCGGCAGTAATGGCCATGCCGCCCTCCAGCTCCCGGTCCAGCTTGGCCTGGGGACGGTCGGGCTCCTCAAAGTAGTGGATGAACTGCTTGGGGGCGGAGGGCAGCGCCAGCTCCTGGGCGCGGCCCTTGAAGTTCTTCCAGATCTCCTTGATCTCCTCAATGGTGGGCTTCTTTTCACCAAAGGTAACGAAAGCGGCGGCAGTGTGACCGTCGGACACAGGCACCCGCAGGCACTGGGCGGTGATGGCGGGACCTTCGGCCTTGACGATCTCATTGCCCTCAATGTGACCCCAAACCTTCAGAGGCTCCTGCTCGCTCTTCTCTTCCTCGCCGCCAATGTAGGGGATGAGGTTATCTACCATCTCGGGCCAGCGCTCGAAGGTCTTACCCGCGCCGGAGATGGCCTGGTAGGTACAAACCAGTACTTTCTCAATGGGGTAGCCCGCCTGCATGATGGGGGTGAGCAGGGGAGCGTAGGACTGAATGGAACAGTTGGACTTGACAGCGATAAAGCCCCGCTTGGTACCAAGACGCTTGCGCTGGGCGGGGATGATCTCCAGGTGCTGGGCGTTGAGCTCGGGCACCACCATGGGCACGTCAGCGGTCCAGCGGTGGGCGGAGTTATTGGACACTACAGGGCACTCGGCCTTGGCGTAGGCCTCCTCCAAAGCCCGGATCTCCTCTTTCTTCATATCCACGGCGCAGAAAACAAAGTCCACCATACCGGCGATCTTCTCAATGTCGGCCTGGGCGTCCATCACGATCAGATCTTTGGCCTCGTTGGGAATGGGGGTCTTCATGGCCCAGCGGCCGGCCACAGCCTCTTCATAGCGCTTACCAGCGGAGCGGGGGGAGGCGGCGATGGCGGTAAGCTTAAACCAGGGATGGTTCTCCATCAAAGTGACAAAGCGCTGCCCCACCATCCCGGTGGCACCGATGATTCCGACTTTATACTGTTTCATTGCAAACTACCTCCATGCTTGTTCCTGACAGTCTATGTGTCAGGACGAAATTTGTTGCGTTTCCGGCAAAACATCATGACAGAGAAAAAAATAAATCAGCGGCTTTTCAAGCGGCTGATTTTGTACTATAATGTCGAAGAGACCACCACGGGTTGCGACGACAAAATATTCACAAAAGCAGACAGCGCTCCATCAGATCCACTGATGACAGTCGGCTGGCTGTTTACCAGACGACCAGGACCCACTGCGTCGGCGTAGGGGACCTTCGGCGACCGTCCCTTTCGGCATGGGTAAGCGGGGACCGACCCCCTGACCATGCGTACTGATGTTGGCCGCAACCTCTATCTGGCAGTTATCCTATCATGTTTGCTGTCGGGTGTCAATAGAGCAAACGCAGAAGAAACAAAAGAATGGAGCCCAATATGCATAAGAAGTTATTGAAACTGGCCGCGGCGGCCCTGGCGCTCTGCCTGGTCGTCCCCACCGCTGGGGCAGTGACCACCAACGACGACGGGGAGATCATGATTCGAGTCGGTCTGGCATCCGCTTACTATCACAATGCCACCGGAGAGCTGGAGGCTGCCCATCTGGAAAACGAGGACGGCTATGGAGCGGGCTACCGCTTTGGATACTATGACGGCAATCTGGATTTTGTGGAACTGGGTTATACCGACCGGCGCACCACACAGATCGCCGTGCTGAAAAGCGAGAACCTCTGGTATGGTTATTCCTCCTCCATGAGTAAAAACACCTATGGGAGTTCCATTCACAGTGACATTCTGGTGGGCTGCTACCATGTACTGGTGGATGAGGGATTCCGGGATTTTGAGGATGCTCAGGATGCGGCCGAAGACTATGCGGACGGCTTTGTGGCCTACATCGACGGAGAGTATCAGGTTCGGGCCGGCTCCTTTGAGACCAAGGAGGATGCTCTGCGCTATGGTGAGAGCGGTGAAGTAGTGGGTACCAGCTCCTACGGCCTCACCGTGGTGGAGACAGGAACCAATACCATCCTTTTTCAGTATGATGAGGGCTCAAACACAAAGCTGGCCGTCCAGCCCGGAGTGGATGGAGCAAGGGAGACCCGCACATGGTTCAATAACTACCACTATCGGGGCGGGTTTGAATATTTCCGCCGCACCGGGGGCAACGTGACAGTAGTCAATGTCCTTACCCTGGAGGACTACGTAAACGGGGTCATCTGCTATGAGATGGGCCCTTCCTGGCCTTTGGAGGCCCTGAAGGCCCAGGCAGTGTGCGCCAGAACCTATGCCCTTCGGAATATGGGTACCCACAGCAGCTATGGCTTTGATATCTGTAACTCAACCTACTGCCAAGTGTACCGGGGCATGGGCAATGGCTCCGCTTCTTACAGTCCCAGCCAGACCAGTATGCAGGCTGTGGAGGAGACGGAGGGCCTTGTGGTCACCTACAACGGCAAGCTGGCTGAAACTCCCTACTCCGCCAGTTTTGGCGGGGCCAGCGAGGATGCCTACTATGTCTGGGGCTCCGATACCACCAACACCTATCCCTATCTGTGCGGAGTCGAGGACCCCTACGAGGACTATGACTCCAGCTGGACGGTGAGCTATACCGCATCCGAGCTGGAAAAGCGTCTTCAGAGCTACGGCTATGGCACCAGCACATCTTTGGACTATCTGGAGCTGGAATATTCTAAGCTGGGCAACGTAATTGCCGTTACCATCCACTGGAAAAATGGCCAGACCAACTCCATCTATCCCAGCGGAAGCAAGGCCATCCGTTCAGTGTTCGATGTGAGCTCCATCCGCTTTACCGTCAATGGGGAGACAGTCAACCCTGCGGGAAAAAGCCTGTCCGGCCGCAGCAGCACACGCAGTACCAGCAGTTCTGATCTTAACGTCAATGGAAAGCCGGTGGACAGCCTTGACGGAATGTATATCATTTCCGGCAACGGCACCACTTCTCCCATCGGGGAGAATCCCTATGTGATCAGCGGCTCGGGCACTGTCTCGGCCCTGGAAGATATGGACCAAGGCGGAAATACCGGCGGTGGAGGCTCCTCCTCTGGCGGCAGTAACCAGGGGGGCGGGACTGTTACCGTCTCCGGGTCCAGCTATGTCTTTGAAGGCGCCGGCAACGGCCACCAAATCGGAATGAGCCAGTGGGGCGCCAACTCCATGGCCAAGCAGGGCTTTGACTTTGAGGAAATTGTTACCTTCTATTACCCCGGCGTAAAGGTTACTCGGTATTAAAGAAAAGGAAGTATTATATTGAAAACCGCAGATTTTGATTTTTACCTGCCTGAGGAACTCATTGCCCAGACCCCTCTGGAGCGGCGGGATGCCTCCAGGCTGCTCACCTTGGACAAACATACCGGCGCTGTGGAGCACCACCACTTTTACGAGCTGCCTCAATTTTTAAAACCCGGCGATTGTCTGGTGCTTAACGACTCCCGGGTGCTTCCGGCCCGGCTCATCGGCCACCGTCCCACCGGCGGCGCCTGCGAGGTGCTGCTGCTGGTAGACCGGGGGGACAAATGCTGGGAGTGTCTGGTCCGCCCGGGGCGGAAGCTTCGCCCCGGCGCCCAGGTGATCTTCGGTGAGGGGAAAGAACTCACCGCCACCATTGAGGAAGAGCTGGAGGACGGAAAGCGACTGGTTCGGTTCTACTACGAGGGGATTTTCTTGGAGATTCTGGAGCACCTTGGAAAAATGCCCTTGCCGCCCTACATCAAGGAGGAGCTTCGGGATAACGAGCGCTACCAGACCGTTTACTCCAAAGTAGTTGGCTCTGCCGCCGCCCCCACCGCTGGGCTGCACTTTACCCCGGAACTGCTGGAGCAAGTTCAGAATATGGGAGTAAAGGTATGCTACGTTACACTCCATGTTGGTCTTGGTACTTTCCGTCCGGTAAAGGCAGAGGACATCCAAGACCATGAGATGCACTCAGAGTTCTGCATGATTTCCCGGGAAACGGCGGACATCATCAATGAGACCAAGCGAAACGGTGGGCGGGTCATCTGTGTGGGAACCACCTCCTGCCGCACGATTGAATCCTTTGCTGCTGAGGACGGCACCATGACTGAGCGTTCGGGCTGGACCAACATCTTCATCTATCCCGGCTACCGTTTTAAGGTCTTGGACGCCCTCGTCACCAACTTCCATCTGCCCCAGTCCACCCTCATTATGTTGGTCTCCGCTCTGGCGGGGCGGGAACACGTGCTGGCGGCCTATGAGGAGGCTGTGAAGGAGCGCTACCGGTTCTTCTCCTTTGGAGATGCCATGTTTATTTCGTAACAGTAAGGAGTTTTTTTGTGTTTGAAGTCATCAAGCA
>CALWOP010000092.1 GCA_944383195.1 uncultured Oscillospiraceae bacterium
GGCGACTCCCTGTCCGGGGTCAACGGCGTGCTGCGGCCGGGGATCGTCCACCGCATCGACCGGGACACCTCGGGGCTGATCATCGCGGCCAAAAACGACCGCTCCCACCTGGCTCTGGCCCAGCAGCTCCAGGACCACTCCCTGGCCCGTACCTATGAGGCGGTGGCGGTGGGCGGCCTGAAAGAGGACGAGGGCACCGTGGACGCCCCCATCGGCCGCCACCCGGTGGACAGGAAGAAGATGGCCATTGACCGGAAGAACGGCAAGCGGGCGGTGACCCATTACACCGTCCTGGGCCGCTATCCCGGCTATACCCATGTGGAGTGCCGCCTGGAGACCGGCCGTACCCACCAGATCCGGGTCCATATGGCCTCCATCGGCCATCCCCTTCTGGGGGATGTGGTCTATGGGAGCAAAAAGCCCTGGCCGGGCCTTGCCGGGCAGTGCCTCCACGCCCGGAAGCTCCGGTTTATCCACCCGTCTACCGGAAAGCTGGTGGAGGTGGAGTGCCCTCTGCCCGACTGGTTCCAGACCGTACTGAAACAAATCGACAAATAAGCCAAGGCCCGCTGCCCCAGCTCTGGGACAGCGGGCCTTTTCAGCGTACAATGATATTTTCCGAAATTTCACACAGGGCCTGGGCGGCCTCCATGTCAAAGCGGCCGCTGCGGGCCACGTCCGCCAGGGAGATGACCCCCACCAGCTTGCCCCCCTCCACCACGGGCAGACGGCGCACCTGGTGCAGGGACATGAGCCTTGTGGCCTCCCGGCAGTCGTCCTGGGGAGAGACGGTGGTGCAGCCCCGGGTCATAATGTCCCGCACCGGGGTCTGGGCCGGGTCCTCCTCAGCGGCCACGCACCGCAGCACAATGTCCCGGTCCGTGACCACCCCCCGCAGCCGGCGGTCATCCCCACACACCGGGAGGGAGCCCACATTGTGCCGGCTGATGAGCCGGGCGGCCAGAGCCGCCGAGGAACCGGGCTCAATGGTAACGACGCTTGGATTCATCAAATCTTTTACCTGCATAACAAACCGCCCTTTCGGTCAAACATGGGTTACAGCCAGTTTAACCGCAAGGGCGGATTTTTATACCAATGCAGACAACAGCTTCCAAAGCCAGTGAGCGCTCAGCGCCCCAGCCAGGCGGCGTACTCCTGCACGGAAGAGACCCGGCCCACCGCGGACAAGGCGGCCTGGTCCATCCGGAAGATTTCCTCGGCCAGGTCCCGAAGCTGCTCCCGGGTGACCGCCTCATAGAGCTCCACCAGCTCCTGGGTCTCCTTGACGCTGCCGTACAAGAGAGCGGAGCCCCCAAGGTGGCTCATCCGGGCCTGGACCGATTCGGTGCCTATGAGCAGGTTGGCCTTGGCCTGCTCCCGCACCCGGTCCACCTCCTCCTGGGTGGGGCCGTGGTCGGCCAGATCGGCGGTGATGTGCCGGGCCAGATCCAGGGCGGAGCGCTCCTGCTCCTGGTTAAGGCCCACATAGATGCCCAGAAGGCCGGTATCTTCATGGTCGGCCACATAGGAGTAGGTGGTATAGCACAGTCCCCGCTGCTCCCGCAGCTGCTGGAAGAGCCGGGAGGAGCAGCCGCCCCCCAGCAGGGCGTTGAGCAGGGCCACCTGCTGCCGGCGTTTATCCAGGTAATTGGGGGCGGGGAAGGCTAAAATCAGGTGGTTTTGCTCAATGGCCTTCTTTTTGGCGGTGACGGCGGGGCGGTAAGAGACGGGGGTGATGGAGGACGGCTCTCCTGGCTCCAGAGAGGAGAGCAGATCGGTGAGGGATTCTACCTGCCGCTTGGTGAAGTTCCCGGCCAGGGAGACCACCAGGTTGCCGGCGTGGTAGTGGCGCTTGTGCCACTGTGCCAGCCACGGCCCGGTCATGTGCTCCAGAGTGGACTGGCGGCCCAGGATGGGCCGGGCCAGGGCAGTACCCTTGTAGACCGCCGCCGACAGCCGCTCGGCCACCAGATCTTCCGGGGTGTCCTCATACATATCGATCTCTTCCAGAATGACCCCCCGCTCCAGCTCCACATCCTCCTGGGCAAAGCGGGAGTGAAAGAGCATATCTGCCAGGAGATCCAGCCCCCGGTCCAGATGACTGCCCAGAGTGCGGGCGTAGAAGCAGGTGTGCTCTTTGGTGGTATAGGCGTTGAGCTGCCCGCCGATGGCGTCGGTATCCCGGGCCAGCTGAGCGGCGCAGCGGCGGTCAGTCCCCTTAAAGAGCATATGCTCAATGAAGTGGGCGGCGCCGTGCTCGGAAGGGGCCTCGTGGCGGGAGCCTACCCCCACAAAAAAGCCCAGGGCGGCGGATTGGGCCTGGGGCAGGTGCTGGGTGAGCAGCCGGGCCCCGTTGGGCAGGGTGATCTGTTGGTACATGAAAACCTCCGAAGAAGACAGAACGTTATTTGCATGGAGTATAGCACAAAAAATGGCCGCCGTCCATTGGGGAAAATTTTGCCCAGCCAGGTATAACCAGCTTTCGCCTTGTCCACAATAGGCTTCGGAGGTGGTTTTGTGAGAAACCAAGGCTTTATGAAAAAGCTGGGCGACTTTGTGCTGGGAAAAGGGTTCTACATCGTCCTGTTCCTGTGCGTGGCCGCCATAGGGATTTCGGGCTATTATCTGATCCAGACCGTCGCCATGGACACCGGCACCTCCGCCCAGGCGGGCGGGGATGCGTCGGTGACCATTCCGGACCAGAGTGTGCAGCGTCCGGTGACGCCGGTGGCTCCTCCGGTACAGGATAAGCCCTCCGTCACCCAGGAGAGGCAGACGGTGGAGCCGGTGCAGGAGGACGACCCCGAGCCGGTCAAGCAGACTGAGACGGAGGCGGAGGCCCAGGAGAGCACCGTGTCCGATGTGTTCACCTGGCCGGTGAAGGGGGCTGTGCTCCGGGACTTCAGCGTGGAGACCCTCTCCCTGGACCCCACCATGGGGGACTGGCGCACCCACGGCGGGCTGGACATTGCCGCCGCCCAGGGGGTGCAGGTGCTGTCCATCAGCGCCGGGACGGTGGCCCAGGTCTATGACGACGATCTGATGGGCACCACGGTAGTGGTGGACCACGGCGGAGGCCTCCAGTCCTGGTACAGTAACCTGGCTGCTGAGACCGCTGTGGCTGAGGGAGACCAGGTGGAGATCGGGTCCGTGCTGGGCACGGTGGGGGGAACTGCCATCGCCGAGGTGGGGGTGGAGCCCCATGTACACCTAGAGACCATCCTCAACGGGGTGCAGGTGGACCCCAAGGAATATCTGGACTGACCAATCGCGGCAAAAACCGCCCGGGGAGTTCCCCGGGCGGTTCAGCTTGTCGAAAAGCCCTCCTGCAAGGAGTTCCGCCGCTCGCAGGCGGCGGAATAAATTTTAGTCCCGTCATTTCCGGCGACATGTGCGTCGGAAATGACATTTCTCGCGCAAGGTGGGCCGACTTTTCCGCAAGGAATCGAGGCCCATCTTGCGTGCGATCCTTCTCGAAAAAGTGACTATGCCACTTTTTCGACAGTCTCAACCGCCCGGGGAGTTCCCCGGGCGGTTTTTGGTTGCAGTCAGGCCAAAAGGGTGGCCCGGATATTTTGGGAAAATGCCTCCAGCCGCTCCTCGATCCCCGGCAGGGCCATGGCCTGGCCGGGGAAGTTGGCGGTTTCCATAAGGGCGAAGTTTGGGGGCAGATAAAAGGACTTGTTCATGTTCATGGCGGCGATCACCTGCCGGGCCAGAATATCGCCCCCGGAGTAGCCGGAGACCACCAGAGCGAAGACCGCCTTGTCATAAAAACGGGTCTGGCGGAACAGGGCGGTGAGGCGGTTGATAAAGGCGGTGAGGTTGGCGGAGAGAGCGTCATTATAGTTGGGGCACAGCAGCACCAGGGCGTCCGCCTCCCGCACGGCGGGGTAGACCTCCTCCTGCATGACGCCTCCGTAGAAGCAGCCCCCCCGCTCCCCGAAGTGGAGGCACATGGTATAGGGGCAGCCGGAGCAGTCGGACAGGGTGCCGTTGCGAAGGCCGATCTCCCGGATGTCGCAGCAGTCCTCCAGAGAGCTCCGCACCCTGGACCACAGGGCCATGGTGTTGGAGGTGTGGTGGCTGGAGGCGTGGAGGGCCAGCAGCTTGGGCCGGGCGCGCTGGGGAAAGGACTCTGAGAGCAGCCGGTCCACCAGCTCCCGGGCGGCGGCGCGGTAGGCCCCCATGAGGTCGGTGCCCAGATTTTTGGCCTGGACGGCAAAGTTAGCAAGGGAGCCGGTGCCCTCCACCAGGGGGCGGCCCAGCAGGGCGCAGCCGGATTGATTGAGGGCCAAAGCCAGCTCTGCCCCCGCCGACTTGGTGTACAGCTCCCCCGCCCCGTCTACAATGAGCGCGGCGGCGCAGCCCTGGAGCAGATGGGGGCGGGTGCGCAGCTGGTGGAGCATCCGGGTATATTCCAGGTTGATGCCCGCCTCTCCCAGGGGGAGGGCAAAGAGCAGCGTCTGGCCGGTCAGAGCGTCTAATTCCTCCGCCCGGCGGAGCACAGGGACCTCACGGCCTGCCAGGGCGTGGCGAAGAACGTCCTCCAGGCGCATATCCGCCCAGGCGGCATCCGGAGCGGGATGAATGACAACAAGGGACATAAGGGCACCTTCTTACAAAATGGACTTCAAATGCTCCGCGGCCTCCCGGATATGGCCAAATAACTGGTCGGGAATGTGGGGCAGCAGCTCCGTCTCCACCCCGGCGGGGGTGTAGCGGTTCTTCACGCCCATGTAGATCCCGTCCAGGAACACCGAGCCGCAGTGCCACTCTCCCCGGAGAGTGAGCAGCAGAGACAGAGCCCCGGAGGACATGGCGGGGGCCACATAGGGCTTAAAACCAATTTCCCGCATGACCAGGTTGGCGGTGACCGTCTTTTGGGTCAGCTCCTGGGAGATGGCCTCGTCGTAGTGGTCGATGGAGTTGGCAATAAACAGCCCGGTGCCGTGGGGGCCGAAGGAGCGGCCCTCCGTGAGGAAAGAGGCCAGCTTGGCATCCCGCTTGGCGAAGTAGGCCGCCCGGGCGTTCATCACCCCCAGGCCGAAGCCCTGGACCTGCTCGGGGCGCAGGCCCTTGCCGTCAAAGACGCCGTTTTCGTCCTTGTTGCTCTCCAGATAGGCGGTTTTGGCCAGAGGGTCCACCGGGTCGGACACGGCGCACCACAGCCCCTGGAAGTGGGCGGCCCGGGCCATTTTGGCGTAGTGGGCCACGATCTTGGCGTTATTTTCAAACTGGTACATCCGCACATCTTTCACCGGGGAGCCCACAGGGGGGATGCCCTTGGAGGCCACGAAGACGAACATATCACAGTCAAAAAGCTCCTCGGGCTTGACCACCTTTACCTCAGGGAAGGCGTCGTAGTCCCAGGGCAGGGAGATCTGCCCCATCTCAAACTCCCACCGGGCGGTGATCTGGTCGGACAGGTCGCAGATGCCGATGGACTCGATCACATCGCCCCCCAGCAATTTGAGGCCCGTGAGCAGGGTGGAGCCCACGTCCCCAATGGCCAGGATATTGACCCGCTTTTTGCCCGTTTTGGGGGCGGCGGTGAGAAGCTTCTCCCAGCCCAGGCGATTCTGGTTGACGGCGGTGAGGCGGCCCTCCCGGATGGCGGCGGCGACGGCCTCGTCCACCTGGGTATCAGGCAGGCGGGAGGCATCCAGGCTCTCCAGGCCGTGGCCCGCCTCCAGCTGGCCGGGGTGATTTACCTTAAAGGAGCCCCGGCCCAGCACCGGGTCGCCCCCCACCAGGGCGTAAAGGGGGCCATCTGTGACAGGAGGAAGCTCTGGGCCGAAGCCCTCAACGGGAGACAGGGAGACGAAATTGCGGTCCTGATAGCGGTAATAGTACATAACATCACCTTTTTGTTATTGGTTCTGGCGCAGCAGCTGCTCCAGGTCGTTCTCCAGATAGACGGAGGCGGACAGATTGGGGTCGTAGTGCAGGCACGTGCCCTTATCTGGGCACAGAGGCAGGATGACCGCCTCAGCCAGCCGGGACAGGGTCAGATTGCGGCCATAGAGGATGCGGTACTCCTGCTCCAGGGTGCGGATCACGTCCAGCGAGCTCTCCAGGCAGGCCCGGGACAGCTGGAACACCGCCTCCCGGCCGCACTCCTGCTGATAGGAGGGGGTGGCGTAGGGCAGGATGTGGTTGATGCCCGGCAGCATTCCGGGTACCGGCGGGCTGGGTCGGCGGACAGTGTTGCCGCCGATAAAGGGGAAGAGGGTGGACTCCACAAACCACTGCCGCAGGGTGGGCAGATAGTACACGCTGTCCACCGGGCGCTCCCAGGCGTTCATCAAATCCTTGCCGTAGCCGGACAGCACCCCAACCAGCACCATACGGATGGGCACGCCCTCCCGGCGGAAGATGGGGTCCAAGGCTTTGAAGCGGAAGCCCGGGTGCATAAGGTCGTCCACCAGAATGACGGGCCGGTCAAAGGACTTGATGGTGCGGATCTGGCTGGGGATGGGGGCGTAGTAGGGGAAGGGCTCCATGACGCTCTCGGACAGGTCGGGGGAGAACACCTTGTCGGTGTGGATGGTCTTGGTCACCGTGTTGGGCACCATCTTTCCCCGGAGGAGCTTTCCGTAGGGGACGCACATATTTTCTCCCAGCACCCGGGGGGAGGTGGGCACAGAGGGGACGTTATTGTAGGCGGTGATCTTTTCCAGCAGCCGCTGGTGGATAAAATCGGCGGACAGGGGGAGCACCACCGAGCCGGGATAGAGCTGGGCCAGAGCGGTTTGCAGGCGGCGGTGGCTGCGGACCACGGCGGAGAGGACCCTGGGGTTGCGGTTGAGGGGGTCCTGAATGGTGGTCTCCAGATTTTGAATGAGGACGGTGGGGGCGTGCATATCCGTCTCCCAAATGGGAGCGTTCCCTTCGCGGGAAATAAAGCCAAAGCGGGAGAGCACATCCTCCAGCGCCGTGGAAATGCCCCGGTCATAGGGGGCATAGACGGCATAGACACAGGATTCCTCCAGCGCCTTTGCCAGCAGCTCACACAGCAAAAGCTGATGGTAATCCTTGTGCCGGTCGGAGGTGTCGGCGGCCAGGGAGGTGATGAGCAGCACATTTCCCGAGGCCCGCAGGCGGATGCGGTTAGCCAGCTCCGTGTCCCCCAGGGCGGCAAAGAGCTGGGAGGTGGACAGGGAGCGGTAGCTCACATAGCCCAGCATGGAGTGGGAGCGGCTGTGGCGCAGCACAAGCACATTGTCCCCCTGCTGGGCGATGGAGGAGCGGAGCACCTCCCGGTCGGGCTGCCCGGCGGTGAGGCTGTCCAGCAAAATGGGGTCCGGCGCCCCCAGCCACTGAAACTCCAGCTCGCCGGCGTCCAGCATGGGCTTATTTTGGCTGTCCCGGAGGTACAGGCCGTTTTGATAGATGAAGTCCTGAATGACCGGGTCCACCAGGCTGGAGATGTCCCGGTTCAGGTCCACATTTTCCCGGATGCGGGTGGAGCTGATATCCTTCAGGTGGGAGGGCAGCTGCAGCCGGATCACGTCGCCGGTGATGGGCAGGTCACGGGGCAGCTCCTTTTCTCCTGCCCGGCGGAAGATGATGTGGTTCATCCGATGAATGGAGTAGGGCCGGGAGGGGGCCTGATAGGAGGAGGCGTTGGCCACCACGTCGCTGCCCACCACGATGTAGACCTCCTGATCGGGGAACAGCTCCAGCAGCCGACGAAGGTTGGCGGGGTTTGCGATGTTCACCGGGATGTCGTCGGGGAACAGGTGGATGTGGAAATCCCCGGCCACAGACATATTGACGATCTGCCGGCGGATCAAATGGGGCTGGGCCTTTTTGGACCAGGAGAACTCGTCCACCGCCAGATAGACCTCAAAGCCCAGGCTGCGGATGGCGTGGACAATGCCCTTGTGGGACAGGGTGAAAGGGTCAAAGGTGCCGGGGAAGAAGGCGATCTTCCGGGGCGTCTCAAAGGTGAAGGGGCCCCGGTCCAGCCGCCGCAGGGCGATGAAGCGGTTGATGTGGGCCAGGGCGGCGGCTCGGTAGAAGAAGGTGAGGCCGTCCTGCCGGGGGGACTCCTGAATGAGGAAAAGAAGCTTCCGATAGCACAGGGAAAACAGTCGTGCTTTCTCCTCCATGTCCAGCTGGGACGTGCCGAAGAGGAGCTTGCCGATGACCAGCAGCGCCTCCTGGCGCACCGCCTCCCGGTAGTGGGCCAGACCCTGGAGCAGCAGCCCCAGCAGCTCCTGGCGCCTTGCCTCATAGGCGGCGGTATCCTCAGAAAAGCGCTCCCGGTAGGCGGGATAGTGCTGCAAAAGGATGCCAACGGTGTTCAGGGCACCGGCCACGGCGGAGTTGTTGGGAGAACCCAGCAGAGACTTGAGCCACAGCACCTGCTCGTCCAGCTCGCTGGGGTGGAGGTAGAGGGCGGCCTCCCCCAGGTACTGGGGGATGTACTTGGAGATCTGGTACTGGCCCATCTCCAGGCCCTTGCCCAGCTCTACCACCACCTCGTTGCGCTGATCCCGGCGCAGAGAGCCAAGGGTGCGCACCAGGGCGGAGCCGGCGGTGTGCCGGACCACCACCCGCTCAGACACCTTCACCAGGTTGGAGAAGTGGGTGGCGATGTGGAGAATGTGGGACTGGGCCCCGTGGTCCACCTGGTCCCGAAGCAGCTC
>CALWOP010000093.1 GCA_944383195.1 uncultured Oscillospiraceae bacterium
GAGAGCAGCAACGACTTCAACCCCATCCGAAACTGGGCCAACGAACTCCACGCCAAGGACACCAGCAAGAAGGTGCGCGCCATCAAGAAGATGCAGGCGGAGCGCGGAGAGCGGCTGGGCGGCAAACCGCCCTACGGCTACAAGAAAAAGGACAAGGACTCCAAGGAGATCATCCCCGATGAGGAAACCGCTCCCATCGTGCGTCGTATCTTTGACCTGTGCGCCGCAGGGAAGGGACCGAACCAGATCGCCAGAATCCTGACCCAAGAGCAGGTGCTGAATCCGACCAACCAGTACTACCAGGCTACCGGAGCTGCCTGTACCAATCTGGATACCACCCGTCCCTACACCTGGTCCGGCAGAACCGTGGCTAAGATCCTGGAAAACAAGGTCTACATCGGGCACACGCTCAACATGAAGAAAACAACGCTCTCCTATAAAAACAAAAAGCAAATCCAGAAACCAGAGAGCGAGCAGATCCTTGTGGAGAACACCCATGAGCCACTCATCTCCATGGAGGTCTGGGAGATCGTGCAGGATGTGCGGGAGCACAAACGGCGGCCGCCCAAGCACATGGAGGAACCCAATCTGTTCTCTGGACTGGTCTACTGTGCCGACTGCGGAAAATACATGGTGCTCTGCCGGACCGAGAAAATGCGGGAGGATCAGTATTATTTCCGGTGCTCAACCTACAGTAAGCGCGGGAAAACCGCCTGCTCACCCCACCAGATCCGGGAGGCGGACCTGAAAGCCATTGTGCTGGATGACCTGCGCAGGGTCACGCACTTCGCACGGATGAAGGAGCGGCAGTTTGCCCAGTATATCAACCAGAGGAACACCGCAGAACTGCGCCGGGAGATCAACCGTCTGCAGAAGGATCTGGATTCCATGCATCGGAGGTACGATGAGTTGTCCGCACTGTTCAAGCGTCTCTACGAAGACAATGTTCTGGGGCGAGTGAGCGATGAACAGTTCCGCATGCTGTCCGCAGACTACAACGCCGAGCAAAAAAATCTGTCTGTCGCCATTCCAGCCAAGGAGGAACAGTTGGAGAAACTGAAAGCCTCAGCCGCCAATGTGGACGCCTTCATTGAGAAGGCCAAGCGGTACACCACCATCGACGAACTGACGCCGGAGCTGCTGCGGCTCTTCATCCAGCGGATTGAAGTGGGCGAGCGGAGCCAAAAGTATTCCCGCTCTGCGGGACAGAGTGTCAAGATCGTATACAGGGACATCGGCAGAGTGGACAGCCCTATGCAGGAGGGAGAGCACGCACCGCATATCACAAAGCAGATCACAGATATTGAAGAAATCAAGCGATTGCTGGCATAAAACACAACAGGCGGACAGCTTCCGCTGTCCGCCTGTGTGCCTGACAATTCAGTGGGTTCAAAAAGTGTACCTGTGGGAACTATCCCGATGGCGGGGCCTTTTGTTTACTTTGAAATTATTACAGATTCAGTTTTACTTTCTGACCGCCGCTGCGGTAGTAGAGGTTCAGGTCTTTGAAATAGTTCAGCGGGTCCACCCGGCTGCCGTTGACCCGGATCTCAAAGTGGAGGTGGTTGCCGGTGGAGTTGCCGGTGGTACCTACATAGCCCACCACGTCGCCCTGCTTCACCGTCTGGCCCTTGCTTACCGCCCGGCTGCTCATGTGGGCGTACAGGGTGCTTGTGCCATCGCTGTGGGAGACCACCACGTAGTTGCCATAGGACCAAGAGGAGCCGGTCCCGTAGACCGAGGTAATGACCACACCGCTCTTAGAGGCATAGATGGGCGTTCCCCGGGAAGCGGGGATGTCAATGCCCGTGTGATTGTCCGGCCGCCCGGTGAAGGGGTCGGGCCGGCTTCCATACAGGGAGGACAGCACGTTGATATTGGCGGCCAGGGGCCACAGGAAACCAGATTCGCTGGGGACATTATTGATCTGGGCGGACATCTGCCGCTCCAGGTCTTTGATCTGGCTGTCCAGGGCGGCGGCGGCCCGGTTCAGCTCTGCCTCCATAGCCTTGAGCTGGTTCTCCTGGCTGGTGATCTCAGCAATGACCTTGTCCACCTCAGCCTCCTGGGTCTCCAGCTCCGCCTTGGCGGCCTGCCGCTTGGCCTTGGCCTCCTCCTGGGCTGCCTTGGCCTCTTCCAGCTCCGCTTTTTCCTGGGCTACCTGTTCCCGGATCGCGGCCAGCGCTTCCATGACGCTGTTATCATACTCCAGGACTTCTTCGATCATCATGTAGTTGTCCAGCAGTTCAGAAAAATCGCTGGAGCCAAAGAGGATGGCCCAATAGGAGGTATCGCCGGCCTCTTCCATGGCCCGCACTCGGCTGCAGAACAGCTCATACTGCTCTTTCTCCTCCGCCTCACTCTGGGCCAGCTCCTTTGTCTTCTCCTCAATGAGCTGCTCATATTTGGCGATCTGGGCATTGATGTTGGTGATCTCCGCGCGGATCACCTCGATCTGCTCTTCCAGAAGCTGCTTTTGCTTGAGCGCTTCATTTTTATCCGCTTTGACCTCATTGAGCTGGGCTTGCAGCTCCTTCTTCTGGCTGGCCAAATCATTGGCATCGCTCTTGAGCGCATCGATCTCCGCCTGGGTCACCGCTTCCGCGGGCATCACCGCGGCCGGCCCCACAAAGGGCAGGACCAGTGCCAAAACCACTGCCAGGCCCAGCAGCCTGCGCACACCGTTCCAACGTTTTTTCATAGGTTCCTCCCGCTGTTTAGTGCAAAAACACATTGGCCACCATGGGCAGCAGCATGAGGGCAGCCATAATGCCCGCTAAAACGCCCATCATCACACGCTGTCTTTTCTGTCGCTTCATTTTGATCCACACCCCTTATACCTGAAGGAACTTTCGGATGGCAATGAGAGAGCCTCCCACGCCAATGACGACTCCCACCCCGCAGAATACAGGCAGGATCACATCAATCATGGATATGTAACTGATCATGGTCATCAGAGACAAACCGTTGCTCTTAACAATGTTCTGGGCCACCAGCTGATAGATACCCCACTGGAGGAAAAACGCCAGCAGAGAGCCAGTCAGTCCCAGGGCCATCCCTTCCACCACGAAGGGCCACCGGATAAAGCCGTCTGTTGCGCCGCACATCTTCATGATGGCGATCTCCTCCCGACGGTAGAAGGTGGCCAGCTTGATGGTATTGGCAATAATGAACAGGGATACGATCAGCAAAATGCCCACCAGCACCAGGGCCACGCCGGTGGCGATGTTGCGCACCATCACAAAGCCCTCAGCGATCTCTACTGCAGCCACCACTTTGGCAACGCCGGGAACATTTTCCAGGTCCTGCTTGGTCTGGGCAATGAGTTCAATATTTTCCATGTGGACATAGTACCGATCCCGGAACGCATCGTCCGGCAGGTCATCCATCAGCTCCACATCGGAATACTTCTCTTTCCAGTTCTCCAGTGCCGTCTCCTTGGTCTCAAAGGTCATATCCGCCACGTTGGGCACCTGGGCGATTTGGGGTTCCAGAGCCCGTGCCTTTTCTTCGGTGTAGCTCTCATCTATGTACACCGCCAGCTGGTTTTCGTTCTCCAGATCCCCCAGGTTCTTATCCAGATTCACCGCCACCAGCGTAAAGGACCCCATGATCAGCAGGCAGGCCACGATCATACACACGGCAGCAAAGGACATAAAGCCGTGGGTAAAGATGGAGTGGACACCCTCACTGAGATAATATCCCGCATCAAATTTTCTCGCCATTGTAGTAACCGCCTGTTCCGTCGCTCATAATCCGACCGTTTTCGATGGCCACCACTCGTTTATCAAAGCGGTTGACCAGATTTTTCTCATGGGTAACCACCAGTACGGTGGTCCCCAGCTCATTGATCCGCTCCAGAAGCATCATGATCTCCAGCGAGCGCTGCGGGTCCAGATTGCCCGTAGGCTCATCGGCGATGATCATGCTGGGGTTATTCACCAGCGCCCGCGCAATGGCCACGCGCTGCTGCTCGCCGCCCGAGAGCTGTCCAGGGTAGCGGTCCGCCTTCTGCTCCAGCCCCACCAGCTTGAGCACGTACGGGATGCGCCGGCGCACCTCCCGGTTGGTGGCGCCCACCGCCCGCATGGCAAAGGACAGGTTCTCATACACGGTCTTTTTCTCAATGAGCCGGAAGTCCTGAAAAATAATGCCCAGCGTCCGGCGCATATAGGGCACCTGCCGGGGGGATATATTGTTAAGATTATACCCATTGACCATGATCCGCCCTTCCGTCAGAGCGATCTCAGCGGTGATCAGCTTGATGACCGTAGACTTTCCTGACCCGGACGGTCCCACCAGAAAGACAAACTCTCCATCGTCAATGCGCAGACTGACCCCTTTCAGGGCCTTGGTCCCGTTGTCATACTCTTTATATACATCTATGAGCCGTATCATGTGCTCCTCCGACTCCGCCAGCGCCTTGGCCCAGGGCGTTTGGGACCGGCGGCTAAAATTTTTTCCTTATCGACCAGTGTACCACAAATGAAGTTTTATGTAAATGACATTTATAGGCTTTCTTCGGGTTTTTTTCACCTGGCTCCCCCCTTGCTTTCTGCCGGCAAGCCACGGGGATCTGCCCGCTTCTCAGAAAAAACAGCGCCGCCTGTTACGGCGGCGCTGTCAGTGTAAAGGCAGGATTCTCAGGATTCAATTCCCCGGGAAATCAGATACTTCTTGACCATCAGAGCCACCTTGAATGTGATGGCGTCGTCAAACTCCCGCAGGTCCAGGCCGGTGAGTTTCTTGATCTTCTCCAGACGATAGACCAGCGTATTCCGGTGGACAAAGAGCTTACGGGCCGTCTCAGACACATTCAGGTTGTTCTCGAAGAACTTGTTGATGGTCAGCAGGGTCTCCTGATCCAGGGCGTCAATGGGGTTCTTCTTGAAAACCTCCTGCAGGAACATCTGGCACAGGATGGTAGGCAGCTGATAGATCAGACGGCCAATTCCCAGATTCTCATAGTTGATGACGGTCTTTTCCGTATCAAACACCTTGCCCACATCGATGGCCACTCCGGCCTCTTTATAGGCCCGGGCCAAGTCCCGGATGTGGGGAACAATGGTACCGATGCCGATGACCACTTTGATCCCCAGCTCCTGGGTGATGGCAGTGGCGATCTGCTTGGCGATCTTTTGCAAATCCCGGGCATCCGCCCCCTCGGGCAGCTGCTTAATGAGGGCCACATCCGTCTCATTGATGGAGATGACAAAATCAGTCTGCTTGTCGGGGAATAGATTCTGGATCACATCAATGGTCGTCACGTCCGCGGGGCCCAGCTGGCGCACCAGGAACGCGGCCCGGGGCGCCTCAGACACAAAGTGCAGCTCCTTGGCCTGGGTATAGATATCTCCCAACAGAATATTGTCGGAAATGATATTTTTTACAAACGTGGCTTTGTCGTGCTTTTCCTCATAATAGGTCTTGGCGCCGTTGAACGCCACGACCGCCATGGCGCATAGAGAGGCCGCCACATCGTCGTCTCCCTGCACAAAAGCAGCATAGTCAAACTGAGCACCCCATCCAGCCAGAGGCTTAAAGGTTTTCCCCTCGAACCGGGCGGGCTCATTCTCCGCAGAATTAATGGCCGCGACCGCGCCGGACCAGTGCTCGCCAATGCAGGTCAACTCACTGCAGGCCACCACGATCCCGTCCGCATCCACAACGCCCACCATCCGGTTGACGCTATCCTTCATTTGGAGTACGACACCTTGGAACATCCTACTGGACAAAGTGATCCCTCCTACTCGTTTTTTCTTACTGTGCTATTATAACGGGTTTCCCCTGGTTTTGGCAAGAGGTTTTTCAAGTTTTTTTGTTCAATTCGCCCAAAAAAATTAAGTGTTCCGGCCTTCCTCTCTCAGCTTTGCCACCTCATCCATTTCCAAATATCTCCACTGCCCCGGCTGGAGCTTCTCGTCCAGACGCAGCAGCCCCATGGACAGCCGTTTCAATGCCAGAACGGGTTTGCCCCTGGCAGCCAGCATCCGCTTCACCTGGTGGTACTTCCCCTCCCGCAGGGTGACCAGGCAGGACGAGCCATCCTCCAGTGGTTCCAGGCCGGCCGGAAGACAGTGCAGGCCGTCTCCCAGTACCATGCCCTGCGCCAAAGCGGACACATCTGTGCTGTCCACCCGGCCCTCCACCTTGGCCAGATACACTTTATCCACGTGCTTTTTGGGGGACAGCAGATCGTGGGCCAAGGCTCCATCATCGGTGAGCAGCAAAAGCCCGGTGGTGTCCTTGTCCAATCTCCCCACAGGAAACAGCCCTCTGCGTTTCAGCTCCTCCGGCAGCAGGTCCACCACAGTCTTTTGATTCCGGTCCTCGGTAGCGGAAAGCAGCCCTGCCGGTTTGTGCATCATGACATAGACGAAAGGCGCACAGTTCACCTCCTGTCCATCCACCAAAAGCTGGTCTTCCTCTCCCACCTTGTCCTCCGGACGGCGGGCGGGCATCCCGTTGACCAGTACACGCCCCTGGCGCACCAGTTCTTTGACCTCTCTGCGGCTCCATCGTCCCGTGGAGGCCAGGCGTTTATCCAGTCGTTCCATGTTCGGCTCCTTCCCATACTCCGGCGGGCCGCGCCCTTCGCCGGAAAGCAGGCATACCCCGTCCCACCGCCGCATAGTTTGAAGGGAGAACACGCAGACGGAAGGAGATATGCGCTGTGTTGATCGTAACTGCAAAAATGCCCCGGCGTAAGCTGGCTCTGGGTGTTGCGGCGGCAGCTCTGCTGTGCTGCTGCGCCGTGGGGCTCAATTTCGGCCAGGCCATGACGGCCCAGGAGGTATCCGCCTCCGCCCTGCCCAGCCCAAAGGGGATCAAGAGCAATGAGGACCGGATCGAGTACCTGTCCGCCTATGGCTGGCAGGTATCTCCTCAGCCCCTGGCCTCTCAGGAACTACTCATCCCGGAGGAAATGGATGAGTCCTATGACGAGTACCTGGCGCTCCAAACCGAGCAGGGCTTTGACCTGGCCAAATACGCCGGCAAGCAGGTCAAGCGCTACACCTATGAGATCACCAACTACCCCAGCGGAGAACAGGGGGTGCAGGCCAACCTGCTTTTATATAAAAATACCGTCATCGGCGGAGAAGTCCTCTCCCCACAGTTGGACGGATTTCTACACGGGCTGGCCATGCCCTAGCAGGCAACCGCCCCAAAACAGACGGGACCACGGAAGCCGCGGTCCCGCCGTTGTTACTTTTTCTCCAGCAGATGGACGTTGAGATGGTTATAAGTCATCTCCACTCCGTGCCGGGCAAAGGACTCCCGTACTCCCTCCATAAGGGCGTAGTACACGTCCCAGTAGTCCTTGGTGGTGGTCCAGGCCCGCACCACATAGTCGATAGAGCTGGCGCCGTAGGCGTTGATCCAAATGACCGGCTCAGGGTCCTGGCGGATGGCGGGAATGGAGTCCACCACTTCCCGAATGGCAGTCTTCACAGTCTCTGTGGGGGCATCGTAAGAGGCGGAGAATACAAGATCCACCCGGCGGCCGTTTTCATTGGTATAGTTGGTGATCTTGGCCCCGGACAGCTGACTGTTGGGGACAGAGATCCGCTTGGCATCGGGGGTGGTCAGCTTGGTATAAGCCAGACCGATCTCCGCCACAGTGCCCGCGGTCCCCTCCGCATCAATGTAATCGCCCACCGCAAAGGGTTTTGCCACCAGGATCTGCAGCCCTCCCGCCAGATTGGACAGGGTATTTTGCAGCGCCAGAGACACCGCCAAACCGGCCACGCTCAGCATGGCGATCACAGAGGTGACGTCGATGTTCAAAGAGCCGGCCACCATCAGGGCCAGCAGGAACCACAGCAGTGCCTTTACGCCCGTGCTGATGTACACCCGGATATCCGCCATGGCTTTGCTCCGCTCCAGCAGCCGGTCCACCACCCGCATGAGCATCCGGATGACCACATAGCCTACCAGCACCAGGAGCGCCACACGGACAATTCCTCCCAGGGTCAGGTTCTTGATTCCAACAGTCTTTCCCACAAGATCCAGTACTTGCTGCAGTGTCTCCATTTCAGCCCTCCTTGATCTGCGGACACGTTGTCCACGACCTGTGTTAAAAAGTCGGCCAGCACTGTGCTGGCCGGCTTTTGATTGATCTTAATAATTCATCTGCTTACGGCGGGACAGGTTCATGGTGCCGTCCTGCATCTGATCCAGGCTGTCCAGGCTCTTGCCCGTGCCGTAGGCCACGCAGGAGATGGCATCATCCGCCACATGGGTCTCAATGCCGGTGTGGGACTCCACCAGCTTGTCAAAGCCCCACAGCAGAGAGCCGCCGCCGGTCATCACAATACCGTTGGTGGAGATATCCGCCACCAACTCAGGGGGCGTGCGCTCCAGAACGCCGTGGATGGCCTCCAGAATCCGGCTGGAGACCTCCTCAAAGGCCTCGATCATCTCGCTGGAGGAGACGGAGAACACCCGGGGCAGGCCGGTCATCAG
>CALWOP010000094.1 GCA_944383195.1 uncultured Oscillospiraceae bacterium
TTGATTGAATTGTTGTTTCCCTACATCGAGGGGGATTACCTCCGTTTGCTGGCGCTCCCAGCTGAGCTATACCCCCAGATGTGGGAAAGAACATTTATTTAGTTTTGTTGAGGGGTGTGTAACCGCTTCAACCGGGCTCCCAGCTGAGCTATACCCCCATATAAGAGGATGCGCTGGGTATTTCTTATTCAGTTTTGTGTGGGGTGCTGGTACACGATTGTATCGGGCTCCCAGCTGAGCTATACCCCCAAATGTCCAGCGCGTCGCGTTCATGTCGCTTAGCGCAAGTAGTATCTTATCAGAAACAACTCTATTTGTCAATCATAAATTTTAATTTTTTTCGATTTGCCCAAATGGACAAAAAAAGGTATAATAAGGCAGATTCATCTGGAATATTTCACCTCTGCCGTTGCTCAACTGGCAGACAAACCTTTCATCATAAGGGAGTACACTATGAACCTATGCGATCTAAACCAAATCAAGGCCCTGCTGGCCCGGCACGGCTTTCGCTTTTCCAAATCCATGGGGCAGAACTTTCTTATCGAAGACTGGGTCCCCCGTGACATTGCAGCCGCCTCCGGGGCAGGAGCGGACAATGGGGTGCTGGAAGTCGGGCCAGGTATTGGCCCCCTCACCCGGGAGCTGTCACATCTGGCAGGGAAAGTCGTGTCCGTGGAGCTGGACCGCTCTCTGCTTCCCATCTTGGAAGAAACTCTGACCGATCGAAATAATGTGGAGATCATCTCCGGCGATATCCTGAAAACCGACACTCCAGCTCTGGTCCGTGACAAATTTGCCGGACTGACCCCTATCGCCTGCGCCAATCTGCCCTATAACATCACAACGCCCGTCCTCACCGCTTTTTTGGAAGCTGGGTGCTTCCAATCTATCACAGTCATGATTCAGCGAGAGGTGGCCCACCGAATCTGTGCCCAGCCGGGCAGCGGAGATTATGGAGCGTTCTCCGTGTATTGTCAGGCCCACGCAAAAACTGAACTGCTTTTTGATGTGCCCCCGGAGTGTTTCATCCCGGCCCCTAAAGTTACCTCCTCCGTCCTTCGGCTTATCCCCAAGCCCCTTCCAGAGGAGATCAGCGACCCGGATGCCTTTTTCAAGGTGGTAAAGGCCGCCTTTGCCCAGCGCCGCAAAACCCTTTTGAATGCCCTGAGCGCCGTCTACGGCAGCCGTTTTTCTAAGGAAGAACTTCTGTCAGTGCTCCAGAGCTGTGGCTTGCCCGGCGATATTCGTGGGGAACGGCTGAGCATTCCTCAGTTCGCCGCTCTGGCCAGGGTCCTGGAAACCAGATAGCCAAAGAGCAATAGTTGTTATAACAAAATTGCAGGTGCCCAGATAATTGACTTTATCCTATTTACCGTGTATGATTAATACGTTATGGTTAGGACTTCCTCCTGCCGTTTGGGCTTCGGCCTGCCGGCTGGAAGATCATTACAGAAAAGAGGTCGTGTAAAATGGCTACCATTGATCTGAGCAAATACGGGATCACCGGTGTCAAAGAAATCGTCTATAACCCCTCCTATGAGACTCTGTTTGAAGAGGAGACCAAACCCGGTCTGGAGGGCTATGACAAGGGACAGGTCACCGACCTGGGCGCTGTCAACGTCATGACCGGTATCTACACCGGCCGTTCCCCCAAGGATAAGTTCATCGTTATGGACGAGAACTCCAAGGACACCGTGTGGTGGACCTCTGACGAGTTCAAGAACGACAACAAGCCCGCCTCTCAGAAGGCCTGGGAAGCCTGCAAGCAGCTGGCCATCCAGGAGCTGTCTAACAAGAAGCTCTACGTCATGGACGTGTTCTGCGGCACCAATAAGGACACCCGTATGGCAATCCGCTTCATCATGGAGGTGGCATGGCAGGCTCACTTCGTCAAGAATATGTTTATCCAGCCCACCGCCGAGGAGCTGGCCAATTTCGAGCCCGACTTCATTTCCTACAACGCCTCCAAGGCTAAGGTGGAGAACTACAAGGAGCTGGGACTCAACTCTGAGACTGCGGCTATCTTCAACATCACCTCCCGTGAGCAGGTCATCCTGAACACCTGGTACGGCGGCGAGATGAAGAAGGGTATGTTCTCCATGATGAACTACTACCTGCCTCTGAAGGGCATCGCCTCCATGCACTGCTCCGCCAACACCGATATGAACGGCGAGAACACCGCCCTGTTCTTCGGTCTGTCCGGCACTGGCAAGACCACCCTGTCCACCGACCCCAAGCGCCTGCTCATCGGTGACGACGAGCACGGCTGGGACGACAACGGCGTGTTTAACTTTGAGGGCGGCTGCTATGCCAAGGTCATCAACCTGGACAAGGATGCCGAGCCCGACATCTACAACGCCATCAAGCGCAACGCCCTGCTGGAGAACGTCACCGTGGACGAGAACGGTCACTGCGACTTCAACGACAGCTCCGTTACCGAGAACACCCGTGTCTCCTACCCCATCGACCACATCGAGAAGATCGTCCGGCCCGTGTCCGCCGGCCCCGACGCTAAGAACGTTATCTTCCTGTCCGCTGACGCGTTCGGCGTGCTGCCCCCCGTGTCCATCCTGACCCCGGAGCAGACCCAGTACTACTTCCTGTCCGGCTTCACCTCCAAGCTGGCCGGCACCGAGCGCGGCATCACCGAGCCCACTCCCACCTTCTCCGCCTGCTTCGGCCAGGCCTTCCTGGAGCTGCACCCCACCAAGTACGGTGAGGAGCTGGTGAAGAAGATGCAGAAGTCCGGCGCTAAGGCCTACCTGGTGAACACCGGCTGGAACGGCACCGGCAAGCGTATCTCCATCAAGGATACCCGCGGCATTATCGATGCCATCCTGGACGGTTCCATCCTGAAGGCTGAGACCAAGACCATCCCCTACTTCAACCTGGAGGTTCCCACTTCCCTGCCCGGCGTAGATACCAACATTCTGGACCCCCGCAACACCTACGCTGATCCCTCTGAGTGGGACACCAAGGCCAAGGATCTGGCTGCCCGGTTCGTGAAGAACTTTGCCAAGTACACCACCAACGATGCTGGCAAGGCTCTGGTTGCTGCCGGCCCCAAGGCTGAGTAATTGACGCGATCACAATATCATTCAGGGCGCCGCGGAAGCGGCGCCCTGCTTGTGCTCTGGAGGTGAGGGTATGGCCCAAGAAAAACAGATGTCCGACTCCCTGATGGTAGGATTGCTGCTGGCCTTTGCCGGTGGTATGCTGGATGCCTACAGCTTTGTGAACCGTGGCGCGGTCTTTGCCACCGCTGAGACGGGCAACATTGTCCAGCTATGCGTCCACCTGTCCATGGCCCGGTGGAGCATGGCTTTCCACTATCTACTGCCTATCCTAGCCTTTTTCTTTGGCATTCTCACCGCCGAGGCCATTCGCCGCCATGTATCGGGCCACCCCAACTGGTTTCACTGGAGACAGTTTCTGGTTCTGGCAGAATGTCTGATCCTGATACTGGTGTCTTTCCTCCCCCAGGGAGAGCCAGACTGGGCAGCCAACGTGCTGATCTCCTTCACCAGCGCCGTCCAGTTGGAAACATTCCGAAAGTTCCGGGGCTGCGCCGGAGCCACTACCATGTGTACGGGAAACCTGAGAAGCGGCACGGAGCTGCTCTATAAGTTCCTGGCCCTCCCCGATCCCCAGTCCGGAGCAAAGGCCACCGTTTACTACCGGCTGATTCTAGCCTTTGCACTGGGTGCGATCCTGTGTGGCCGGCTATCCCTTGTTTTTGGAGAACGGACGGCACTGTTCGCCTGCCTGCCACTGCTGGCTATTTTTTTCCTGCTATTCAAGCCCACGAAAGAATGATAAAACCGCCCCCGGCTCCTTGGGAAACAGGAGCCGGGGGCGGTTTTCATGTTGGAACGCTTAGTTCATTCCAGGTACCATGCCCCGACGGGTCATGGGCTGCACCAGCATCATGTGCATGGCGGTGATGCAGGCAGACTCAATGGGGATCATGATGAGGTTCTTGGCCACGCGGCCGGGGAGGAGCGCCAGGAAGCCCTTGTTGTACATAATGGCCAGATTCAAGGTGCCCAGGCCGATGTGGACAAAGATATCAATGATGGCCACAGCCAGTACGATCCGGAAAATCCGCTTGCGCTGGCTCCAGTTGGAGCCAGGCTTCTCGTGGAGCAGCAGGCCATAGACAAGGCCGGAGCAGGCGGTGACGATGGTAAAGCCGGGCCAGAAGGGGCCGGTGGGAAACAGGGTGGCCCCCAGGAAATCGGCGACGGCGGCCACGGCGCAGCCGTAGCCGGGGCCAAAGAAGATTCCGGCCATGGCCAGGGGGAGGAAGCCGAAGCTCAGGCGCTGGAAGGGGGTCTGGATGGACACAAAACGCACCAGGACGATCTGGATGGCGACGAGCATGGCGCAGGCCACCATGATCTGCACATGCTTTCTGGTTTTGGCATGATTCATAATTCTATTACTCCTTTTTGGCAAAATCGGGTTTTCCTGTCTCTCTTCTGTTGCCGCAAAGGAGAACTCCTCTGACGACAGCGGAAGCGGAGCGGCCATCGCAACCGTCTATCGGTTTTCGTTCAGCGGCAACTTCCCATCCGGCTGACACTTCACGCGGCGCTCCTATTCTGTTAGGTACCTGGGTCTCAGCAGAGGCCCAACAAATGGCGCAGTTCCCCCACCATATAGAGAGAACCGCAGGCACAGATCACATCCTCCGGGGAGCTCTGTGCCAAGATGGTCCGCAGGCCCTCCTCCACGCTGGTACAAGGAGTGGCCTTGGCTCCCTTCCCCTCCAGGAAGGCAGCCAGATCTTCCGCGCTCAGCGCACGGGGGCTATCAGGGGTAAGGGTCACGAAGCTGTGGGCCAGGGGCAGGAGCTTGTCCATCATATCTGGATAGTCCTTGTCCCCCATGACTCCCACCAGGAAGTGGATCTTCTTGCCCGGACAAAGCTGCGGAAGGCTCTGGGCAATGGCTTCCATACACTGGGGATTGTGGCCTCCATCAATGATAAAATCAGGATTCCGACGGGCCAGTTCCATCCGCCCCGGCCAGCTGGCCGTGGCCAAACCCTGGTTCAGGGCCTCCGGAGAGATCTTCCAGCCGCCCCGGCGCAGGGCCTCCACCGTCTCAATGGCGGTAGCGGCATTTCGCACCTGATAGGCGCCCACCATGGGGATCTGATACGTCTCCCCCCGGTAAGAAAACCGCTGGCCCGCAGAGCTTGTCTCCAGGATCTGGACAGAATCAAGATCCGTCTTCGTGAGCTCTACGCCCAGTGTCCGGCATACCTCCTCCACTACATCTTCCACCTCTCGGCTCTGATGGTAGAGGACGCAGCGGCAGCCAGGCTTGACGATGCCCGCTTTCTCTTTGGCGATGAGCGCCAGGGTGTCGCCCAGCTGGTCGGTGTGCTCCAAACCAAGGTTGGTAATGACAGCCACCTCTGGGGCTGGGATGATATTAGTGGAGTCCAGCCGCCCTCCCAGGCCCACTTCCAACACCACAAGGTCGCAATTTTGCTCTTGGAAGTAAACCATGGCCACGGCAGTCATCAGCTCAAACTCTGTAGCCGGGTCACTCATCCCCTGAGCAGCCTTCAGCACACGTTCCGTGATCCGCCCCAGGTCCTCGTCGGCAATGGGCGCTCCATCCACCTGAAACCGCTCCCCAAAGTGCCACAGATGTGGGGAGGTGTACAACCCCGTCTTCCATCCCGCTTTCCGCAGAACGCTGGACACCATGGCGGCGGTAGAGCCTTTGCCGTTTGTTCCAGTGATATGGACGAATTTCAGCCCCATATGGGGGTCTCCCAGCCGTCCCAGCAGCTCCCGGGTCCGGTCTAACCCTGGGGTTCGGCCGATCCAGGCCTGTTCATGGATTCTCTGTTCCGCTTCCTGGGCAGTCATTGGCTGCGCCTCCTATCTTTCAAATACCATCCAGGCCATACGCCCGAAGGGCGGCCTGGACCGTGTGGGCAGCCAATACCGTAGAGGTCACGGCCCCCACGCCCCCGGGAACCGGGGTAATGGCGGCCACCACTGGGTCAGCAGCCTCAAAATCCACATCTCCATGGAGCTTTCCGTCTGCGCCCAGACTGAGGCCCACATCAATGACCACCTGGCCCGGCGCCACATGATCTCCACCGATGAGTCCCGCCTTTCCGGCGGCGGAAATGATAATGTCCGACCCCCGGCAAAGCTCTATCATACGCTGTGGATCGGTGTAGATGTTGCATACGGACACGGTGGCTCCCCGATTCATCATCAGAATGGCAGTAGGCATCCCAACCGTGGTTCCCGCCCCCACCATGACCACGTGTTTTCCCAGGAGCTTCACTTGATAATGCTCCAACAGCTCTATACAGGCGGTGGCGGTACAGGGTGGAAAACCTGGGGTTCCCTGGACCATCAATCCGCCCATGGAGGCGCTGGTCATGGCGTCGATATCTTTCTCCGGGCGCAGCGTCCCCAGCACCGCAGGGGTATTCAATCGCTGGGGCAGCGGACGAAAGAGCAGGCAGCCGTGGATGTGAACATCCTCATTGATCTCCTCCAGCGCCGAACGAAGCTCCTCCTCCCCCACCGTTTCCGGCAGAAGTACGCGCTTCACTTCGATTCCCAGGGACTGGGCCCGCTTGACAAACCCCCGCTCATAAGAGAGGTCTGCCGGACGCTCCCCCACCCGGACAATCGCCACGGTGGGAATCACGCCCTGCTCCCGCAGTCGGGTCACTCCGGTGCTCACCCGCGCGCAAAGCCCGGCAGCTACCGGGGCGCCGGAGAGCAGCTCAGCCATAGTAAATGGCAGCGCACATAAGGGCGGCGCCAGCCTGGCTCTTCAGCTCCACCCACTCCTGGCTTGCTTCCCGGCACAGGAGCATCTGCCCCTCGTGAGCCGTCACGCCGCCCACGGTCACATCACCCTGGGCGCAGTAGATGGCCAGAGTGAGGTTCTGATGGGCCTGGGGAGCAAACACGGGGGCGGACCAGGTAAGGGAGCTTTCCTTCTCCATCTTCAGGCCCTGGGCACAGCCCTCACAGGCCCCCTTGCGCATCATCAGGTTATAATCGGCACACTGGCCCCAGGACTCCACAGGCACACCGCCATCAAAGGCGCAGACCTGGAGAGGCTCCAGAGGGAAGCGCTCCCCATCTCCGATCTTCAGTTCCATCTCACCGTTCACAATGGAGATGAGGCGATTGTAGTCGGGCAGGGGGGTAAAATCAGAGTGAGGGAGCTCCACTTTGGCAGAGCTGAGGCGCCAGAGGA
Organism: uncultured Oscillospiraceae bacterium; assembly: GCA_944383195.1. GTDB lineage: Bacteria > Bacillota > Clostridia > Oscillospirales > Oscillospiraceae > Lawsonibacter. The sequence goes on from CALWOP010000094.1 coordinate 7,252, forward strand.
AATCCCGGTCGGCGTATACCGCTCCCTCCGGGGCAATGGCCAGCTGGGTGGTCGTCCCGCCGGACCAGAGGGTGGTCACATACTGTTCCTGGGTCAGTAAAGTCCATTCCATCAGGGACACATCCTTTCTTAGTTAAAAGCGGCACCGCCGTGGGACGCAAAAACGCCCTCCCACACGGCGTTGCCATGCAAAGAGGGCTTATCTCCCATGGCAGCGGAGGGGGCTGCAGCAACGCGGAGGATTCCTTCGTCCGTCGGCAACTTCCCATCCGGCGGCACTTGACGCGCTGAACCTACTCTGTCAGGCTTATGAGGTTGTCCCTCTCCCGGGGAGAAAATTCTCCCCGGGAGAGATAAAAGTTTTCTTACAGGCTGGACTCCACGGCGGCGTAGATCTTGTCCGCCAGAGGCAGGGCCTTGGCCAGCATGGCCTCGCCCTTCTTGCGATAGTCCTCAGCCAGCTCCTTGTTCTTCAGGGAGCCGATGTTGATGAGCACGTTGAGCCAGGCGCCCTGGATGGCGGCGCGCAGGGACAGGGCGGACACGCCCAGGTCGCTGGCGGCGCTGTCGTTGGTCTTGCCCAGCAGATCAGCGGTGAGCTCCAGAGTCTCCAGAGCCAGCTCCATCATCTCAAAGGGAGTGGCGGTGCAGCCTTCCAGACCCTTCTGGATGGCGGCGGAACGGGCAGCCTTCTCCTCGTCGGTAGCCTTGGGCATACCGAAAGCAGCGGAAACCACGTTGAAGGCCTCGGTGTCACGGTCCATCACGTCCACAAAGCGGGCCTTCAGATCCAGAGCCTTCTTCTGGCCCTCGATGACGAACTCCTGATACTCGGCGTACTTCTCCTTGCTCTTGCCCACGGTGGTCAGGCCGCAGACCATGGCAGTCAGAGCGGCGCCCAGAGCACCCTCCAGAGCGGCAGTGGAGCCGCCGCCAGGAGCGGGAGCGTCAGAGGCCAGCACGTCACAAAACTGGGAAACCTGCATTTCAGCTAATTTCATCTTGTGTAACTCCTTTTTGCTTACTTCATGTCCAGGAGGTGATACTCCATGATCTGGTTGTGGCAGTCGAAGTCCTTGGCCTTCAGATAGAACTCGGCGCAGTCGATCATGGCCTTGGCGGGAGTCAGGCCCACGATCTCGCTGTCGATGATGTAGGTGCCGTAGCGCTCAGC
>CALWOP010000095.1 GCA_944383195.1 uncultured Oscillospiraceae bacterium
ACCAAGGAGGACGTGGCCAACAAGCTGTTCAAGGAGATCGGGCCCAAGTATGCCGACCGTAACGGCGGCTACACCCGCATTGTCCGCATTGGTCCCCGCCGCGGCGACGCCGCCGAGATGGCCATCATCCAGCTGGTGTAATTATAAAGCTGTATCAATCCCGGCCCAAATGGGCCGGGATTTTTTATTGCGTCGGTACAGTGACCACGAGGAGATAAACAGCCAATGTGGAAAGAAAGACTTTTTTTGACCAGCTGAATTTGCTATAATGACAGCCAGAGATCACCGCGCAACGGGAAAGGAATTTGCCTATGAAGATCATCGACGCTCACCTCCACCTCTTCCCCCAGGAGGAACCCTGGGCAGAGCAGACGGCCCAGAGCGTGGGTCACCACAACAACTGGGACCATCTGCGCAAGGCATATGGGGAACTCCACATGGTCCACGGAGTGGTCATGGGCAACCGCAGCCTGGAGCCGGCGTATCACCAGTACCCCGCCGACCTTTTTCACTACTGTGTCGGGCTGGACAGCGCCCTGATGGGCGAGGGGCAGCGGGTGGTTCCCGACCTGTATGACAAGGTGGAGGAGAACCTGAAAAGCGAGGCCTGCTGTGGGGTGAAGCTCTATCCCGGCTACAATAAAATCTGGCTGTCCGACCCCATCTATGAGCCTGTTTATGAGCTTGCCAGGCGCTATGACAAGCCGGTAGCCATCCATATGGGACTGACAGCCCGGCGCAGCGCCCATTTGAAGTACTGCCACCCTCTGGCCCTGGACGAGGTGGCCGCCGACCACCGGAAGACCCGGTTTGTGATGTGCCACTTCGGCAATCCCTTTTTGGAGAGCGCCGCCGCCGTGGTGGAGAAAAACGCCAATGTAGCCACCGATTTGTCGGGACTTCTGGAGGGGCGTGTGGATTTGGAGGCCTATTTTCAGGAACAGGCAGGTTATGTGGGATTGCTGACCACCTGGCTCACAGCCATTGGACAGTGGGAAGATATCATGTATGGCACCGACTGGCCCATCGTCAACCTGGGGGAATATGTGGAATTTGTCCGCCGCTTGGTGCCGGAGAAACACTGGGAAAATGTGTTTTTTGCCAACGCCAACCGGATTTATGCTTTGGGACTATAAAAAACCGTGTCTGACAAATTTGTCAGACACGGTTTTTTCATGGGCTGTTAAGATTCCCGGAGCACGATGACCCGGACCCGGCCGCCCTGGGTATCCGGCTTGTCGTACCAGGCGGTGAGGGTAAAGTCACCGTTCTGGGCCCGGCTGAGGCTGGACAGGAAGTATTGGCTGTTTCGCAGCTCATAGACCACCACTTGGTCGGACAAGGTATACTTCTGATTGCCAGCGGCAACCTGGTTGCCCACGATCTGGCCCGGCTGGGTAGCGGTGAGGGAGCGCATCCCATCGGGGCTTTCCACCTCACCCAGAAGCTGGATGGGTCCGGTGGACACCAAGAACCGGGTGGAGGAGTTGGGGATGGTGTAGGAATTTCCGCCCACATCATAGTAGTAGGTGTAATACTTGTAGAGGCCCTCTCCCTGCTCATCCATGTGGGTGAGTAGGCCGTACTGATACATATCCCCGGTGACATCTTCCAGGATCAGGGTGTCGATCTGGCCCAGGCTGTTCAGGGAGTAGTAGCGGACCATATCATCTTTCAGCGTGACGCCGGCCAGACGGGCGGGATAGAGGGTGACGCCGTACTTACCGCTCACATCCAGAATCTCCACATCCTCGGCAAAGGTGTACTTGTCCAGCTTGGTACCGTCGGCGCTGACCTTGCCGGTAAGAGATTCAGAAGACAGGCCCCACAGAGAGACTTCGTTATTCTGGTTGACGCTGACCCGGACGACGCTGCCCGGCTGGTAGGCGCCGCGGCACTGATATTGATAGGTCTGGCCGTCGGTAGCCAGCATGGTCACCGTCTGAACCGTGTAGGTGCCGCCGTTTCCGTCGGGATAGGAGGCGTTTTTCACCGAGAGCACCAGACCCACCTGATCCCCGGCGCTGGCGCTCACATCGGCCACCGCCGCCACGCCGCCGGTTCGGCCCAAAAGCAGGGTGACTTGATCGCCCAGGCCATACTGCCCCAGATCGGACAGGGCGTAGGCGGCAGCGGAGGTCTCAATGGGATAGCTGTGACCCGCCACCGTGACGGAAGTGGGGTTGGAGACAGAGGGCTCCAGAGCCTGGATGGGGCCGGAGATCTTCTGGGTGTAGGCCCAGACGGTGCCCATAGAGGCGTTCCAATAGACCAGGTCGTAGTCCTGAATGTCTGAAAGGGTAACGGATGCGCCGCCCCGGATGACCTTGGAGGGGGTGAAGGGAAGGGAGGACTGCCAGCCGCTCTGGGCCACCACCGGCCCCTCCATGGCCCCATTGACCAGGGCGAGCAGGTCTACCTGCCCCGCGCTGTTAAGGCTATAGCCCAGGGCTGTGAGATAGGGCGTCCCCTCCTTGGTGGAGGCGGAGAGCAGATTGTAGAAGAGATATGCGGCATCCTGCCGGGTGAGGGGCGCGGTGGCGGAGGAAGCGGAGACGCCCCGATCCAGACGGAGGCTGCGGTAGAGGGCCAGCTGTCCGGTGGGGTAGGCCCCGGAGAAGTCCTCCGGGCCATAGCCCAGCAGGGAAAGGGCCATGGAGACCCCCTCCGCCAGGGTGATTTCCTTATTGGGACGGAAGGTGCCGTCGCTGTACCCGGAGACCAGCCCCTGGGAGACTGCCGCCTCCACAAACCCGGAGGCCCAGTGGCTCCGGGGCACGTCGGGATAGGGAGAGATGGCCGCCTGGCCGATCTGGCTGCCCCCCGGGGTGGCCCGCACCAGCATGGTGACAAATTCCGCCCGGGTGATCCGGCTGGAGAGATTCAAAGCTCCGCTCCCATCGCCGGAGAGGATGCCCAGGGCCGACAGGGCCTGGGCGACCTCCTCCTGGGAAGCTGAGGCGGGGGCGGCCATGGCGGGAAGAGCCAGTGACACGCTGAGGCCCAGGGCCAGAAGGGCCGTGAAAATCCGTTGCTTCATTCCAAAAACTCCTTTACAAGTGGAAAATCCACATGGTGTTCTTGCCTTGTGGAACATATCAATCATAGCGCAGCGCGTCGATGGGATTGAGCTTGGCGGCCTTGTTGGCGGGCAGGTAGCCAAAGAGGATGCCGATGCCCACCGACACGCCGAAGCTGACCGCCACCGAAGCGAAGGTGGGGGTGGCGGAAAAGGTGGCCCCGTTCATCTGGGCGGACAGGGAGGCTCCCAGAAGGGAGCCCACCCCCGTGGCCAACAGGTAGCCCAGCGCAATGCCTAAAAGGCCGCCCACAGCGGAGGTAGTGCCTGCCTCGATGACAAACTGACGGCGGATGTCCTTGCGCTTGGCCCCCAGGGACTTGCGGATGCCGATCTCCCGGGTGCGCTCGGTGACGGACACCAGCATGATGTTCATGATCCCGATGCCGCCCACCAGCAGAGAGATGGCCGCGATGGCCACCAGTACCCCAATGGCCACGCCCATCATGGCGTTGATCATATTGGCCTGCTCCTCCATGGTCTGGATGTAGTAGGCCTCCGGGTCCTGGAAGTAGGAAAACAGGTACTGGTCAATGACCTGTTTGGCGGCGCCGGCGGTGGAGCCGGAGGTGCTGGTGAACATATAGAGGGTCACATACCGCTCCCCCATGATCTCCAGGGCATTTTCATAGGGGATGTACAGCTGGTCGTCCGAGCCCCCCTCCTGCATATTCTCCTGTACCTGTTCCAGCACGCCGATGACGGTGTAACGGTTGCCGTCAATGGATAAGGTCTGGCCCAAGGCGCTGCCCTCAAAGAGCTCCTGGGCCAGATAGGCGCCGATGACGCACACGTTCTGCCGCCGCTCCACATCCAGGGCGGAGAGAAAGCGGCCCTGGGCCAGTTTTTCGCCCCCGTCAATGGTGGCGCGGCTTACGTTGTTGAACATGACCTCGCTGACGCCGTACAGCTTGGACTTTTCCAGTTTCTCGTCCCCTTTGCGGATGACGGGCTGGATGCTCACATAGGGGGAGACGCCGGAGAGCACGTCCGGGTGCTCCTCCACCAGCCGGTACATATCCGCCGGGTCCAGATCCATGGTGCTGCCGTCTCCCCTGCCCCAGGTGTAGGTGACGATGGTGTTGATGCCCAGCTTTGCCACCTGCTCGTCGATCATCTTCTGCACCCCGTTGCCCAGGGACAAAATGACGATCACCGAGGCCACGCCGATGATGATGCCCAGCATGGTGAGGATGGAGCGCATTTTGCTGGTGGAAAGAGACTTGACAGCCAGGCGGAAGGATTGTCCGTAATTCATAGGCTGTCCTCCTCCCCTTCCCCGTCCTGCTCCGGCTGCACCACGGCCCGGGGGTCGTGGGCGTCGCCGTCGTAGATGATTTTTCCGTCCTGGAGGCGGATGATCCGGTCGGCCCGGACGGCAATGGAGTTGTCGTGGGTGATGAGGACCACCGTATCCCCCTCCCGGTTGAGCTTTTTCAAAAAGCCCAGCACCTCCCGTCCGGTGCGGGAGTCCAGGGCGCCGGTGGGTTCGTCAGCCAGAATGACCGAGGGGCTGCCCGCCAGGGCCCGGGCAATAGACACCCGCTGCTGCTGGCCGCCGGAGAGCTGGCTGGGCAGGTTCTTTTGCTTTTCTGCCAGCCCCACCCGCTCCAGGGCCCGGACAGCCCGGGCGCGGCGCTCATCAGCGGGGAGGCCCGCATAGAGGAGGGGAAGCTCTACATTTTCCAGCACCGACAGCTTGGGGATCAGGTTATACTGCTGGAAGATAAAGCCAAGCATCTTATTGCGGATCTCCGCCTGCTGGTCATCATCCATGGTGGACACATCCACCCCGCCCAGGTGGTAGGACCCGGAGGTGGGCACGTCCAGGCAGCCGATGATGTTCATGGCGGTGGATTTGCCCGAGCCGGAGGAGCCCACGATGGCTACAAATTCCCCCTGGTCGATGGTGATGTCCACCCCGTCCAGGGCGTGGACGGTCTCCTCCCCCATCTGGTAGATTTTGTAGACGTTTTTCAGCTCAATGAGATGTTTCACCTGTCATCAGCCTCCTGCCGCTACCACCACGGTGCTGCTGCCGGCACCCAACCCGGCGGAGGACTGGACGGGGACCAGAACGACCTCCCCCTCCTCCAGTCCCTCTGTGACCGATACGTATTCCTGATCCCCGGAGCCAAGGGTCACGGTACGCCGCTCCGCCTTGGAGGGATCGATCACCGTGGAGCCGTCCTCAGACAGGGCACCGGGGGCGGCCACCAGAATAGTGCCGTCGCTGTTCACCGCGGAGACCGGGATACACAGAGCATTGGTTTCCTGGAAAATGATGACCTTGGCGGACACGTTCATGCCGGGATTCAGATCCCCAAACTCCTCCAGCACAATGGTCACCGGGTAGGTGGTGAAGCCCTTTGTGGTAGTGCCGTTGATGCTCACTGCGTCTACGACCCCATAGAATACCTGGTCGGGCAGGGCCTCGGCGGTAATTTCTACCTCCTGGCCGGGCTGGAGCTGGCTGATGTCCAGCTCGCTCACATTGATGGTAAGCTTCAGACCGCTCAGATCAAAGATGACGGCCAGGGCACCAGACTCCATGCCGTCCAGCTTATCCCCCGCCTTGAAGTTCTTTTCAATGACGGTGCCGGAGATGGGAGAGGTAATGGTGTAGTTCTCCAGAGCGTCCTGGGCGCGCTGGAGGGAGAGCTGGGCGCTTTCCACTCCCATGGCGGCGTTTTCCAGGGCGTTTTGGGCGCTCTCGCCCCCGATGGCTGCCACCGGGGTGCCAGTGGAGACCTGGGAGCCGGCGGTCACATACAATTCGGTAATTTCTCCGGAGGTCTGGGCCGTTACCGTCTGGCGGCTGCTGGCCTGGAACTTGCCGCTTCCGGCGCAGGAAACTGCCCCAACGGAGGCGGTGGCGGACTGCTCAGCGGTCAAAGCGCCGGGGTTGGAGACCCGAATCTGTACCTGGCGCACCAGCGCGCCCCCGGCTCCCACCAGGTCGGCGGAGGACACGGACTCCACAGTGCCCGACAGAGTTTCCAGGGTGCCGGAGAGGGTCACCTGGGCGCTCTGGCCCGGGGTGATGCCTGCCGCATCAGCGGACTGAAAAGGCAGGGACAGAATCATGGTAGAGGTGTCGGTAATGTCGGCGATGGGCGTGCCGGGAGAGACCAGATCCCCCTTCTGGACGTGGACGGTCTGGACCACACCCCCGGCTGAGGAGCGGGCGGTGAGGCCGTGGGCCACCGTGTCATAGGAGAGCTGGGCCTGGCGCAGGGCCAGCTGGGCCTGGGCAATGGTGGCCTGGGCCTCCTTAGCGTCCAGCTGGTAGAGCAGCGCCCCCAGCTCAATCTGGTCCCCCACCTCAAAGGGGGCCTGGAGAATTTCGCCGCTGGTCAGGGCGCTGACCTGGTAGGACTCGATGGGCGTCACCGCCCCTGAGCCGTCCACCGAGACGGTCAGGTCCTGCCGCACCGCCGGGACGGGTATGTATTGGCCTGAGGTCACAGCGGAGAGGTCGGCCTTTGGCCGCAGGAAAATCCACCATAGGACCACCACGCCTACCACCGCAAGAAGAAGCCATTTTACCCACTTTTTCTTCTTTTTGGGCAGCTTGAGAGAGGGCCTTTTTTTCTCCGTTGGGAGCAGGACCTCCTCTGTGCTATTTGCCTGTGTCACATCCATATCATGTTCCCTCTTTTCACAGCTGGTTTCAGCCTAAATGCTTGGTGGTTATTGTACCCATCAAATCTTATATCCAGGGTAAGAACCGTTAAAATTTTCATTAAATTTTCCAAGCGCAGCTTACCCTACACCCTCCCCCAGGTGGAAGGTCAAGGGAAATTTGCCAGAAAGACAAAAAAAGAACGAGCGGAAGCCGTTTGGAGGCTTCCGCTCATTTTGTAACGTTTACTGGGCGTCGGTGTTCAGGCAGCTTAAAATGGCCTGTGCTACGCCGTCCTCGGTGTTGGAGGGGGCGATGCGGCAGGCGGCGGCCTTTACCGCCGGAGCGGCGTTGCCCATGGCGATGGGAGTGCCCACCGCCTGGAGCATGGCCAGGTCGTTGTCGCTGTCCCCTACCCCGGCGCAGTCACACAGGGGAACGCCGTACATCATGGACAGCAGGGCCAGGGCCCGTCCCTTGTCCACGCCTTTGGCCACCAGCTCAAAGTCGTGGTCGTTGGAGGAGGTAAGCTGGAGCCCCGGCAGGGCGGCCAGCTCCGCCAGGGGATAGCGGCCCGGATTCTGATCCCCGTGGATTTTGGTCAGGGGCAGGTTGTGCTCCTCCATATAGGCCACCGGGTCTTCCGTTACCACGGCGTTATCATGAAAGGCGGGGAACGGGTAGGTCTTCAGCAGCGAGCGCTTGGAGAAGGGGTCCATGAGGATCTGGTCCCCGGCAAAGATCATCAGCTCGATTTCTTTATTGAGACACAGCTCCAAAGCCTGGCGGCCGGAGGGCTCGGGAATATCCCAGCGGCGGATGACCTGTCCTGTGGCGCTGTCGGCCAGAGCGCCGCCCCCCAGGGCGCACACCAGGCTGTCGCAGCCCGCCTCCCGGGCAAACCAAAAGGCCTCTGGAATGGGGCGGCCGGTGTTCAGCACCACCCGTACCCCGGCGCTGCGGGCCTTTGCGATAGCCGCCTTGGCGGCGGGTGTGACGGTGCCGGAGGGGTCCAGCAGGGTACCGTCCAGGTCCAGTGAAATCAATCGAATCATAGTGTTCCTCTTACATTTCTCAAAAGTAATGGCCGCAAGGCCGGCGGGCAGACAAGCTTAGAAAAACAGCGTACCCACCTGATAGACCAGCAGGGAGACCACATAGGCACAGCCCAGCTGCCAGAAGATGGAGAACCAGGCCCATTTGGGGCTGCCCAGCTCTTTAAACAAGGTGGACACCGCGGCCACACAGGGGACATACAGCAGGATAAATACCAGCATGGAGAATGCGGACAGGGGGGTAAAGCCCACCATGGCGGCGGCCACCTGGCTGCTGGCAGCGGTGAGGGAGAAGCCGTAGAACATGGACAGGGAGGAGACCACCATCTCCTTGGCAATGAGGCCGGTGAGCAGGGCCACGGCGGCCTGCCAGTGCCCAAAGCCCAGAGGAGCAAAGAGGGGGGCGATGAGGCCGCCCAGGGCGCCCAGCATACTCTGGGAGGTGTCCTCCACCATGTGCAGGGAGAAGTCAAAGGACTGAAGCAGCCACAAAATGACGGACATGAGCAAAATCAAGGTGCCCGCCTTGATAAGGAAGCCCTTTACCTTCTGCCACACATGGGTGAGCATATTGCCCAGGGAGGGCAGGCGGTAAGGGGGCAGCTCCAGCACAAAGGGGGC
>CALWOP010000096.1 GCA_944383195.1 uncultured Oscillospiraceae bacterium
TGTCCGCTCTGGGCCCCGGCGGTCTGAGCCGTGACCGGGCTTCCTTCGATGTCCGTGACGTACACTACTCCCACTATGGCCGTCTGTGTCCCATTGAGACCCCCGAAGGTCCCAACATCGGCCTGATTTCCTACCTGGCCTCCTATGCCCGCATCAACCGCTTCGGCTTTATTGAGGCCCCCTACCGCAAGGTAGACAAGGAGACCGGCAAGGTCACCGACCAGATCGAGTATATGACCGCCGACGTGGAGGACGAGTACACCATCGGCCAGGCCACTGAGCCTCTGGACGAGAACGGCTGCTTTATCAACGAGCGTATCACCTGCCGTCACCGCAATGAGACCATCTCCGTGGACCGCCACCAGGTGGACTACGTGGACGTGTCCCCCAAGATGATGGTGTCCGTGGCTACCGCCATGATCCCCTTCCTCCAGAACGACGACGCCAACCGTGCCCTGATGGGCGCCAACATGCAGCGTCAGGCCGTGCCTCTGCTGCGCCCCGAGGCCCCCATCGTGGCCACCGGCCAGGAGCATAAGAACTGCATCGACTCTGAGGTCGCCATTTTGGCCGAGGGTCCCGGCACCGTCACCAAGGTGTCTGCCCGGTATATCACTGTGGCCTATGACAACGGCGAGACCAAGGAGTATCGCCTGACCAAGTATCTGCGCTCCAACCACACCACCTGTATCAACCAGCGTCCCATCGTGGAGGCCGGTCAGCGGGTGGAGTTCCAGGACGTGCTGGCTGACGGCCCCTCCACCGACCACGGCGAGATCGCCCTGGGCCGGAACATCCTCATGGGCTTTATGACCTGGGAAGGCTACAACTACGAGGACGCCATCCTGCTCAACGAGCGCATCGTCCGGGACGACGTGTTTACTTCCATCCACATCGAGGAGTATGAGACTGAGGCCCGTGACACCAAGCTGGGCCCCGAGACCATCACCCGCGATATCCCCAATGTGGGCGAGGACGCCCTGAAGGATCTGGACGAGCACGGCATTATCCGTGTGGGCGCTGAGATCCGCGCCGGCGACTACCTGGTGGGCAAGGTCACCCCCAAGGGCGAGGCTGAGGCCACCGCGGAGGAGAAGCTGCTGCGGGCCATCTTTGGTGAGAAGGCCCGTGAGGTCCGCGATACCTCTTTGAAGGTGCCCCATGGCGAGGCCGGTATCGTGGTGGACGTGAAGGTCTTCACCCGCGAAGACGGCGACGAGCTGGGCCCGGGCGTCAACCAGGTGGTCCGCGTCTACATTGCCCAGAAGCGTAAGATCTCCGTGGGCGACAAGATGGCCGGCCGCCACGGCAACAAGGGTGTTGTGTCCCGCATCCTGCCCCAGGAGGATATGCCTTTCCTGCCCGACGGCACCCCCCTGGATATCGTGCTGAACCCCCTGGGCGTGCCTTCCCGTATGAACATCGGTCAGGTACTGGAGGTCCACTTGGGCTATGCCGCCAAGACCCTGGGCTGGAAAGTGGCCACCCCCATCTTCAACGGTGCCACCGAGCAGGACATCCAGGAATGTCTGAAAATGGCCGGCCTGGCCCGTGAGGTGGGCAGGGATGAGCCCCTCATCGGCAAGCAGCTCTACCTGGCCGACGAGACCCAGCAGGACGGTATGCGCGCGCTGACGGCGGAAGAGATGGCCGACGACAAGCAGGTGGCCATCTGGCAGAGCCAGGGCCTGCTGCGCCTGGTGGACGGCAAGAACTGGCTGTATGACGGCCGCACCGGCCGGCGCTTTGATAACCCCGTCACCGTGGGTTATGTGTACTTCCTGAAGCTGCACCATCTGGTGGACGATAAGATCCACGCCCGTGCTACCGGCCCCTACTCCCTGGTCACCCAGCAGCCTCTGGGCGGCAAGGCCCAGTTCGGCGGCCAGCGCTTCGGCGAGATGGAGGTGTGGGCGCTGGAGGCCTACGGCGCCGCCTATACCCTGCAGGAGATCCTGACCGTCAAGTCCGATGACGTCACCGGCCGTGTGAAGACTTACGAGGCCATCGTCAAGGGCCTGAACGTGCCCAAGCCCGGCGTGCCTGAATCCTTTAAGGTTCTGATCAAGGAGCTGCAGTCCCTGTGTCTGGATATCCGGGTGCTGGATGAGCAGGGCAACGAGATCGAGCTGAAGGACGACGATGATGACGGCTACCAGCCCGTCCGGGACGACTACTACGACCGGGACGACGACTTCGGCTATCAGAGCGACGCCGATTTTGCCTCCGCCGGCGGCTTCACCTTTAAGGGTGAGAGCGATGATGACGATTTGACGGTTGAAACCTCCGAGGAGGACTCCGATGAGACCATGTTTGCCTCGGAAGATGACTATAACTGAGAAAGGGAGGAGAAGATACAATGAGTTACGCTGAGTTTGACGCCATCCGGATTGGCATCGCCTCCCCCGAGCAGATCCGTGAGTGGTCTTTCGGCGAGGTCAAGCGCCCTGAGACCATCAACTACCGCACTCTGAAGCCCGAGAAGGACGGCCTGTTCTGTGAAAAGATCTTTGGCCCCACCAAGGACTGGGAGTGTAACTGCGGCAAGTACAAGAAGATCCGCTACAAGGGCAAGGTGTGTGACCGCTGCGGCGTGGAGATCACCAAGGCCAAGGTCCGCCGTGAGCGCATGGGCCACATCGAGCTGGCCGCCCCTGTCTCCCACATCTGGTATTTTAAGGGAATCCCCTCCCGGATGGGCCTGCTGCTGGACATCAGCCCCCGAATCCTGGAGAAGGTCCTCTACTTTGCCGCCTATATCGTCATTGACCCCGGCTTCACCCCCCTGTCCAAGAACCAGATCCTGTCCGAGAAGGAATACCGGGATATGCGGGAGAAGTACGAGGACGACTTTGACGCCGGCATGGGCGCCGAGGCCGTGAAGAAGCTTCTCCAGCAGATCGACCTGGAGGAGCTGTCCGAGCAGCTGCGCCGTGAGCTGAAAGGTGCCTCCGGCCAGAAGAAGGCCCGCATCGTCAAGCGCCTGGAGGTGGTGGACGCCTTCCGCATCTCCGGCAACAAGCCCGAGTGGATGATCATTGACGTGCTGCCCGTCATTCCTCCCGAGATCCGGCCCATGGTGCCCCTGGACGGCGGACGCTACGCTTCCTCCGACCTGAATGATCTTTACCGCCGGGTCATCAACCGCAATAACCGTCTTAAGCGCCTGATCCAGCTGAAGGCCCCTGATATCATCGTCCGCAACGAGAAGCGTATGCTCCAGGAGGCGGTGGACGCCCTCATCGACAACGGCCGCCGGGGCCGCGCCGTCACCGGCGCCAACAACCGTGCGCTGAAGTCCCTGAGCGATATGCTCAAGGGTAAGCAGGGCCGCTTCCGTCAGAACCTGCTGGGCAAGCGTGTTGACTACTCCGGCCGCAGCGTTATCGTAGTGGGCCCCTCCCTGAAGATCTATCAGTGCGGCCTGCCCAAGGAGATGGCCATTGAGCTGTTCCGCCCCTTCGTCATGAAGAAGCTGGTGGATGACGGCCTGGCCAACAACATCAAGGCCGCCAAGAAGATGGTGGAGAAGGGCGAGGGCGCCGTTTGGGACGCCCTGGAGTTTGTGATCAAGGACCACCCTGTTATGCTCAACCGTGCGCCTACCCTGCACCGTCTGGGCATCCAGGCGTTTGAGCCCGTGCTGGTAGAGGGCCGCGCCATCAAGCTGCACCCCCTGGTGTGTACCGCCTTTAACGCCGACTTCGACGGCGACCAGATGGCTGTCCACGTCCCCCTGTCCGCTGAGGCCCAGACTGAGGCCCGGGTGCTCATGCTCTCGGCCAACAACCTGCTGCGTCCTCAGGACGGCGGCCCGGTCACCATTCCCTCTCAGGATATGATCCTGGGTGCCTACTACCTCACCTATGTCCGGGAAGAGGGCGATGTGAACCACGCCTTTGCCGACAAGGATGAGGCTATGCTGGCCTACGATGCCGGTGTGGTCACCCTCCACACCCCCATCCAGGTCCGGATGCCCCGTGAGATCGACGGGGAGATGCGCCACCAGTTGGTGAAGACCACGGTGGGCCGCCTCATCTATAACGAGGCCATTCCCCAGGATCTGGGCTTTGTGGACCGCAACGATCCCGAGACTATGTTCGACCCCGAGATCAACTTCGTGGTGGGCAAGAAGCAGCTGGGCAAGATCATCGACAAGTGTATCACCAAGCATGGCTTCACTGTGGCCGCCGGCGTGCTGGACGCCATCAAGGACCTGGGCTACCACTATTCCACTCTGGGCTCCCTGACCGTGGCCATCGCCGATATGACCGTGCCTGCCAAGAAGTATGAACTCATTCGGGAGACCGAGCAGGAGATCATCAAGATCGACCGGCAGTACCGCCGCGGTCTCATCACCAACGACGAGCGCTACCGCCTGTCCGTCTCCGCCTGGGAAAAGACCACCAAGGACGTGACCGACGCCCTCCAGGAGTCCATGGACCAGTACAACCCCATCTTCATGATGGCCGATTCCGGCGCCCGTGGTTCTATGGCTCAGATCCGTCAGCTGGCCGGTATGCGTGGCCTGATGGCCGATACCGCCGGCCGTACCATTGAGATCCCCATCAAGGCAAACTTCCGTGAGGGTCTGTCCGTTCTGGAGTACTTCATCTCCTCCAGAGGCGCCCGAAAGGGCATGGCCGATACCGCTCTGCGTACCGCCGACTCTGGTTACCTGACCCGCCGTCTGGTAGACGTGTCCCAGGAGGTCATCATCCGGGAGGACGACTGCGGCACTGACGACGGCATCGAGGTCAGTGAGATCGAGGAGCACGGTCAGGTCATCGAGACCTTTGCCGAGCGTGTCCACGGCCGCTATCCCACCGCTGATATTGTGGATCCTGCCACCGGCGAGGTCCTGTTTACCCGCGACACCATGCTGCGCAAGGATGACGCCGCCGTTCTGGAGGCCCACGGCATCCACGCGGTGAAGATCCGCTCCGTGCTCACCTGCCGCGCCCGCAGTGGCGTGTGTGCCAAGTGCTACGGCATCAACCTGGCTATCGGCGAGCCTGTGGGCGCCGGCGAGGCCGTTGGTATCATTGCCGCCCAGTCCATCGGCGAGCCTGGTACCCAGCTGACCATGCGTACCTTCCACACCGGCGGCGTAGCCGGCGGCGATATCACCCAGGGTCTTCCCCGTGTTGAAGAGCTGTTCGAGGCCCGCAAGCCCAAGAAGATGGCCCAGCTGGCCGAAATTGGCGGCCGGGTGACCATCGAGGAGACCAAACGCAACGTGATGTGCAACCTGACCATCACCGCCGACGACGGCGAGGTGGTCACCTACGCTCTGCCTTACTCCGCCGGCATCAAGGTGAAGGACGGCGAGAGAGTGGAGAAGGGCTTCCAGCTCACCGAGGGCGCCCTGTCTCCCCACGAGGTGCTGCGTATCCGCGGCCTGTCCGACTGTCACAACTACCTGATCCGCGAGGTTCAGAAGGTGTACCGTCAACAGGGCGTTGACACCAACGATAAGCACATCGAGGTCATTGTCCGCCAGATGATGCGCAAGGTCCGTGTGGAGGACGCCGGGGATTCCAGCCTGCTGTCCGGTTCCACGGTGGATATCATCGAGTTCCTGGATGCCGAGCAGACGGTCAAGGACCGTATCGCTGCCGGTGAGAAGAACGAGATGGGCGAGGAGCTGCGCCTGCCCACCTGCACCCGGCTGCTCATGGGTATCACCAAGGCCTCTCTGGCCACCGAGTCCTTCCTGTCCGCTGCCTCCTTCCAGGAGACCACCAAGGTGCTCACCGAGGCTGCGATCAAGGGCAAGGTGGACCACCTCCAGGGCCTGAAGGAGAACGTCATCATCGGTAAGCTGATCCCCGCCGGTTCTGGCCTTGCCCAGTACCGCAAGGAGGACATGATCGACGATGAGGGCAACCTTCTGGGCCAGCAGCCCGCCGCCGAGTCCGCGCCCCAGATGGATCGGGACGAGGAGGACGAGGAAGAGCTGGGCGGTCTGGAGCTGGACCTGTCCGACCTGGGTGAGATGGTGCTGGAGAGCAGCACTCAGGAGCAGGAAGTCTAGGCAGAACGCGTGCTCTATGAATAAAAAACAAAAGCGGCCCGCCATATTGGCGGGCCGCTTTTTCCTTTAACTTACTTCGATGGCGTGTACAGGGCAGCTCTCCGCCGCCTCCTGAACCTGGGGCTCCTGCTCCGGGAAGATTTCATCCCGGGCGGCCGCCACGCCCTCATCAGTCATGGTGAACACACCGGCGCACATATTGGCGCACAGACCGCAGCCGATGCAGCTCCCATTCACATGGGCAGTCATAAGGTTCCCTCCTTTAATAGAGTTCTCCTAGTATGGCAGGAGAGGGAACCGTTTATTCAAAGGTCCCTAAAAACAGGGGAACGCCGTTTTGCAAATCCACGATACCATAGAGGAACGGCCTGTCAAAGACCAGGGTGATCCCGACTTCAGGAGGAGCGGCGGAGCCGCTTTCCGCAACGGCTGCCGTAGCCGCCGCAGCCTCGGTCCCCTTTTCGTTTACTTCGATTTTGACGGCATGGATGACCTGAGCCAGGTAATATCCATAGGGATTGCCCCCCAGCTGAGAGAAATCGGCCAGTTTGGGGTCAAAGGCAAATGAAAGCCCCATGTCCGCCAGCACATCCTGAAGTTCCCCACTCCATTCCTCCTCAAATTTAGGCAGGCTTAGACGAAGAAAGTCCGCCTCTTTCCCAGATAAAATCAGTTGAGAGAGCGCCTTACCCTCCAGGCTGTCCAACCAGGAATCAAAGTCGGGAGCATCGGGGTAGAGCTTGGGCATGAGAGCGAAAAAGCCCAGCCGCCCGTCGTCATAGGGGAGGATAGCACCCTCACAGGTTTCGCTGGAGAGGTAGGGGAAGGACAGGGAGAAGTGGTTGAGGTAGTGCAGCCGCTCCGTGGAGCCGTCCTCGTGGGTAAAGTCCCGGGGAGAGGTATCCAGAGGGTCAAATTTTGTGGCCCAGGTATTTTTGAGATACAGGGCATTGACCAAAAGGGCGTCAGTGTTTTCCCGGAAGGGCTTGGAAATGATCTGGGGAATCATTTTGTTGGTGTGTTTGGACACCCAGCTGTTAAGATCGTTTACGATGCCAGGGGCGGACAGGTCCCCCTGAAAGACCTGGGCAACAAAGATACCTGTGCATTTTCCAATAAAGTCCTCCCGGATCTGCCCCTCTGGGTCCACCCAGAGGCTGTTGGCAATGGAGCACTGGGTGGAGCCGCCCAGAAGTTCTGTGTAGGCTGCTATCAGCGCGCCGCAGGCAGTATTGATGGAGTCCAAGGGGAGTCCGCTTCCCAGCACCTGCTGGAACTGTTCCAGGGTTCCTCCCTGAGCTCCGTTTGCCGCCATGGCAAGGGCCAGGGAGACGGACAGGGGGGAGACCAGCGTATTTTCTCCCTGCTGACGGGCATTTTGCAATAACGTCAGGCCAAAATCAGATAGGGCTGCATAGGTCTGGGGGGCGTCCAGATCATATGCCGTCATGTCCTGAGTGGTAAGTGTAACCGGGGGAGCGGAAAGTTCCTGGACGGCGGAGGGGGCAGCACAGCCCCCAGCCAGGGCGAAACATAGTGCGGGAATCAGAAGCAAAGCACACAAGCGTTTCATCTGAGAGTCCTCCTTATCACAGAAAAATGGGCGGATGAAATGGCCCTTTGTCCATCAGGACGCAAAATTCCCCCTCTGGTTGCCATATAAACACAAAAATTTGTCAAATTGCCCGGGAATTTTCCTTGACGCGGGGGCTTGGAGATGCTATAATTTCAACTTGCGGTGGTAGGGGCAGTGTGCCCTTTTACCCGATGATCACTCTGTACCAACGAGGAGGAGGGCACCGAAATGATCCAGGAACTCAACACCCCCAATAAGGTGGTTGGAGCCAAGCAGGTGCGCCGTGCCCTGAAAGACGGGCGGGTGGCGCGTCTGTATATAGCCGTGGACGCCGACCCCAGACTTTTGCAGCCTCTGGTCCAGACAGCGGTCAACCAGCAGGTGCCTGTGCAGCAGGTGCCTTCCATGAAAGAGCTGGGCTGCGCCTGCGGCATTGCCGTGGGGAGCGCTGTGGCGGCGCTTTTAAAATAAACCGCCGATTTTTTCCGGTTTTAGCAAGATCAGGAATAAAACTTCCCGATTTTGTTAAAATATAGATTACGCCCCTATGGGGCAGAAATTGAGAAAGGAGGAAATTTAATGCCTACTTTTAACCAGCTGGTACGCAAGGGCCGCGCTCAGGTGGCCTACAAGTCCAC
>CALWOP010000097.1 GCA_944383195.1 uncultured Oscillospiraceae bacterium
AGTCCCTTTACAACCCGGAATTTAACCGTGTCGAATTCGATGCGTTTAGGAGTCAGGCCGGTCTGAACAGTTTTGTGCTGACTCCCCAAAAGTGGATAGAGGCAACCGGCGCTATCGGCATCGTCTCAAAAGCCGGCCGATACGGCGGCACTTATGCACACAAAGAGATCGCCTTTGAGTTTGCCTCCTGGATTTCTGTTGAATTCAAGCTGTATCTGGTCAAGGAATTTGAGCGGCTCAAGACCGAGGAGATGAAGCAACTCGGCTGGGACATCAAGCGAAACCTGGCCAAGATTAACTACCGCATCCATACGGACGCCATCAAGGAGAATCTGATTCCGCCAGAGCTTTCTGTAAAGCAGGTCTCCATGGTGTATGCCAGTGAAGCCGATGTTCTGAACATGGCCCTGTTCGGTATGACTGCAAAACAGTGGCGGGACAGCCATCCGGATCTGAAAGGAAATATCCGAGACTACGCCAATGTCTCGCAGCTGGTCTGCTTGTCCAATCTGGAAAATCTGAATGCGGTGTTCATCAACGAGGGGATGTCTCAGGCGGAGCGGCTGGCAAAGCTCAATGCCATCGCTATCAGCCAGATGGAGATTTTGACGCAGGATCACCGAATCGAAGCTCTGGAGGCTCATAGCGGAGAACTGTCTCCTGCGGAGTAAAAAATAATATACCGAAAACTTGCGAATGGGCGAAGGCCGTGGCATCTATGGTGGGATGTATGCCTACAAGGACATGCGTTTAGCAACTAAGCTTGGTAGGAAACATTCAATGGAGCCAGAACTTAATCCCCTCGATTTCGAGGGGATTATCGTCAGCTCCAATACGATTGAACAACTATTCAAACCTTTGATATCTCAGATAGGAAATGAAGCAAGGTGTGGTTAGGATGACTCAAAACGATAAGATCCAATTATTTGAGAATAAGCACATCCGCACTGCATGGGATGAGGAAAAGGAAGAATGGTATTTTTCCGTTGTTGATGTAATCGGTGTGCTGACGGACAGTGCTGATCCTGCGGCATATTGGCGTAAGCGCAAACAGCGCATGAAAAATGAAGGCAACGAAATCGTGACAAATTGTCACAGTTTGAAGATGGTCGTTACGGATAGGAAAAATTCTAAATGTAACTCCCCAAATTGAAAAAATAAGACCGTTGCGGTGCAACGGTTTTGGAATCGGGGGGTTCGAAACTGAAGGAGTCCGCCACGTCGGAGCAAGCGTCATATCGCTTGCTCCGACTTTTTTGTAAAAAGTCAAAGCGCACTCATTTTGCTGCTCCTCCTCTCCAAATCGCAACCGCTTGCGCTGGGTTGTAATTTGGTTTGGGGTGCAGACCTGGAGGCATATCCACAAAACTGTTTGCACTTTCCAAAAAGAAAGACACGTCTAAACGTGTCTTTCTTTTTGGGTTTCGCCGCCCGGAGGGCGGCTCCACCCTTTAGATTAAAATGCTCGGGGACGGTGAAGCCACTCCTGCGCAATTCTCTGCTACGCTCCGGATTTACGCCGCACTTGCGGCGCGGCCCAGAAAGGCCGTGTCAGAAGCTGGGCTGCGCTTTGGTTTCGGGTGCAGATATGAGAGATGTTCTCGAAACTGTTCACCATTTTAAAAGGAAGGACACGTGTGGGCGTGTGCTTTTTTGTACCTCCCAAGCAAGAGGGGGTCAGCCATTTATTGCTGAAAACCAGTATACGGAGAGGGTCATGAAGAATTATTGCGACTACGACGCGATCGTCCATTATCAACCTGGCGCGTTTAATCAGCAATACAAGACCATATTGGCGGGAAAAACAGCGGAAATCGATCGTATTCAATATGTGTCTCAAGTTGTTGAAAGTTTTCAAAACGGTGAATACAGGTCTTTTCGCACACTGCAACCGCTCATTCTCTATCGTGTATTTGGGCAGTACAGTGGGTCGGATCATGCCGACGCGAAAGGAGCCAAGCTGTTCGGAGGCTTTGCCTCAACCGAATTTGCGGAGTCAGTCATTGACGCGAAACTGCGTCTGGCACTCGACCCCTCGTGGATGAATACCAAAATGTATGAGGCAAAACTTCTTATACCTACGAATACAACCATTAGTGTTGGAATCGTTGCTCCAGTCCGCTTAAAAAGCGGCACGATTTTGCCTGGCGGCGCGGATCAGGTCTTGCTGCCGCTGGGATGGCCGGAAGAGTGGATCACAGGCTATCGGAGAGTAACTGGCCGGCAATTACAGGCCCAACCCTATTTTTTACGGTCAAAACCTGGGGAATATGATACAAAAAATAGTCTTTTTACAAAAATATGTCCGGCCTGTGGCTGTGAACAGACAAGAGTGCTGCTGGAGCATGAACGGTTCACGATTATCGGGAAAAAAGGAAATCAGTATGAAATGAGCAATGTGTGTTTGAATCCTCAATGTCAGTATTATTGGTAGAGGGGTTGACTCAAAAATTTCAAGTACATCGTTTTCTTTCCCAACTAAGCCACTGGCCCACAGGTGTGCAGCTATGGATACTGCTGTGGTGTCCTAGGTTGGAGGAGGGGACTATAGCTGGAGCAAAAAAGGACAGGTGCCCACGGCCGGAGGAAAAGACAGCCTGGTCATCTATAGCTATGGAGACGGGAACACCTATTACCACCCCATTATGGATGGACATTATACAAGCCATGGCTGGCTCAAGAAGCACCATACGGCAATCAGCGGGGATTATGAGGAGACGATCCAGCTGGATCTGTAAAAAGCGGGCACGGGCCTGTGTTCCAACCGGAACATACCCAGGTTTGCTTATAAAAAATAGGAGGGCACGACTATGTCGTGCCCTCCGCCTTTTGTTGTGGAACCGCTGGGTTATTTGGAGCGCTTGAGGACTTCCAGCAGGAACGCCCAGACCCGCTGTACCGAGGAGATGCTCATCTTCTCTCTGGGCGTGTGGATCTCCAGCAGGTCGGGCCCGATGGAGACGCAGTCCAGTCCGGGCAACTTCCCGGCAAAAATGCCGCACTCCAGTCCGGCGTGAATGGCCTCAATTTTGGGGGCCTTGCCGTACTGCTCCTGGAACACCGCTACCATCCGCTCCCGCAGGGGGGAGTGCTCCTGATACTGCCAGCCGGTGTACTCTCCGGAAAACTCCACCCGGCCGCCCAGCTGCTCCATCAGGCAGCTGAGCCGCTCCTTGAGCATCTGCTTTTGGGAGTCTACGGAGCTGCGCACGCTGTAAGAGGCCCGTACCTCATCCTCCTCAGTGACCAGGATGCCCATGTTCAGGGAGGTCTGGACCAGACCGTGGATTTCGGCGCTCATGGCCTCAATGCCGTTGGGCAGGCACTGGAGCATACAGATGACCTTGCCGGTGGAAGCCTGATCCAGAGGAAGCTGGGTGCTCTGGGCGGCTTCTGCGCGGACGAACAGGGCGGGGTCGGTGGTCCGGTACTCGTTTTGCAGGGTCTTTTCCATCTCACCGGCCAGCTGCTCAGCCGCCTGGAGGTCGGACACTACCAGGGTGGCCCGCGTCTCCACAGGGATGGCGTTGTCTTTCAGGCCGCCGTCCACACGCTGGATGCGCAGGTCCATCTTCTGGGCCAGCGTCAGGAGGACCCGGCCCATGAGCATATTGGAGTTGGCACGCCCCTTGTGGATCTCCGCGCCGGAGTGGCCGCCGGTGAGGCCGCCTACAGTGACAGTGAGGGCGGCGCCCGCAAAGGCAGCCCGGGTCACAGGCAGGATGCAGGCGGTGGTGTTGCCTCCGGCGCAGCTGACGGTGAAGATCCCTTCCGCTTCCGAGTCCAGATTCAACATCTCCCGGCCTTTCAGGGGAGAGACGTCCAGAGCGGTAGCGCCCAGCAGGCCGATCTCCTCATCGGTGGTGAACACGGCCTCAATGCGGGGGGCGGGCAGAGACTTGTCATCCAGAATGGCCATGGCCATGGCCACGGCGATGCCGTCATCGCTGCCCAGCGTGGTCCCCTTGGCGTAGACATAGTCGCCGTCGATGGCAAGATCCAGTCCCTCCCGGTCCATATCCTTGGGGCAGCCGGCAGCCTTTTCACACACCATGTCCAGATGACCCTGGAGAATGATGGGCTGGGCGGCTTCATAGCCGGGGGCGGCGGGCTTGATGATGATGACGTTGTTGGCCTCATCCTGATAGTGCTCCAGGCCCCGCTCCTTGGCAAAGGCTACGCACCAGTCGCTGATGGCCTTGGTGTTTCGGGAGCCATGGGGGATGGCGCACATGGCCTCAAAAAACGAAAATACCTGTTTGGGTTCCAGATGTTCCAAAACCTGCATTGCTGTTTCCTTCCTTTCGTAAAATCTGCTTATCTCAGAGAAAAGCGGCCGTTAGGCAGCTTTTGAACCAGCAGCTGCTCCGTCATATATTGAGCAAGCTGCGGGGCAAAGGCCTGGGGATTCTGCACTGCCGCCCGCTGCCGGGACCAGAACTGTCCGGCCTTGACATTCCGGCAAAGTCCGGCCATCTCCTCCAAGGAGATGCTCTCGTGCTTCTTCAGATAGCTTACCACCTTTTGAGCGCTTTTGTTCAGCAAAATCCGCTGCAGATCACCCGCCTGGGTCATGCTTTTGTGCAGGCCCCAGACATACAGTACGGCGGTAACCAGGGCAAAGGCCAGAATGCCCAGGATCATCTGCGGCATATTCACGGCTTCACCCGATCCTTTCCCGCAAACAGAACAAACTGGTTGTTGCGCAGGATCTGCATATAGTGCACCAGCCGGTCATAGAGGGGTTCGGCGCCCTGGCCGAATTGCTCCTTCATCCGCTGTGCCAGCTGGCCTACGGTACGCTTGCCATCAATTTCCTTCCAGAGGAAGCTGCCGTACTCGTCCAGCTTGATATGGCTGACCCGTGGGGTGTGAAAGAATTTTTGAGCGATGGAGGCATAGAAGCCCCGGTGGACCATATGGATGGTCACAATGCCCTGATCATCCTGGCTCCAGTCGTTTTTGGGATTAACTACGGGGACAAAATCCAAATAGTTGTCATGTTTCTGTTTGGCCATATTGTGTTCTCCTCGTGGATAATAGCCCAAACCGGGCTGCATACCAAAGTATACAGCCCGGCTTGAAAAAAGGCAATATTTTATTTCTTCTTGCTGTCCTTGGTAGCAAAGAAGTAGATGGTGAGCAGGATCAGGGCAAAGCAGACCAGGCCGCCGATGTTGTCGATGGAGAATATCTCGCCGATGTTGATCTTGTCACTGAGGTACAGGGTCTTGCCCTCGGCGTTGAGACCCATGGGGATGACGGCCAGGACAGCCAGCAGGATACCCACGATACCCTCGCCGGCGATGAGGCCGGAGGAGTAGAGTACGCCGGACTGGACGGTGTTGTCCTTCTCCTTCTCAGAGGCGTACTTGCGCTTCTCCAGGTACCAGCGCAGCAGGCCGCCCAGCATCATGGGCACGGACAGGTAGATGGGCAGATACAGGCCGATGGCGAAAGGCAGAACAGGGATACCCAGCACTTCCACCACCAGGGCGATGAACACACCCACGAATACCAGGTTCCAGGGCAGGTTGCCGCCCATAACGCCTTCCACGATCATCTTCATCAGTACAGCCTGAGGAGCGGGCAGGTCCTCGGAGCCATAGCCGCCCCAAGCCATGCTCAGCAGGTACAGGATGGCGCCGATGGCCACGGCGGACACGGCCACACCGATGAGCTCGCCGATCTGCTGCTTCTTGGGGGTGGCGCCCACCAGGAAGCCGGTCTTCAGGTCCTGGGAGGTGTCGCCGGCGATGGCAGCGATGACGCAGATGACGCCGCCGATGACGATGGCAGCGATCATGCCATTGATGCCGTCATTGCCGGTGGCCTTCAGCAGCAGGGTGGAGATGAGCAAGGTAGCGATGGCCATACCGGATACCGGGTTGTTGGAGGAACCAATCAGGCCCACCATCCGGGAGGACACGGTGGCAAAGAAGAAGCCGAAGACGATGACGATCAGGGCGGTGAACAGGTTCAGAGGAATGGCGGGAACCAGCCACATGACCACGGCCACCACCAGAATGCCCAGCAGAACCACTTTCATGGGGATGTCCTGCTCTGTGCGCAGGGTGCTGCTGCTGCGGCCCTTGCCGTAATCAGCCATGGCGTCCTTGAAGGTACGGATAATAAGAGGCAGGGATTTGATGAGGCTGAGTACACCGCCGCAGGCCACGGCGCCGGCGCCAATGTAGCGCAGGAAGTTGCTCCACAGGTTGGACACGCCGCCAGGAGCAGCGATCAGCTCGTTGATGGTCTTGTCCGCGGGGAACAGGATGAGGTCGCCGCCGAACAGAGCCATCAGAGGCATGATGACGAACCAGCCCAGCACACCGCCGGCGAACAGGTAAGAGGATACCTTCACGCCGCAGATGTAGCCCACGCCAGCCAGGGCGGGCAGCACATCAATGCCGATGCCGGAGCCCTTGTAGGGGGCGATGTCGTAGGTGATCTCGCTGGGGAAAACCTTCAGACCGTCAGCAATGAACTTGTAGACAGCGGCAATGCCCAGGCCGGAGAATACGGTGGACGCCTTGGCGCCGCCCTCCTCACCGGCGATAAGCACCTCGGCGCAGGCCTGTCCCTCGGGATAAGCCAGCACACCGTGCTCCTTAACGATCAGGGCGCTGCGCAGGGGGATCATCATCAGAACGCCCAGCACGCCGCCGCACAGGGCGATAAGGCCGATTTCAACCAGGGAGGGCACATCACACAGGCCGTCGTTGGCCCACATGACCAGGGCGGGCAGGGTGAAAATGGCGCCAGCGGCTACCGATTCACCGGCCGAGCCGATGGTCTGGACCATGTTGTTCTCCAGAATGGAGTCACGGCGCAGGATCTTGCGGATGACGCCCATCGAGATGACCGCCGCGGGGATGGAGGCAGATACCGTCATACCCACACGCAGGCCCAGGTAGGCGTTTGCGCCGCCAAAGACAATGGCCAGGATGGCGCCCAGTACGATGGAGACCACCGTGAACTCAGGCATGACCTTGTTTGCCGGCACGTAAGGTTGGAATTGTTTCTCTTCCACGATATTCGTTCCCTTCTGTCGTTTTGCTGCACACGGGGCAGACCGCGCTCACTTCCCGCGGGGCTGCCAGTGCACGCACTTCTTAACATTTTATTCAAATATTCGCTCTACGTCAAGTTTTTTTCCCAAAGTTCCCGGTTGTTTTTTGCCTATTGCAACGGAACGTGCGGGGCGGAAGAGAAGAAAATAGCTTGGGGCGTGGACATCCTTCCCTGCCCACGCCCCAGATCAAGAGGAGAAATTTTGTCTTATGGTCACAGCTGCACCGCAGCTGCAATCACCGTTAAAGGCTGTTATTTTTCAGTATGATCACAGCCTCCGCAGTGGCCGCAGCCGCCGGAACAGCCGCCGCAGCCGCCCTCCGGGCAGCCAATGCAGGTTTTACCGCTTTTTTTGGCCTTGTAAATGTACCCTGCCGCGGCAATTAAAATGACAGCCAGAACCGCGATCACAATAAAATCTGTTGTGGTCATTATGATTTCACTCCACTCAGCGCATATTCCTGTTTCAGATCCCGTTCCGACTTCATACACAGGTGAACCAGAACCCCTGCGAAGACGATCACCGCGGCCAGGCCGGGGACAAAGCCCGCACCCAGGGAGCCGGTGGTGATCAGGGTGCCGATCTGGTAGACCAGGAAGCCCACTGTATAGCCAGTACCCAGCTGGAGGCCGATGCCGGCCCAGAGCCATTTGGCGCTCTTCATCTCGGAGTTCATGGCGCCGATAGCGGCAAAGCAGGGAGGTGTGTAGAGGTTGAAC
This sequence comes from uncultured Oscillospiraceae bacterium, assembly GCA_944383195.1. Lineage (GTDB taxonomy): Bacteria > Bacillota > Clostridia > Oscillospirales > Oscillospiraceae > Lawsonibacter. The sequence continues at coordinate 7,798 of CALWOP010000097.1, forward strand.
ATCAGGTAGGCCAGAGCTGCCACCTTTGTGATGGCAATGATACCGGCAACCTCGGCACCAGAGCCCTCAAGCATGGCCAGCTCGTCGGTGTCGATGAAGTTCTCCAGACCCACGAAGCACACGGCCAGGGTGCCAACCACGTTTTCCTTGGCAATGAAGCCGGTGACAGCAGCGGCTGCCAGCTGCCAGCTGAGGACGCCCACGATGGGTACCAACAGATAGGCGAAGGGGCCTGCAATGGAAGCCAGGATGGAACTGTCAGCGGTCTCCGCCACCTGGAAGCTCCAGTTGAAGGTCTGCATGATCTGCACGGCAGTGTTGCACAGCAGAATAATGGTGGCGGCCTTCACGATGTAGGCCCAGCCACGGGCACACATGGCCTTGAAGGCGAA
>CALWOP010000098.1 GCA_944383195.1 uncultured Oscillospiraceae bacterium
GCCATACGCGCCCTCTGCGGAGGCCGTTCGCCTGGCCAACGCTATTAACCGGGCGTTGGAACAGCCAGGAGACGGTATCCCACGCTTCAGGATGCTATTGACGCAGCCGGCAACGGCGATGTCATTACGGTGCTGGTTTGTGTCAATAAGACTGAGCAGGTTACCGTCAGCGGCAAGAGACTGACCATTGAACTAGGTGAAGCCGGGTACTCTGCGGACAATATTGCTACCGGAAGCCGGACGGAGAAGGTTGTAACCGGAACAACAGTCAAGATTAACTATTCCGCACCTTCCGGTGGCGGTTCCAGCAGCGGGAATTACATCGTAGACGTGGAGGACAGCAAGCATGGAACCGTCACCGTCGGCCCTGAGCGGGCCGACAAGGGCGATACCGTGACCATCACCGTGAAGCCTGACAAGGGCTACGAACTGGATGAGCTGACTGTCACGGATAAAAATGGAGACGCTGTCAAGATCAAGGATAAGGGAGACAGTAAATTCACCTTTACCATGCCCAGATCCAAGGTCGTCGTGGAAGCCAGCTTCAAGCTGATTGAGACCGAACCGGAGGCCCCCGTTTTCGCGGATGTGCCCGCCGATGCTTACTATGCTGACGCTGTGGCCTGGGCAGTCGAGGAAGGCATCACCTCCGGCACTGGTGCCAACACCTTCAGCCCCAATGCCTCCTGCACCCGTGCTCAGATGGTCGCCTTCCTGTGGCGTGCCAATGGCTCCCCTGCTGTCTCCGGCAACAGCTTCGGCGATGTGGCCGCTGAGGCCTACTATGCTGATGCAGTGGCGTGGGCAGTCAAGGAGGGCATCACCTCCGGCACCGGCGGCAACAGCTTCAGCCCCGACGCCCCCTGCACCCGGTGCCCAGATTGTGACCTTCCTGTACCGGGATAGCAAGGACGCGTAAGCATCCGGAGGCTCTTTCATAAAATACAGCATATAAGACGGGCCTGCTACGTATTTTTCGTGGCAGGCCCGTCTTTGATTGTACACATAAGAGCCAGCTTCCTGCCCATCTGCCGAAAACTGTTGATTCATACAATTGAGATGCGCCATGTTTTCGTATATAATGGAAATTAACTATGAAGAGCCTCGCTGCCGAGAAAGGCCCCAGCGTCTTCTGTGCGCTGTGCCGGCAAGCGTCCCTGGTTGGCAAAACCACACTCCTCTCAATATCCAAATAGATTTCAGACAGGTTGGTGATCCTTTTGAATGGTCCTCTTCTGCTGATTGGATGTGTCATCCTGATCTGCATCCTGCTTAACCGCTTTTTGGAGCGGCTGCCAGTCCCCTCACTGCTGATTTTCATCGGCCTGGGCATGTTCTTTGGCGAGAATGGTGTTTTCAAGATACCGTTCAACGACTATGAAGCGGTTAATACGGTGTGCTCCGTCTGCCTGATCTTCATCATGTTTTACGGCGGCTTCGGCACCAACATCAGGGTAGCCCGGCCGGTGCTGGCCCCCGCTGTGGTGCTGTCCACCTTGGGGGTGGCGGGGACCGCAGGCGGAGTAGCGGTATTCGCCCACTTCATTCTCTCCCTGCCGTGGCTGGAGAGCTTTCTCATCGGCGCGGTGATCTCCTCCACCGACGCCGCGTCGGTGTTCAGCATCCTGCGCACCCAGAAACTGGCGCTGAAGTACCATACGGACTCCCTTCTGGAGGTCGAGTCCGGCTCCAACGACCCCATGAGCTACATGCTCACCAGTGTGGCCATCGCGCTGCTGAGCGGCGAGCCGATCCACATCCCGCTGCTGCTGGCGGAGCAAATCGGGATCGGGGCCCTGTGCGGCGCTGCCATGGGGTGGCTGGCCGTGAAGTTGCTCCACCAGCAGCTGCTTCCCACACAGCAGAGCCATACCATTTTCCTGCTGGCTGTCATGGTGTTGGCTTATGCCATCCCTTCCAGTTTCAACGGGAACGGCTACCTGAGTGTCTATCTGTGCGGCATCTGGATCGGCAACGCAAGACTGCCCCAAAAAAAGTATCTGATCCACTTTTTTGATGTGCTGACGCATGTGGCCCAAGTCCAGATCTTTTTCCTGCTGGGCCTGCTGGTCACCCCGGCCCAGCTGCCCGAGGTTCTGCTTCCGGCGGTGGTACTGATGCTGGTGCTCACCCTGGTGGTGCGCCCCACTGTCACCGCAGTATTGATGGCCCCCTTCCTCCCCAGGCTGCGGCAGGTGGGGATGGTCTCCTGGGCTGGGCTGCGGGGTGCCGCCTCCATCGTGTTCGCCATCGGGGCGGTCCTCAGCCAGATCGAGATCACCTATAACCTCTACAACCTGGTGTTCTGCATGGTGATCATGTCCATCTCCATTCAGGGCACTCTGCTGCCCGGGGTGGCCAAAAAACTCTCTATGATTGACCAGACCACGGATATCAGCCACACCTTTAACGACTATCAGGAGGACAGTGACATCAGCTTCATTAAAATCCACCTGGATGACAGTCACAGCTGGTGCCGGCAGACCCTGGAGCAGCTGCGCCTGCCCTCGGAGCTGCTGGTCTCCATGATTATCCGCAGGGACGAGATCATCGTCCCCACTGGACAGACGGCGCTGGAGGCGGGGGACTTGCTGGTCCTGGCGGCCCGGAGCTTTGACGATCGAGAGCACTTGATCCTGCGGGAGATCGTAGTGAATCACCAGAAACAGTATTCCCACAAGACTTTGGCAGAAATCCCACAGCTGAACTCTACCCGGATCATCCTGGTGAAACGGGGGGTGGACACCATCATCCCCTCCGGCAGGACAGAGATCAGGCCGGGGGACATTCTGGTCATGACCCAGTTTGCCCCCGAAAAGCAGAAGAAGTGACTGGCGTCAGGGGCGTTCCCGGTGGCCAGATCAAAGAAAAGATCCATGGGTACCGCCGGCTTGGCGGTACCCATGGATCTTTTTGGTTGCTTTGCGCGGCGGGATCCTGGGCTCTATTCCTCTCAGCTCTCAGGCTCCGGAGCCGACAGCCCGCCGCCGGGTTCCTCCCCTTCTTGGTCAGGTTCGGCGGGCTGGGAACTGCCTTCCGGGGGAAGGGCAGGCTCCGGCAGAGTTTCATGCTCCGGTAACGGCGCCGGAGTTAGGGGGTCCGCCTTTTCCGGCTCCGGCAGGGAGCTGTGCTCGGATTCCTCTGAAGGGAGGGGCAGGCGGAGGGCGCTGGCCGCCGCGAGGGGGTTGCCGGTGCTGACATCGGCAGATGCACCGTTGAGGGTGTTGTCACCGCCGTCAGAGACAGTACCGCCGGCGGCGCCATAGAAGGCGCCTGCTTTGCCGTTATATTCAGGCTTGCTCCCATTCACAAATGGGGCGGTAATGGTATCCGCCGTAGCATTGGTCACGCTGCAGCCGGCGATAGTCATAGCCGCTCCGGCATAACCCACCAGGCCGCCCGCACCTTGTACTCTGCCGCCGCCAGCGGTTTCGATCTGCTCTACTGTCACGGCGAAGCCGGATAATTCCGTCAGATTGCTGTTGCCGATGATACCGCCTGCCGCGTAGTAGCCGCTCAGGTCTGCGGTCACGGTGACAGTCCTGCCGGAGCTGTTGGCGATCTGTCTGGCACCTCCCATGCACCCACCGGCAAGGCCGCCCACATAATCACAGCTAGGCGCGTCAATGGCAACGGAAATATCCTCCCAGGCCTCCGGCAGGCCGTAGGTGAAGCGGATCACGCCGCCGTTGTACAGCAGTCCGGCCAGACCGCCGCAGTACCCGCTGGACTTTTTGCTGATGGTCAGGTTCGCGGAGCAGTCGGTGATCGCTCCGTAGACCATCTCCGCGATCCCGCCGGCGTATTGGTAAGACGGCGTTAGCGCTCCTTCCACCTTCAGGTTCTTCACCTCGGCGCCGGCATACAAATTTCCGAACAGCGACCGTGTGCAGCCGCTTCCGTAGGTAATGGTGTGTCCCCGGCCATCGAAGAGGCCATCCAGCGAGAAATTGGCTGTCCAGCTCTCCAGGGTCAGGTCATTCATCAGGAAGTGGATGTCATTATCGTGATTCTCAATATCTGCCAGCTCCTCCTGCGTTGTGATAAGGTGGGCCTTGCCCTCCGCCCACCAGGCATACAGATCAACGTCGCCGGTTTGAGTTGCGGGGATCACATCGGCCGGGCTTGTAAAATCCTCGTCCCAGTACCAGCCCAGGAAGGTCCAACCATCCTGCTCCGGCGGGAGGAGCAGAGTGTGCCCGGTAAAGCTGCCGCCTGGGGTATAGGTGTCGGGATTATCCGCGTGGTTGGCGTGGCCCTCCATATTGTGATAGGTGATCCTGCAGTCGTTGTTCCATTTGGCGTAATATGCCTTTTCTCCGGTGCTTCCGGCGGGGATCTTCGTTATCGCCGTTCCGGTGAGACCGGCATTGTCATACCAGCCCTCAAACGCACCGGCTCCGGTAGGTGTGGGGAGGGAGAAATCCGCTGTTGCACTGAAGGTATAGCTGCCCGTCCAGTAACCGGTTGAAGCCTCCGTGAAGCCGCTGCCTTCATCCAGCGCGCCGCCGTTGAGGGTCAGGGTGATGGTATAGACGGCAGGGCGCCAGTGGGCGTACAGGGTGTGGGGGTTCGGGTCGGTCACCTGAGTGGCCGCACTCACCTGAGTGCCGTTGTCCGGGTCTGTAAACCAACCCTCAAAGACCCGTCCCGTCCAGGTGGGGGGTGGGCAGATCACCGTAGACTCCGCCCGTGGGTTTCAAATTATTCTTTTATATTGACTTTAACAATATTCAATATTATACTTCAAGATTTAGAGTAATTCTCTAACATCAAAAGTTGTTGTTCCTCTAATCAATTCTGCTTAGTTCCCTCTAAGAAACAGGACGGAGACCGTTTGCATTTGGCGAGGCTCACCACGACCAGTGCAATCCCGCAGGCGATTGTACCTGGCACTGCGGCTCCCAAACCGAAGGGTTGCCCCATCAGCTTCCAGCCTACGCATACCACAAAACCACTGATCAAAGCAGACATGATTCCTGCCTTCGTGGCTTTTCTCCAGAATAGTGCGGCGAATGCCGGAATCCCTGCCGAGGCTGCATAAAAGCTCCAGGCAAACATGAGAATGTTATAGGCGTTGTGGATGTATAACGCAATCGCCAGTGCACCCAGCGGCAGGATGATCGAGAAGATACGAGAAAGAGAGATCTCCGCCCACTCGGACATCGTCGGATTTACAGTTTTTCCAATATCGTGGACACAGGTCTGCACAGAGACCAGCAGATAACTATCTGCTGTAGACATGATTACCGACAGCATACCGGCCAGCGCAAGTCCCGTCAAGCCTGCCGGAAGGATTTTAATTGCTAGGGCCGGTACAACAGCGTCTGTTGAACCGTACTGCGAGAGGATGTCCGTCCCCAGGATCTGATGACCCACAACACCCATGAAATAGACTAGGACGATGGTCACGCCATACACGGCTGTTCCCAAGAACATCCCTCGCTTGGCTGCTTTCCGGTTTTTGGCAGCAAATGCGCGTTGCCACATCTCTGCGCCGGCCATTGTAAAGACAAGATAAGTGATAATATCCCCTAAAATACTGCCGTCAATATGCGGTTCGACCAAGGCTGGGTCTACGTTAGCTGCAAAATTCCCAAATCCTCCCACATTGATCAGCGCAGCCACCGGGATTAGGATATATACAAATACGATCAGCATATAAAACTGAAGTACATCTGTATATACGACACCAAACAAGCCGGAGGTGGCCGTATAGATCATAAATACGACCGTTGCGATCAGAGCTCCCGTCTCATAAGAGATTCCAAACTCGCCTCCCAGCATCCGGATGATCGTGGCCGTAGCAGTCACTTGAGAAGCGACTGTTCCCATCATCGCAAATGCGATCAGTACGGAGAGGGTAATCTTTGGGGCCCTCCCAAAGCGCCTTTCGAACAGTTCGGGGATAGATGTGACTCCATATTGCATTCCAATATCCGAAATTTTCCCGGCGATACCGGAAAAGATGAACATCCCCAGCAGATATGGAACTGCTGTTAGGACGGCCTTAAAGCCATCAGTATAGGCAACTCCAGCCCGACCCATCAGCCCGCTGCCTCCGATGATCGTCGCACAGACAGTGGCCATCAGCACCATTGGTCCAAAAGAATGACCTGCTACATAGTAATCTTTCGTGTTCTGAATTCGCCGGACTGAATAGATCCCGACCAGAACCATAATGATCAGGTATGCTGCAATAATTCCTAAATCAAAAATCGTCAAAACGCTGTGATCCATTATATAAGCCCTCCTTTTCTCCTGATACCTCAGAGAGCCGCACCAGCATACCATTGTCCGGCAAGATCTTCGGCAGTTATCTGCTTACCTTCACACCCACACTATACACTGTCCAGTGCAGCCCTCAACCCGCAGGGGTAGATCTTGATCCATATCTTCCACCTCTTCCAATTAAACATTTCCCATTGAGGCTGTTATAGCATTATTATAGTGGAAGGTGACAAAAGCGTCAATTTATGTACTTGACTTTATCATCATTTTGCCCATATTATCACACGCCTGAAGCACCAAATCTGATCCCGGATTTGAGCTTTGTCATTGGTGACAGAAGCCCTTGTTTCCAAATCAGATTAAGTTGATATGGGAGACACAAGAAAATCGGATTTGTGTGGCCGCTTCAAAGGCATACAGCAGCGGCGTAAGAAAGGGCCTGCCCCGGTATGTGCGAACAACACATGCCGGGGCAGGCCCTGGTCTTGGACTTCAAAATTACAATTTAAAGCTCACAGTTATTGGAGTTTCGCTAGTCAATGCTGATGCTTGATGAGGCCGAACCTTTTGGACAACTCCATGATCAACACCGGGACAAGCGCCAGGCCAAGGCCCAACAGATACAACTTGGTGGATAGCTGCACGACCTCAAAGACAATACCCACCGGCGTAAAGAGAACCAGGGCGATGAGAGCCACAGAGATAAGACAGGCCCAGTTCAGCTTATGGTTGGTGAAGGGGCCAATATGGAACAGGGATCGCTCCGAACGCATGTTGTAAGCCTGGATGACCTGGGAGAGCGACAATGTCATAAAAGCAAGTGTCTGTCCACCAGCCAACAGCCCAGTGGCGGATTCCCCTACCCGGAACGCAATCATAGAGAGAATGGCAAACATCGCACCCTGAAGCACAATGCGTACACCGAGGCCATGGGCGAAGATGCTTTCACCCTTTGGCTTGGGAGCGTGATCCATCACATCCGGTTCCACTGCCTCCATACCCAGCGCAATGGCAGGGAGAGAGTCGGTGACCAGGTTAATCCACAGAAGCTGCATAGACAGCAAGGGCGTCTTGCGCCACAGGAGCATCGCAAAAAATACCAGCAGCACTTCTCCAATATTGGTGCCCAGCAGGAAACCCACCACTTTGCGAATATTGGCATAGATACCCCGTCCCTCCCGGACAGCGTCTACAATGGTGGCAAAGTTGTCATCTGTGAGAGTCATATCTGCGGCGCCCTTGGCTACATCGGTACCGGTGATTCCCATGGCACAGCCGATACCGGCGGCTTTCAGTGCCGGTGCATCGTTGACGCCATCACCAGTCATGGAGACGATTTGCCCCTTGCGCTGCCAGGCCTTGACAATGCGGATCTTATTTTCCGGAGACACCCGGGCATAGACGGAGATGTGCTCAACATCCTGATCCAGCTGCTCGTCTGTCATGGCATCCAACTGGGAGCCGGTAACAGCCCGATCACCTTCTTTTAGGATACCGAGATCCTTTGCAATGGCAGAAGCAGTGACTACATGATCGCCGGTGATCATCACGGGCCGGATGCCGGCTCTCTGGCAGAGCGCCACAGCTTCCCTGGCTTCAGGCCTGGGCGGGTCGATCATACCCACAAGGCCCAGGAAAATGAGATCGCTTTCCAGGGACTCTATGGTAGGCGCTTGGGGTTCTTCTTCCAGTATCTTATAGGCAATAGCCAGTACACGCAGGGCATTCTGGCTCATCTGATCATTGACCTTGGCAGCCTGCTGCATATTGCCGGCCACACACAGTGGGGCGATGCTGTCAAACGCACCCTTGACGATGGCCACATATTTCCCGTCTATGTTGTTGACACTGGTCATATGAATGTTTCATATTAGGAAAACACACTGCCAGAAATGGTGTGGCGGGCATCAGCCCGCCGCGGCGGGAATT
>CALWOP010000099.1 GCA_944383195.1 uncultured Oscillospiraceae bacterium
CATGACCTCTCTGCCCCCTGACTTTTTACTCCCATCTTACCACAGGGGGAAAGGTCCTCCGCTATTTTACGCTTACAAATATCTATGGAACAAATAACAGATTTTGAGCAATAAAAAAAGTCGCTACCCCTTGATACTCTAGGCGTTCGGCCCAAAATATCTAGATTGTAGCGACTTTGTGGTTGCGGGAGAAGGACTCGAACCTCCGACTGACCGGCTATGAGCTGAGGCCCGGATGTGCTTTCTGCTCCATTAAGAGCTTTTGAACCCTTTCTGCTGGGGAGCAAAATACGATTTGTGCCTGTTTGCTCCATTGTCTCCACCCGGTCCGAATCCTGTATGGGTCACGGTTTGGGTCGGAAAAAGAGTTTATGTATTTGTTAGAAGTTAGTTGCGATGGTGCTATGCGCCGGCATTATTGTTCGCGGTTTAGGTCGTATTTTTTTAAATAGTACTGAAAATTTTGGCGGCTAATTTTCAAAAGCTCTGCGGTTTTGGTTGCGTTCCGGCCACAGGAGAGATAGGCCTGGCGGAGAAGCTGCCGCTCATAGTCTTTCACCAGTTGGGAAAGGCCTTGCGCGAAGTCGGGATGAGAATCGGCGGGATAGGAATGGGGAATGGAAATTCTTTCGGTGCTTACGCTGGAAGAAGTTTTAAAGCGGGCGGGAAGGTTTTCTTCCTGGAGGACGGTCCCCTCGCAGTCGCTGAGGGCGAAGCTCAGCACATGAAACAGTTCCCGGACGTTGCCCGGCCAGCCGTGCTGCCGCAGCCGCTCCCAAAAGCCGGGGGAGATGTCTGTGATGGGCTGGGCGGACAGCTGTTGATTTTTGCGGATAAAGTGCCAGGTGAGCGGGGCAATGTCATCGATCCGTTCCCGCAGAGGTGGGATCTCCACCACCACCGATGCCAGCCGGTAGAAGAGGTCCCGGCGCAGCGTCCCGTTTTCACTGAGGGCATACGCATCCTCATTGCAGGAGGATATGATACGCACGTCCACCGGAATATTCTTGGTGCTGCCAACCCGGCGCAGGGTTTTTTCCTGCAGCACGCGGAGGAGCTTTGCCTGCATACTGAGGCTCATGGAATTTAATTCATCTAAAAACAGGGTCCCGTGGTTGGCCTCCTCGATCAGGCCGACCTTATCCGTACTGCCGGTAAAGGCCCCCTTTGTGGTACCGAACAACAGGCCCTCGATCAAGGTTTCGGGAAACGCGGCGCAGTTGACCGCCACAAATTTTTCGTTTTTCCGGGAGCTGAGGTTATGAATCCCCTGGGCAAAGATCTCCTTGCCGGTTCCGGTTTCCCCCTGGATAAGAATGTTGATATCCTTCAGGGCCATTTTGGAGGCGAGGTTTTTGGCGGAAACCAGCAATGGGTCGGAGCCGATGATATCCTGCATGGTATACCGGGTGCTTTTCACGGGAGTCAGAGAGACGGATAGGTGCTGAAGCAAAATTTGCTGCATACTTTGATAGTCGGAGATCCCCTTTTGCAGGATTTGCATGTCCCGTTCAAAGGAGACGCAGCCCAGGAGCTCACCGTCTTTGATGATGGGAACGCCCGTATTGACGGTAGAGAGATCCTTGCCGGTGGTGGATTTGTAGCGGTCGAACCGGCCGGACACCGATGTGTGAGTTTTCAGCACCGCCAGGGTGGTACTGTATTCCGGGTTGACGGCAAAGACGTCCAGAATATAGCGCCCCTGTGCCTCCTGAGAGGAGGGATACTCCAGCAAGTTCAAGGTACTGCGGTTGAAGAATTGTATATTGCCGTTGATATCGTAAATCTGGATGCCGTCGGGAATAATGTCCAGGGTCCCTTCCAGCAGCTTCTCCCGAAGGCTTTGCCGCTGGATCAAAATGCACCGAAGGCCGGGAAGAGGCTCGAGCTGGGTGGCGCTGAACTGGATTTGGCCCCATAAGAGGGACCCGGCATCCAGGTCCCAACGGGTATCCGGAATAGCCTCCGGCGTCAGCCCCACCCAGCTGTCGCACTGAGGCGCCATAGGCAAAAGAAGGCCCTGTGTGGAGCACTGGACCCGTTCAATGGTGCCGTCCGAAGCCAGGGTCAATAAAAAATCATATTGTTCCGCCATAGTCTGCCTCTCCTCCCGGACCATAAAGTTTGAGTTCATTATATGCAAGCAAAGAAAAATTTGTCAATAAAATAAAAATATTTTGGCGCAAAAAATTTTTTCACGCAAATTTTTTTGACGTCAAATTTTTTCTACTTTGGCCAGGCGAAAGGAAAAAACCTTGAATTTTCAACCGAAAACAATTTTTTGATCGATTTTTATTTTTGGCATAGGGCTTGCTAGTTAATAAAACGTGAAAGCAATCGGCACCGGCAAGGCCGGTAGATAAAGAAAGGAATGGGCAGGCTATGGAGCTATCATTCAAACAGGCAAGAACCATCCAAACGGTCACCATCACCGACTGTATGTTGTCGCTGGATGAATTTATTGCTGTGGCAAAATTTGGGGCCAAGGTAGAGTTTTCGGAAGAAATGAAGGCTGCAGTTCGGGCAAACCGGGAGCTGTTGGAGCACTTTTTAAAGGAAGGGCGCATTATCTATGGCGTGACCACCGGCTTTGGCGAAAATGTCCGCTATACCATCTCGCCCAGTGACGCCACAGCCCTCCAGGAAAACATCATTCGCACACATTCGGTGGCGGTGGGCGAACCTCTTACCCGGGTGCAGGCCCGTGCCGTCATGCTTATGACCATTCTTAACGCGGGCAAGGGACACTCCGGCATCCGCATTGAGACCCTGGAGCTCATCCGTCAGATGCTGAATTTGGAGCTCATTCCCTATGCCCCCGGGGAGGGCTCTGTGGGCTATCTGGGCGTTGAGGCGCATCTGGCCATGGCATACATCGGCGAGGGCAAAATCTATGAAGACGGCAAGCCGGTTCCCGCCTTGGGTGTGCTGGAAAAGCACGGACTGGCCCCCCTGAAGCTCTCCTATAAGGAGGGTCTCACCATGACCAACGGCACCATTACGGTAACGGCCCTGGGCCTGCTGGCCCTGTATGAGGCGCTGACCACCATGCAGAACATGGAACTGGGGGGCGGCCTGTGCTATGAGGCGCTGCGTGCCACCACCAAGGCTCTGGATCCCCGGATTCACCAGGCCAAGCGCCATGAGGAACAGATCACCAGTGCCAGCAACCTGCGCCGTATGCTGGAGGGCAGCCAGATCTGTGAAAAGTATCGGGATGTGAAGGTGCAGGACGCCTATGTGCTGCGCTCCATGGCCCATCTCCATGGGGCGGCCAAAAAGCTGGTCAAGGAAGCGTATGAGGTCATCATGAATGAGATGCACTCCATCAGTGACAACCCGGAGATCTTTGCGGAGGGGGAGGATGATGGCGTGGCCCTGATGTGCGGAAACTTTGACGGCAGTTTTGTGGGGTCCCATGCGGATATGATCGCCATGGCCTGTGCCATCGCGGCCAATGTGATGGAGCGCTGCACCGACCGCATGGTAAACCGCAACCTGAACGACGGCCTGCCCGCCTTCCTGGTCTCCAACCCGGGCCTGAACAGCGGCCTGATGATTACCCAGTATACCGCCGCGGGCCTGGTGGACGAAATCAGACACCTGGCAGTCCCGGTTACCATTGACAATGTTTCCACCTGCGCCAACCAGGAGGACCCGGTCTCCATGGCCTATTACGCGTCCAAGAAGGCGGGGCAAGCGGTTCGTAAACTGCAATACATCACTGCCATTGAAATTTACGTGGCCCTTCAGGCCATGGACTTTTTGAGGCCCCTGGAGCCCTCTCCCGCCTTGGGCAAGGTCCGGGACTTTATTCGGGAAAAAGTTCCCTTTGTGGACAACGACCGCTTCCTCTATCCCGATATCGAGTACATTTTCAACCTGGTGCAGGATGGTACCTTGGTGGATATTCTGGAAAAAGAGATCGGTGCGCTGGAGTTTTAATGTCCCTTGCGGCTTTGCCGTTTGTCGGATAAACCGTTTCTGAACGGATGGTCCTTATCCTGTGGCCGAACGGCAAGCAACGCTTATTTGCGATGTGATAAAAGGAGGAACATTTATGGAATTGGCAATTATCGTACTTTACCTGGCGGCGATTTTCGGCGTGGGTATTTACTGCAACAAGTTTAACAATAATATTGACGATTATCTGCTGGCGGGCCGCCGGCTTGGGGTGGGACTGGCCACGGGCACACTGGTTGCTACCTATTTCGGCGGCGGCTATGTCATCGGCGTGGGCAGCGAGGCCTTTGAAAAAGGCATGAGCGCCTACTGGAGCCCCATCGCCGGCGCGCTTGGCATTTTGGCGGTATGTCTCATCCTGAAGAGAATGGAAGGCATGAATGTTTACACGGTCACCGAGATCGTTGAAAACCGCTATAACAGCCCGCTCCTGCGTGTGCTGACCACGATTTTGTCTCTGATGGCTCTGGTGGGCATTCTGGCGGGCCAGGTCACCTCTGCCGGCAGCATCCTGTCCTCCCTGGGGCTGGGCAATCCGACCACCTGTGCCATTATCGTGGCCGCTTTCTTCATCGGCTTTACCGCCTTTGGCGGGCTGTGGGCCGTGACCGTCACTGACTTTATCCAGATCATTGTGGCCGCTGTCGGCTTGATTACCGCTGCGGTGGTGGTTCTGGTCCAGGCCGGCGGCTGGGACGCCATTGTAGCTCAGATCCAGAACTACGACGTGCCCAGCAACTATTTCAATCTGATCAAGGATACCGAGCCTTCCTATGTCCTTTGGCTCATCATGCCCATGTTTATTTATACCTTGATCGGTCAGGACGTATATCAGCGCCTGTTTGCCGCCAAAGATACCAAGACTGCTTACAAATCTGCCGTTTTGTCCTGCATTATTCTGCTGGTCATCTGCTTCTTCCCCGTGCTGCTGGGTATGGCCGGCCGCGCCATGTTCCCCGACATGGAGGTCTCCTCCATGATCGTTCCCACGGTGATCCGCGCCGCCCTGCCCCCTGTCCTTTCCGGGTTTGCTCTGGCTGCCATTATCGCCGCAGTGGTGTCTACCGCGGACTCCATTCTCACAGCCGCAACCTCCCATGTGGTCAACGATATTTATGTGCGGTACATCAATAAGGACGACCCCGACAAGCCCGAGACCCAGAAGAAGCTGTTGAACCTCTCCAAGCTCATGACCCTGATCGTGGGGATTGTTGCGGTGGTCATTGCTCTGGCGATCCCCTCGGTCCTCACCGTTCTGAATTCTTCTTATACGCTGTTTACCGCCGGTGTGTTCGCCCCCGTGGTTGCGGGCCTGCTGTGGAAGAAAGCCACCAAGGCTGGCGCCTTTGCCGGACTGTTCAGCGGCCTTGCCTTTGTGGCCCTGGGCTGGAGCGGATTTTCCTTCTTCGGGATCCCCAGCGATATCGCAAGCTCCCTGCTGGCTCTGGTGGTGCTGATCGTGGTGTCCCTGATTACCTATAAGGCGGAGGAAAAGACCGCTGCTTAAAGAAAACTGTCCAAACTATGATCGAGGTGTTATACTGAATCAAAAGGGGAGTATCAGGTATGGAACTGTATTTTAAAAACGCGAAAAATCTCAAAACCATCACCATTACCGACTGTATGCTGGCGCTGGATGAGTTTATTGCCGTTGCGAAATTCGGCGCCAAGGTAGAATTTTCCCAAGAGATGCAGGAGAACGTGCGTGCAAACCGCCGGCTGCTGGATAAATTTCTGGAGGAAGGGCGCATTATTTACGGCGTGACCACCGGATTTGGGGAAAATGTGCGGTATACCATTTCGCCCGAAGATGCCTCTGCCCTTCAGGAAAACATCGTGCGCACCCACTCTGTGGCGGTAGGCGAGCCGCTTACCCGGGTGCAGGCCAGGGCCATTATGCTCCAGACCATTTTGAACGCGGGAAAGGGGCACTCTGGAATTCGTCTGGAGACCCTGGAGCTCATTCGCAATATGCTGAATCTGGACCTCATCCCGTATGCGCCCAGTGAGGGCTCCGTGGGCTATCTTGGAGTTGAGGCCCACCTGGCTATGGCGTACATTGGAGAGGGAAAGATTTTCCAAAATGGTGTACCTGCTCCTGCGGCAGAGGTTTTGAAGCAGCATGGCCTGTCCCCCATCAAGCTGGCCTGCAAAGAGGGCCTGTCCATGACCAACGGTACCATCACCGTTACCGCCCTGGGGCTGCTGGCTCTTTATGAGGCTCTGTCCACCATGCAGAATGTGGAACTGGCAGGCGGCCTGTGCTATGAGGCCCTGCGCGGGACCACAAAGGCCCTTGACCCGCGGGTGCATGGTGCCAAGCGCCACGAAGAACAGGCTGGGGCTGCCCGCAACCTGCTGCGTATGCTGGACGGAAGTCAGATTTGCGAAAAATACCGGGACGCCAAGGTTCAGGATGCCTATGTTATGCGCTGTATGGCCCAGGTGCACGGCGCGGCCAAAAAGATGCTGAAAGACGCCTACCAGGTCATTGTGGACGAGATGCACTCCATCAGCGACAACCCTGAGATTTTTGCTGAGGGGGAAGACGACGGCGTGGCATTGATGTCCGGCAATTTTGACGGCAGCTTTGTGGCCGCCTATGCCGACTTTATCTCCATGGCCTGCGCCATTGTGGGCAACCAGGTGGAGCGGGGGACCGACCGCATGGTAAACCGCAATTTGAATGACGGGCTGCCTGCGTTCCTGGTGTCCAACCCGGGTCTGAACAGCGGCCTGATGATCACCCAGTATACCGCCGCGGGACTGATGGATGAGATCAAGCACCTGGCTATTCCTGTCTCCATCGACAGCATCCCCACCTGCGCCGGACAGGAGGACCCCGTTTCCATGGGCTACTACGCCTCGAAGAAAGCCGGACAGTGTGTGCGGAAGCTGCAGTATATGACCGCCATTGAAATTTATGTGGCGCTTCAGGCCATGGACTTTTTAAAGCCGCTGGAGCCCTCGCCCGCCCTAGGAAAAGTCCGGGACTTTGTCCGGAAAACGGTCCCCTTTGTGGACAACGACCGCTTCCTCTATCCCGATATCGAGTACATTGTCAGCCTGGTGCAGGATGGCACTCTGGTGGAACTTCTGGAGCGGGAGATTGGTGAACTGGAGTTTTAAAGCAAATTCTTCCGTAAAAAATATGGCATTGGGTTGTCTCCAAAGAGCAACCCAATGCCATATTCCATATTGTCCGCAAAATTCTGTTCTGATTATGCACAAGGGGCAAAGCGGTCAAACGGCAGGCGGGTTATAACTTGATACACGATACAAAGAAAAAGACAGCACCGGCTGGATCCTCGCTG
Source organism: uncultured Oscillospiraceae bacterium (assembly GCA_944383195.1). Lineage (GTDB taxonomy): Bacteria > Bacillota > Clostridia > Oscillospirales > Oscillospiraceae > Lawsonibacter. Next base: position 7,278 of record CALWOP010000099.1, read on the forward strand.
TTTGCCCCTGAGAGCCGCTGTGTGGCCGCTTAAAGGGCTGGGGATGGTAGCTCTGTGCTATCAGGGCTTTCTCAAAACGCTTTTCCCTATGCACCGGCGCACAGGGGCTTATCAGTAAACAAGTTCGATTGTAAACCGCTCCACCAGCTCAGGGGCGGCGGCCTTCAGGGCTTTGCTGTCCAGCCTGGAAGAGGTCACGGGCTTCCAGGTGATCTTATACTCCCCGGCCCGCATTTCCTCAGCCTCACCCATGTGGGCTTTGATCTGGTCCTTAATGGTCTCCGCCTCTGCCTGGGCCTCCTCAATCAACTGCTGGAGCTGGCGCAGCTCCCGAGCCTTCGCTTCGATATCACGAACACTCATACTGTCCACCTTTCCGCCCCTCCTGGGGCTTTTTGCTTTTTTGGGGAGCCCGGCGGCGGGGGGCGTTATGTGCGCCTCACGGGGGCGTCTTACCATATCCCTGTCCGCTCTTCTGTGGTGTTCTTGCTGTTACCCGTCCACCTTCGCCGGGGCTGTTCTCCCTTGCTATGGTCTTATTGTAGCATACTGTACCCAGTATGTAAATTGGCAGTAACAACAAATGTACCCAGTATGATTTGTTGAAAATACATACTGTACCCAGTACGCTAATTCTGATATAATGAGTGTAGAGGTGATAACATGGGGAGGACATCCAGCATAGTTAAAGACCGATATAACGCAAAAGCATACGATGAAATTAAAGTGCGTGTAGACAAGGGGCATAAGGTGCAAATCCAGGCTCATGCCACCGCATTGGGAGAAAGCGTGAACGGCTTCATAGGTCGGGCCATAGATGAAACTATGGAGCGGGACGGCAGCGGAGCGGCAGATACCACAGGGAACCCGCT
>CALWOP010000100.1 GCA_944383195.1 uncultured Oscillospiraceae bacterium
GACCGGGAAGATAGGTAACGCCAACACAAGAAGGAACAGCTTGACTGTTCCTTCTTTTTTTATGTATACTAAACCAGTACAGAAAAAAGATGAGGTGAAAGACATGAATCAGCGGCTTGCCGCGTTAAAGCTTCCCGTTGGGATGCGCACCATAAAGACAGCCTTGGCTGTGGTGCTGGCTTTGCTGGTGGTGGAACACTATGGAGCCAGCCCGGCCAAAGTGGTGTTTGCCACCATCGGCGCCATCTCCGCTGTGGGGCCTACGTTTACCGCATCACTTCTGGCCTGCTTGACACAGATCTGTGGGGTGACGGTGGGCGCCTTGCTGGCGCTGTTCATGCTGTCTTTGAATATTCCTCCGATGGCCGCGGTCGGTGTGGGGATCATTGCGATATTGGCAGGGTATCAAAGTCTGCGGTTAAAACTTGTGCCGGTGCTGCCCTGTCTGGTACTGGTGAATGCGTGCCTCAACCCTGAGGTGGAGGCCCTGTCCTATTCCCTGGGGCGGATCTGGGACACGGCCATCGGCCTGGCCATCGGTATGGCGGTAAACACCCTGATCTTCCCCTATGACAACAGCCTAAAAATTCGGCAGACCATGGAGGGACTGGACAGAGACCTGATTGAGTTCTTGGAGGATATGTTTGACGGAGACAACCATCTTCCGGAGACACAGGGGCTGGAAAAGAAAATTGACGCTCTGGAGGGTCAGCTGGCCCTGTTTTCTGAGCAGCGACTGCTGCGGCGGAAACGACAGAAGCGGGAGCTGTGCCGCCTGGAGCGCTGCGAGGACATTGCCCAGGCGCTGCTGACGGAGCTCATTACGCTGCGGAATATGGAACAACAGGGTTGTCTAAACGAGGAAAACCGCCAGGCCCTCCGGGCCCTGGGAGCCCAGGTGTCGGACAGTTGCCCGGTGGATGAGAGCCTGGTGGAACACACGGTGGTCAATTACCACATTTCCCAAGTGCTCCGGCTGCGCCAAGAGCTGAAGGACAAGCTTGCAGAGCGAAAAAAATAAGAAATGGACCGCCTCATCAGGGGCGGTCCATTTTGTTGGTTAGGATTCTTCAAAATTTCCGGTGTACAGTCGGTAGTAGGTGCCCTTCTTTTCCATCAGCTCGTCGTGGGTGCCTCGCTCGATGATCCGGCCCTGGTCCATGACCATGATACAGTCGGCGTTGCGGACAGTAGAGAGCCGGTGGGCGATAACGAAGGTGGTGCGTCCGTACATCAGGGCGTCCATGCCGTCCTGGACCAGCTTCTCCGTGCGGGTATCAATGGAGGAGGTGGCCTCATCCAAAATCAGAACCGGCGGGTCGGCCACAGCGGCTCGGGCAATGGCGATGAGCTGCCGCTGGCCCTGGGAGAGGTTGGCACCATCCCCGGTGAGCATGGTGTCATATCCGTCGGGGAGGCGGCGGATGAAGCCGTCGGCGTTGGCCAGCTTGGCCGCGGCCATACACTCTTCATCGCTGGCGCTCAGGTTACCGTAGCGAATGTTTTCCAGCACCGTGCCGGTGAAGAGGTGGGTGTCCTGGAGGACGATGCCCAGGGAGCGGCGCAGGTCGGGCTTTTTGATCTTGTTGATGTTGATGCCGTCATAGCGGATCTTGCCGTCGTCAATGTCGTAGAAGCGGTTGATAAGGTTGGTGATGGTGGTCTTGCCGGCGCCGGTGGCACCCACAAAGGCGATCTTCTGTCCGGGCTTGGCCCACAGGGAGATGTCGTGAAGGACCATCTTGTCCGGCGTGTAGCCAAAGTCCACCCCGTCCAGGACTACACCGCCTTCCAGCCGGGTATAGGTGATGGTGCCGTCGGCCTTGTGGGGGTGCTTCCAGGCCCACACATTGGTGCGCTCGGGGCTCTCGCTGAGCTGGCCCTGGGAATCTTCCTTGGCGTTGACCAGTTCCACATAGCCGTGGTCTTCCTCCGGCTGCTGATCCATCAGGTCAAAGACCCGGGAGGCGCCGGCAGCGGCGGTGACCACAAAGTTTACCTGCTGGCTCACTTGGGTGATGGGCTGGGTAAAGCTCTTGTTGAGGCCCACAAAGGTGATGACGGTGCCCAAGGTCACTCCGGCCAGGCCGTTGATGCCCAGAATGGCGCCCACGATGGCCACAAGCACATAGCTGAGCCAGCCGATGTTGGCGTTGATGGGCATGAGGAGGTTGGCATAGCGGTTGGCCAACTCGGCGCTTTGGCGCAGGTCCTCATTGACCTTATCAAAGTCTTTCATGGCCTGCTCCTCGTGGCAGAAGACTTTTACTACCTTCTGCCCATCCAGCATCTCCTCGATGAAGCCGTCCACAATGCCCAGATTTTTTTGCTGCTGGACATAGTATTTGCCGGACAGGGCGGAGAAGTTTTTGGTGACCAACAGCATGACAATGGCGGTAAAGATGGAGATGAGGGTAAGGACAGGATTGAGGATCAGCATGGTCACCAGGGTGGCGGCCATGGTAATCAGGGAGTTGATGACCTGGGGAATGCTCTGGCTTAAAAGCTGGCGGAGAGTGTCCACATCGTTGGTGTACACAGACATGATGTCGCCGTGGGCGTGAGTGTCGAAGTACTGGATGGGCAGAGATTCCATTCTCTGAAACAGGTCATTGCGCAGCCGGCGCATGGTGCCCTGACTGATGGTGACCATAATGCGGTTATAGGCGAAGGCGGCGACCACGCCCAGGGCCATGATGCAGGCCAGGCGGACAATGGCGGCTCCCAGACAGGAAAAGTCGGTGCTGCCGCTGTTCATCATGGGGACGATGTAGTCATCCACCAGAGTTTGCGGGAAGGTGGCTCCCATGACGGTGGCCCCGGCGGAGACGATAATACACAGGATGACTACCAAAAAGGGGAGGGCGTAGAGCCGGAGCATATAACCCAGCACCCGGTTGAGCACATGGAGAGAGGCGGCGCGGGATTTTGTATGATTCATAATGGTTCCTCCTTTCACGCGCTCTGGTCAAAGTCGCCTCCGCCCTTCACCTGGGAGTCGTAGATCTCCTGGTAAATGGCGTTGGTCTTCAGCAGGTTTTCGTGGGTGTCAAAGCCGTTGATCCGGCCGTTGTCCAGCACCAGAATCCGGTCTGCGTCCTCCACACTGGAGATCCGCTGGGCAATGATGATTTTGGTGGTGCCGGGTAGGTGCTTGGCCAGAGCGGCGCGGATTTTTGCGTCGGTGGCGGTATCCACTGCGGAGGTGGAGTCGTCCAGAATCAGGACCTTGGGCTTTTTCAGCAGAGCGCGGGCAATGCAAAGGCGCTGCTTCTGGCCGCCGGACACATTGGCGCCGCCCCGCTCAATGCGGGTCTCATAGCCATCAGGAAAGCGGTCAATAAATTCGTCGGCACAGGCCGCCCGACAGGCGGCTTCGCATTCCGCCTGGGTGGCGTTGGGGTCACCCCAGCGGAGATTGTCCAGAATGGTACCGGAGAACAGGGTGTTTTTCTGCAATACCACGGAGACCTGGTTGCGCAGCTCCTCCATGTCGTATTCCTTTACGTCTCGGCCGCCCACGCGGACCTGGCCGCTGTCCACGTCATAGAGCCGGCAGATCAGGTTGACCAGGCTGCTCTTGCCCGAGCCGGTGCCGCCGATGACGCCGATGGTCTCTCCGGCGCGGATATGCAGGTCAATGTCGGTGAGGGCGTTTTTTCCGCTGCCGTGTTTGTAAGAGAAGTTCACGTGGTCGAAGTCGATGGCGCCGTCAGCCACCTCGCGGACGGGGCGGGCGGGATTGTGGAGGTCGGGCCGCTCCTTGAGCACCTCATCAATTCTCCGGATGCTGGCCATAGACATGGAGATCATGACCACCACCATGGAGAGCATCATCAGACTCATAAGAAGGCTCATTACATAACTGAACAGGCTGGTGAGGTTGCCTGAGGTCATGTCTCCGGCCACAATGAACTGAGAACCCATCCAGGAGACCATGATGATACAGAAATATACCGCCGTCATCATGGCCGGGCTATTAAAGGCCAGCAGTCCCTCGGCCTTGACAAACATACGGTAGAGGTTTTGGGAGGCCCGGGAAAACTTTTCGTTCTCATAGCCCTCCCGAACGAAGGCCTTTACCACCCGGATAGCGGAGATGTTTTCCTGGACACTGGCGTTTAGGTCGTCGTACTTGCGGAAGACCTGGTTGAAGATCTTCATGGTGACTACCATGATGAGTCCCAGCACCGCGATCAGGAAGAACACGGCGATGAGGAAGGTGAGGCTCAGCTTGGGGCTGATGATGAGGCACATAATATAGCTGAACACAAAGGTGAGAGGGGCCCGCACCGCCACCCGGATGACCATCATAAAGGCGTTTTGCACATTGGTGATGTCGGTGGTCATGCGGGTGACCAGGCCTGGGACACTGAACTTGTCGATGTTGGAGAAAGAAAAGGTCTGAATGCTGTGATAGATTGCCTGGCGCAGGTTGGCGGACAGACCGGCGGAAGCAGCGGCGGCATATTTGCCCGCCAGAGCTCCGAAGATCAGTCCCAGAAAGGCCATGACCACCATCAGGGCCCCGTAGCGGTAAACGGTGTGCAGGTCGCCTTGCTCCAGACCCTGGTCAATGATGATGGCGGTGATAAAGGGCAGCAGGATGTCTGTGATGACCTCCAGGGTGGTCAGGCCCACACAGGCAAGGGCGTCTTTCCGAAAGCGCCCCAGCTGCCGAAGAACAGATTTCATGGTGATGGTTCCTCCTTTGCTGGATGGGTAAGTGCGGACAGGCTGTTGAGCAGCTTGCGCTGCAGCCGGTCCAGGTCGCAAAGTTCTTGGGGCGAAAAGTCCCGGTACAGCTGCCGGTGCAGCTGCTGGGTGGAGTGGTCCAGATGGTGCTGAAGCTCTTTTGCCGTCTGGGTGGCAAAGAGAAGCTTGCGCCGCTCGTCCCCGGCCCAGTGTTCCACCTGAATGTAGCCCTTTTCCCGCAGGCGCTTGACAATGCAGGACAGGGCGGCCATGGAATAGCCGTATTCCCGATGAATTTGGGTGAGAGAGGTACCACCATCGCTGTGGCCCAGCACATACAGCAGTACCTGTACCTGGGCGGCAGTGAGCCCCCAGATGGCCATGGTGCTGTTGACCCATTGCTCCACCTGGATGGAGATGCGCCGGTTGTCCCGCAGGATTCGCTCTTTGGCTGGCGTTGTCATAAGCTCCCTTCTTTGCGTTGATTAAGGGCAAAATAGTTTTGACCCTTACTTTTTATAGCACGATTTTTCTTGTATGTGAAATTCAAATGTGCTATATTCTATAAAAGACGTTTATAGATTAAAATTATGAAAGCGGGAAATAGGGGGCATTATATGAATACGACCCAGCTGGAGTGTTTTATGGCAGTGGCCAATTTTCTCAACTTTTCCCGGGCGGCCCAGCAGCTGCGCATTACCCAGCCGGCGGTGAGCCACCAGATCAATACCCTGGAGGACGAACTGGGGGTGAAGCTCTTTCAACGCACCAGCAAGAGCGTCCGCCTGACCCAGGAGGGGTTTCAGTTCACACACTATGCCGGGGAGATTTTAAAGCTCACCGACCTGTCCCGAGCCCGCATGAAAGAGGCACAGAAAGAGGCTCCCCAGCGCCTGGTGGTGGGCTGCCGAAACACGGGAGAGCTGCGGCTACTGATTCCCGCCCTGGACCGGCTGCGCCGGGAGGAGCCTCAGCTGCTGCCTGTGCTGCGGCTGATCCCCTTTGATTCCCTGGAAAACCTGCTGACGGAGGGGGAACTTCATCTGATGTTCGCCTTTGGAGGCGCTGGCACGAAGCGGGTGCAGTATCGCCAGCTGCGGCGCTGCCCGGTGTGCTGTGTGTGCGCGCCAGGCCATCCCCTGGCGGGGGAGGGACCAATCACCATGGAGGAGCTGCACCAGGGGGGACGGATCGCCGTGTGCCGTCCCCCCAGCTGCCCAGAGGGGCTGTTTGTCATCCAGGGGCAGGCGGTAGCAGGCAGGCCCACCAGTGAGATTTTATTTTGCGACAACCAGGAGGTGCTCTTTACCCTGGTGGAGGCGGGCTACGCCTTTGGGGTAACGGCAGACGTCCCCGGGAGTCAGGCAACAGGACTGTGCCGCCGCCCCATTGCGGATGTGGAGCCGCTGTCCTTTGGAGCGCTCAGTCTGCCGGGACAGAAACATCCCGGAGTGCGGCGGCTGGTGAAACTGCTGGAGGAGACTATGGAGGAATCGGCTATCTAATGAAAAAAGAGCCTGACCGTCAAAGCGGTCAGGCTCTTTTCACATTTGGCACTGAGTTAGAGAAGATCCAGATAGGCGGACACATCAAACTCCTCCAGGGGGCTGTCCTTCCGGAGGTACAGGGGATGGTGGGGGTGCCCCTTTTTGGAGCGCTTGCCCGCCGAGTACCACCGGGCTCCCCGGTGCTTTCCGATTTCGATCATGTCCCGGACACAGTCGGGGAGGTAGGGCCTCTTTTCGATGATGGTCCCCCAGGCAGCCCACACGGCGGGGGAGGCGGCCTTGTCCAGGGACAGGGCGTAGTCAAAGGCCCGCATATTCTCACGGTGGAGTTCCTGGTTGTAGGTGAGCTCCATGTCATCGGGGTTGGTGGCCCGCTGGGCGTAGACGTTGAACATAATGAAGCTGTCATACCCGTTGTGGTGGGCCACCCGTTCCACCGACTTCAGGGTGTTGTCCAGGTCATCTGGGGCGGCGGTGGAGGGGTTGATGCCCACGCAGATCAGCGGCTTGCTGCCCCGAGTGCCCAGGATATAACGATACTCAGAGTAGAAATTCGGCACGTAAAGCCATTTTGTAATATCATAATCGGGGCTGGGGCGGTTTGCTTCCTCCAGGGCGGCATCAAAGCGCACCAGCTCCAGCTCGTTGGTCTCACAGGAAGGGATGTGCATGGGATGGCCTCCTTTTTGTTTCTATTCCTATCATATCAGGTTCCAGGGTGCAGAGCAAGAAAAAAACCTCCGCCCATAGGGCGGAGGGTCTGGAACTTCCACAGCTTCTTATACGTTGGCGTGGGCCAGTTTGGGCTCTCGCTGGGGCTGAGGCTCCCGCTTGGGGGAGATCTCCTGATGGGTGAGGCCCTTGGCGTTGGCCAGCATAAGCTTAATGCGGTTCTCCTGGTTGATCTTGGTGGCGCCGGGATCGTAATCAATGGCCACAATATTACTATAAGGATAGTCATCCTTCAGCTTGCGAATCATGCCTTTGCCCACAATGTGGTTGGGCAGGCAGCCGAAGGGCTGGGTGCAGACGATGTTGTTGGTGCCGGAGTGAATGAGCTCCAGCATCTCGGCGGTGAGCAGCCAGCCCTCGCCCATCTTGTTGCCGTCGCCCAGGTAGCCCTGTACCAGGCTGTGGAGCTGACGGAAAGTGCCGGGGGCGCGGAAGCGGCCGGAGCGCTCCAGAGCCTCGATCATGTCCTTCTGGCACCCCTCGATGTAGGCCATAAAGGCCTTGCAGGCGGCTTTCTTGATCCACTTGCCGCCGTACAGGTCCACGTCGGATACCCGGTTGAAAATTTTGAAGATGATAAAGTCGGTCAGGCCAGGCACCACCGGCTCCACCCCTTCGCTGAGGAGGAACTTTTCCAGGTTGTTGTTGCCCAGAGGGGCGAACTTTACATAGATCTCGCCCACCACGCCCACGCGGATCTTGGGCTCGCCCGCCACGGGGATGGCGGCAAAGTCGGCACAGATGGCGTCGAAGTTCTGGCGCATCTGGGCCCGGCTCATGCCCTTGCCCGCCTGGAAGCCGTCTACCAGCTTCTGGGACCAGTGGTCGATCATCTCGTCGGCGGCGCCCTCGTTCACCTCGTAGGGGCGAACCTGATTGGCCACGTTGACGATGATGTCGCCGTACATCATGGCGTACACCGCCTTGCGGATGAAGGGAAGAGTCAGGGAGAAGCCGGGGTTTTTCTCCAGGCCAGACAGGTTGACGGACACCACGGGGATGTAGGCCATGTCGGCTTTCTCCAGGGCTTTCCGGAGCAGGTGGATATAGTTGCTGGCCCGGCAGCCGCCGCCGGTCTGGGTGATGAGCAGACCCACCTTGTGGGGGTCGTAGCCCCCGTGCTTCACCGCGT
>CALWOP010000101.1 GCA_944383195.1 uncultured Oscillospiraceae bacterium
ATCAGGCGTCGATTAGTGGCGGACGTGCGCCGGCAAAGCTTTGCGCCGGCCATGCATGATGAAGCTTACCTGACCCCCGGGCGTGACGGCTTGCCCGGGGCAAAGGGAACGGGAAGAGCAAGACTTCCGCAATAACCGTCTGCGCCCGGAGAAGTTCCCATGAATGCGTTTTCGGACGGGAGTTCAACTCTCCCCGCCTCCACCACGTCGGAGCAAGCGTCATATCGCTTGCTCCGACTTATTTTATAAGAAGGCATCTGCTTTTAGCAGGTGCTTTTCTTTTTGGACTAAATAACAGCCGTTTGAGTCTTACTACTGGATCAAACTACTCAGTTAAAAAATCAAAATAAAATTTTTCCATCTTGTCTTGACAAATGAGCATGATAGCAGTATATTAAAATAAATAATAGTAATTATTATTAATTATGTCCGGAGGTACTACATTATGGATTTTAAAGGATCTCGTACAGAGCAAAATCTGTTGGCCGCGTTCAGCGGAGAGTCTATGGCCCGCAATAAATACCTTTTCTTTGCTGAGAAGGCCAGACAGGAGCATCAGCCCGAGGTGGCCAAGCTTTTTGAAGATATGGCCCAGAATGAGGGCGCGCATGGGCGTCTGCTCTATCAGCGTTTGAAAGGGGTCGGGAGCAGTGCCGCCAATCTCCAGGAAGCCATCCAGGGTGAGTACGGTGAGTGGAGCAGTATGTACCCCTCCTTTGCTCAGATCGCACGGGAAGAGGGCTTTGAAGAGATCGGCCTGCTCTTCGAGCAGATCTCCAAGATCGAAAAGGACCACGAGTTCCGCTTCTTGGCCGCTCTGGCTAAGCTGAACAGCTCGGGTGGAGAAAAGACTGCCACGCCCGCTGCCCCCGCGCCCAAGCCGGCCGCCCCCGCCGCCCCCCAGATGGTGACGGTGCAGGGATACCGCTGCACGTTCTGCGGCGCCACCTATGAAAAGCGCCCCGATGTGTGCCACGTGTGTGAGGCGATTGGCTCCTTTGAACCTACCACCATTCAAAAGCGTGTAGACGACTGATTGTAAATTTATAAGCATCAAAATAACCACACCATATGGTGTGGTTATTTTGATGCTTTTTCAGATGGCCGAACAAGTCCAGCGACATATGGCAGCTCTCACACAAGATGGGCCAATTTTTCCGCAAAGGGTCAAGGTCTGTCCCGGGCACACCAGGCCGAGCATATTATACAGCGCTCCGCTCCAAAAGCTCCAGCACAGACAACACCCGTTCCCGGGGTACCAGAGGGGAGTCCTGGTCGCTGTGAATACAGTCCAGGAAATGGCCCAGCTCTCTCCAATACCAGCCGGTGGGCGGCACGTTGATCCCTGTGGGAATTTTTACCGTTTCCTCCGTATCGAACACCACCGGCTCTTCCCCATAGGGATAAGCGGTGACGGTCTGTCCGTCATAGATCACAGCCGCACGCTCAAAGTACACCCGCCACACAGCGGTAAAGGGAATGCTGGCACTGAGCCAACCGGCCTCGGCAGCCACATTTACTCCGCCGCAGCGGTATTCCCAGCGGTACAGTTCCGGGAAGCTGCCTCCATCTCCCTGGCAGGAACGGCACTGTACTTGTTCCGGCACGCCGAACAGGCCGGCAATCACATCCAGATCGTGGATATGCAGGTCAAAGGGAACCAGGCCGCTCTTGTCCCGTTCAAACAGCCACCCGCCCTGGGCCCAGTCGGGCCGGGCGGACAGGCGCTGAAACAGGGCGTCCAGCGGTTTTCCATAGGTCTGCTCCTCCACCAGGCGGCGCAGCACCTCCACCTCCCGGCTAAACTGCAAAACCTGGGCCACATACAGATGAAGCCCTTTTTGTTCCGCCAGATCAAACATGGCCTGGGCGTCTGCCCGGGTGAGAGCGCAGGGCTTTTCCACGATCACATGGGCGCCGGCGTTCAATCCTTGAGTCACGTGGTCCTTGTGCAGGTAGGTGGGGGTACAGACGTCCACCACATCAGCGCTGGTTTGCTTCACCAACTCCTCGATGGTATCAAAGCTTGGTATCCCCCACTCAGCCGAGCGGGCCTTGCCCTTGGGTGAACGGGTCACCACGCCCACCACCGCGCAGTCCTCCAGGTGCAGATAGTTGTGATAGTGGACAGTCCCCATGCCGCCCGCGCCTACAATGCCGATTTTGATCATAGGAGCACCTCACAGTTCAAAGCCGTGGGCTTTCAGGTATTCCGCGGAATCCCGTACCGCCTGATTGACCTCCTCCAGGTTCTTGGACCCGGCCTGGGTGAACTCAATTTCAATGCTGAACGGGCTGTCATTCCCCGCCTGTTCCAGCTTGTCAAAGATCATGGGGAAGTCGATCCATCCCTTGCCCAAGGCAGGAAAATCCCAGACGGTCCGCTCCCCGCCTTTGTCCTTCAAATGGAAATACCGGATGGCGTCCATGCTGGCATCCAGATCCTCGGACAGATCCACATTTCCATAAAACAGGGCGTTGGCCGTGTCATAGGCTACCGCAACCCGGTCAGAGCCCACAAGCTGGGCAATCTCCTTTAAAATCTTACCTGTACCGTGGTCGCCATGGACCTCCAGCACCAGAGTCAGCCCATTTTTCTCCAGCTCGGGCACCAGGGCACGGATGTGCTTGGCCACCTCCTCATTGGAGACCACCGCCTTGTCCTCCAGGTGGGCCTCTCCGATGGAGGAGACGATATACTCACAGCCATAAAAGGCAGCCAGGTGAATATTGTCAATAAAGTCCTGAATCCGCTCCGTATCCATCAGATTGCAGTGGCCGCTCATGGAGAACGGAATCAGGCCCTTGTCCTGAAGGCGCTGCTTCACCCGGCACAGACGCTGGAAGCTCTGGTCCGGAAATACGTGCTCCGTCCAGCCCTTGGTGGCGGTAAGCTCAATATAGTGGAATCCGGCGGCAGCAATGCCGTCGATGGCCTCTTCGATGGAGTATCCGTGATAGCAGTTGGAGTTGACGGCGATGATACGTTTCATAATTAGCCCTCCTATATGGGTGACGGGGAACCGCAGGGCGGCTCCCCGTCTTATGACTTAGATGACAAATTGATCCAGATAGCGCTTGGAGATACGCAGAGAGTCCAGAATCCGCTCCTTGCTCCCCTCAAAGGCCCGGTCCTCCACCTCAACGCAGGTGTAACCCTCATAGCCGATATCCGTCAGGGCGGAGACATATTTGGACCAGTTCACATCCCCCAGTCCAGGCAGCTTAGGGGCCATATACTGGAGGGGATAGGCCATCACGCCCACCTCGGCCAGCTTATCCGGGAAGAGCTTGATGTCCTTGTAGTGGACATGGAAGATCCGGTCCTTAAACTCGTACAGGGGGCGGATATAGTCCATCTGCTGCCAGACAAAGTGGCTGGGGTCGTAGTTGATGCCGAAGTTGGGGCTGGGGATGATCTCAAAGCACTTGCGCCAGATGGCGGGGCTGGTAAACAGGTTCTGACCGCCGGGCCAGTTGGTCTCGTCGAACCACATGGGGCAGTTCTCAATGGCCACCTTCACATGGTGCTCTTCGGCAAAGGCAATGATGGGGGGCCAGATCTCTCGAAAGAGCTCCAGGTTCTCCTCCACCGTCTTGTGGGTAGCCCGACCCACAAAGGTGGTGACCATGCCCACCCCCAGTTTTTCGCTGGCCAGGATGACCTTCTTCAGGTGGGCAATGTTGGCCGCGCGCTTCTCCAGGTCCTCATCCATGGTGTTGGGGTAAAAGGCCAGGGAGGAGATCTCCACCCCCCGCTGCTTGCAGTAATTGAGAATATAGGCAGCTTTCTCGTCGGTCAGGTTGTCCACATCAATGTGGCTCACCCCGGCGTAGCGGCGCTCGGCCTTTCCGGCGGGCCAGCAGGCCACCTCCACGCAGGTATACCCCATGTCGTGGGCCACGTCGATCATTTCTTCAAAGGTCCAGCCGTCCAAAATGGCGCTGACAAATCCCAGTTTCATCTTTCTTCCTCCTTAGTTCTGAGGGATGGCCACCGTCTTGCCGGTGGCAGAGGACTCCAGGCTGGCGAACACCGCCCGCATGGCGGTGAGCACCGACTCCCCAGAGATCTCCGGGGCCTTATTGTTCACCAGGCAGTCCATAAAGCAGTCGATGACGCCGGACTTGGTCTGATTGTCGTTGGTCTGAATGGCCTCCAGCTCATAGAGGGTCTTCTCCCCATTGGCGGAGATCAGCTTCATGGAATAGTTGGGGTCGTCATAGATCCGCAGGATGCCCTTGGTACCGTAGAGCACGGTGGAGTTATCCTCCGCGCCGTAGAAGGTCCAGCTGGCGGTCATGGTGCCGATGGCCCCGTTTTTCAGGCGGTAGATGCAGATAGCATTGTCGTCCACGCCGATGAGCTGGCCGTCCGCGCCCCGCTTGTCCAGGGTGGTCACTTTGGCCGTGGTTTCCACCACCGTCTGGCCGGTGAGATACTGGATAAGGTCGGTCTTGTGGATGCCCAGGTCTGCCATGGCTCCCATGGCCGCCTTGTTCTTGTCAAAGAACCAGGTATTCTTACCGGGGTCAACGCTCCAGGTCTCAGGTCCGCCGTGGCCGAAGGTGGTACGGAAAGAGAGTATCTCTCCCAGCACTCCCTGCTCCACCAGCTCCCGGGCCTTCTGATGGGCGCGGGTCAGCCGCTGGTTCTGGCCGATCATCAAAAACTTCCCGCTCTCCTTCGCGGCGGCCACCATTTCCTCGCACTCCTCCAGCGTGGTAGCCATAGGCTTTTCACACAGCACGTGCTTGCCGGCTTTCAGGGCGGCAATGGAAATGGAGGCGTGGGCGTTGTTGGCCACGCAGACGCTCACCGCATCGATGGCGGGGTCAGAGAGCATCTCCTCCCAGGAAGAATAGGCCTTTCCGCCCCACTTCTCCGCCAGCTCCTCCGCCCGCTTGGTGTTCAGGTCGAAGAACCCGGCCAGCTTGGCCTGGGGATGGTCCGCATATTCGGGGATGTGGCGCACCTGAGCAATTTTGCCGCACCCGATGATACCGATGTTAAACATCCTTCAATTCCCTCTTTCTGTCGGATTTTACGCGTCAGCTTCCTTCTTCTGGAGCAGGACAGCCACGATTACGATGACGCCCTTGCAGGCCTCACGCAGGAACGGCGGTACGCCGAACAGAGTCAGCAAGTTGTTCATCACGCCGATGATGAGCATACCAAGGACCGTACCCACAATGGAGCCCTTGCCGCCTGCCATGCTGGTGCCGCCTACGATGACGGCAGCGATGGCATCCATCTCATAGCCGCTGCCCGCGCTGGCATAGTCCATAGAGCCAATGCGGGACACCTGGATGATGGCGGCCAGAGCCACCAGCATACCAGTGAGCATATAGATGCGGCGCTTGACCTTGTTCACATTGATGCCGGACAGCCGGGCGGTGCGGACGTTGGAGCCGATGGCGTAGACGTGCCGGCCAAAGGTCGTGCGCTTGGAAACGATGTACAGGGCCACTGCCAGGAGCAGCCAGTAGACAATGGGCATGATGTAAAAGCTGCCGATCTTCAGGTTTGCGATCTGCAAAAAGCCCTTGGGCACAGAGGGGTTGGCGTGCTGGGTCAGCTGCTGAGTGACAGAGCGGAAGATCTGCATGGTGCCCAGAGTCGCAATAAAGGGGGGCAGCTTGCCGTGGGCGATGAGCACGCCGTTGAGCCAGCCCAGCGCCGCGCCGAACAGCACGCCCACCACAATGGCGATCAGATATGCCGGAACGCCGGTGATCCCCATGCTGGTGAGCAGGCCGGTGGCGCTGCCGTCCACCACGGCCATGACCACCGCGCCCACTGCCACCAGGGTGGAGCCAACCGACAGGTCGATCCCGCCGGAGATGATGGCAAAGGTCATGCCCAGGGCAATGATGCCCACGGGGGCGTTATTGCGCAGGATGTTCAGCCAGTTGGTGAGCAGGGAGAGCATCAACTCGCCGATGCTCCCGCTTCCGAAATTGTAGATCATGATCCCGGTCTGGATGATCACCATCAGGATCAGCACCACGCCGGTACTGACCAGGGGATTGCGTTTCCACGCCTCCAGAAACCGGTTCCCGGGATTTTGCAACACTTGATTCTTTTCCATAGCCGCTTACTCCTCTGTCTGATTTGCCGTCACACTGCCGGTCGCCAGGTGCATAATGGTCTGCTCATTCATATCCGCGCCGGAGACCTCTCCCTGAATGGTTCCGTGGTACATGACCAGAGCCCGGTCGCACACCCGGATGATCTCCTGGGCCTCGCTGGACAGGACCACCACGGCCACGCCCTCCGATGCCAGACGCAGAATGATGTCGTAGATTTCCTCTTTCGCGCCCACGTCCACGCCCTGGGTGGGATTGTCCAGGATCAGGACCTTCGGGTGGGCGGACAGCCACTTTGCCAGCACCACTTTCTGCTGGTTGCCGCCGGACAGACTGGTAATGAGGTCGCTCTTCTTCCCCATTTTGATATGCAGGTTCTGGACCTGCTGTTCAAACTCCGCATCCCGCCGGGCCAGGTCCAGAAAAGCGCCCTTGACTAGCCGGGGCAGGGTCACCATGGAGCCATTTTCCACAATGTCCATGTCCTTGATGATCCCGTTCTCTTTGCGGTTTCGGGGCACATACCCGATGCCCAGCTTGATGGCCTGCGGCGTGGTGGTCACCTTGACCTCCTGCCCCTCCATCCACAGCTGGCCCTTATACGGTCCCGCTCCAAATACCGCCTGGAACAGCTCGCTGCGCCCATCGCCCAGAAGGCCGGTCACACCCAGGACCTCGCCGGCCCGGACGGCAAAGGACACATCATGGAAATGGGTCTCATCCTCCAGATGCTCCCCCCGAAGGATCTCCGGCCCAAGCTCCCGGCTTTGGCGCAGGTTCTCCGTGCGCACGTCATGGCCCACCATGAACCGGGCCAGATCTTCTGTAGTCACTTCGCTTACCGGCCCGGCGGCCACCATATTGCCGTCCCGCAGCACTGTGTAGCGGTCACAGATCTCCATGACCTCTTTGAGCTTGTGGGAGATAAAGATGATGGCCACGCCCTGCTGTTTCAGCATCCGCATCATATCAAACACACGCTCGATCTCCGGGTCGGTCAGGGAGGTAGTAGGCTCATCCATGATAATCAGGGAGGCCTGCATCATCATCGCGCGTGAAATTTCCACAATTTGCTTATAGGAGGCGTCCAGGTCCCGCACCATGGCCCTGGGGTCCAGGGACAGGCTAAGCCGGTCGAATACCTCCTGTGTGTTCTGGATCATCGTCCGGGCATCCAGCAGCCCAGACTTGGTTTTCAGCTCACGGCCAATATACATATTTTCATAAATGGCCAGATCATTGATCAGACTCAGCTCCTGGTGGATAAAGGCCACACCGGCGTGGAGTGAGTCTGCGGGAGTATGAAAATGAACGGGAGAACCGTCAATGAGGATCTCGCCCCGGTCAGCCGGAAGCACCCCGCCCAGAATATTCATCAGGGTGGACTTGCCTGCGCCGTTTTCCCCCAGCAGCGCGCAGATCTCTCCGCCCTTCAGGGAAAAGTCCACCTGCTTCAATACATCATTGGCGCCAAAGGATTTGCAGATGCCGCGCATCTCCAATGTCATGGGATCACATCCATTTCTGTTCTTTCAGGAAAGGGGCTATGGCTAGTGCCATAGCCCCTTTTGTCAGTGGGAAATTAATAGGGAGAGCTCTCGTCCAGGAACTCGGAAGCATTCTCGCGGTCCACAACGGTGGTGGGAATGATCTTCACAGGATCGGAGGGAACGTTGCCGTTCAGGATCTCCACGGCCATGTCCACGGCGTCCTCCACCATGTCGGGGGAGTAAGTAGCGGACTGCAGCCAGATGTCCTGGTTCTCCTCAGCCAGCATCATGTTGAAGTACTCCTGAGCGC